>CAUJJX010000078.1 GCA_963205165.1 Pseudomonadota bacterium | reverse complement strand
GGCGTCTTCCAGTTGCCGCACGAGCGCGCGCACCGTGAGGCCGGCGCGCTTCAGGTCGACGAGCGTGTAGACGACGATCTGCCCGGGGCCGTGGTACGTGATCTGTCCGCCGCGGTCGGTGCGCACGACGGGGATGCCGGCGTCGTCGCGCGGCAGGTGCGCATCGCGGCCGGCCACGCCGAGCGTGTACACGGGCGGATGCGCGGTGAGCCAGAGTTCGTCGGGCGTCGATGCGTCGCGCGACTCCGTGAACATCTGCATCGCGCGCCACGTGTCGAGGTAGTCGGTGACGCCGAGGTGGCGGACGGTGACGCCGAGGCGGCGGGCGATGCAGCCGGCAACTTCCGGTCGGTGCGCGGCATCGGTGCCGTCGAGTGCATCGCGATCGGGCGCGACATCGCGTGGGGCTTCATGCGTCTCACGCACACCGGACAGCGGATCGCGGCGCTCGCCGATGGCGTCCATCAGAGGACCATCACCACCTGCGGATGGTCGCAGAGCTCGCGATAAAGGGCGTCGAGCTGCTCGCGCGACGTCGCGCGGATCGTGCACGTGACCGACAGGTACTTCTTCTGGCTGCTCGCGCGCATCCCGACCGTCGCGGGATCGAAGTCGGGGGCGTGCCGCAGCACGATCGCGACGACGCCCTGCACGAGGCCGGGCTCCTGGCGGCCCATCACCTTGATGGGGAAATCGCAGGGGTATTCGATCAGGGACGGTTCGCTCACGGCCGGCGCTCGCTCCTGTGCTGCTGGAACAGGGTGATCATGCGTCGGTACATGGGGCCGGGCATGCCGATTCCCACGGGGCGGCCGTCGAGCGACGTGATCGCGAGCACCTCGCGCGTCGAGCTCGCGAGCCACAGCTCGTCGGCCGCGCGGACGTCCGCCTCGGTGAGGTCGCGTTCCTCGAACGGGATGCCAGCCGCGCGGGCAAGCTCGGCGACGACGTCGAGCGTGATCCCGGGGAGGACGAAGTGGTCGCGCTTCGGCGTGGCGATCGCCCCGTCGCGCACGACGAAGATGTTGCTCGACGAGCCTTCGGTGAGCCGGCGCGGCGCGGTTGCATCGGGGCCGTCGCGGAGCAGCACGACCTCGGCGGCACCGGCGTCGACGGCGAGCTGCTTCAGCAGCACGTTCGCGAGCAGCGCCGTCGCCTTCACGTCGCAGCGCAGCCAGCGGTTGTCGGTCGCGGTGATCGCGGCGACGCCGCTGTCGACGAGCGCAGCCGGCGGCGTGACGAGCGCGTTCGACATCATGAAGACGGTCGGGACCGTGTCCTTCGGGAAGGCGTGATCGCGCTTCGCGACGCCGCGCGTCACCTGGATGTAGACCGACTGGTCGGAGAAATCCTGGCGGGCAACCAGCTCGGTGATCAACGACGTCCACGTGGCGTCGTCGTGCGGATTCGTGATGCGCACGGCCGCGAGGCTTCGTGCGAGCCGCGCCAGGTGCTCCGCGAGGCGGAAGGGCTGGCGGCCGTAGACCGGGATCACCTCGTACACGCCGTCCCCGAAGATGAAGCCGCGATCGAGCACGGGGATGCTCGCTTCCGCCAGCGGGAGGAAGCGGCCGTTCAGCCAGCAGATCGGGGACGCGGGCGCGTTCACTTGAACATGAGCCGCAGCGTGTCGAGGCCGCGACCGAAGATGTTGGCGATGCGCACGGTCTCGAGCGCGACGACGGGGTATTCGCCCCAGGGCTTGCCGTCGAGCGTGAGCTTGAGCGTGCCGACGCGATTGCCGGCCTCGACGGGTGCGATCAGCGGCTGGACGCTTTCGAGCGTGGCCTTGAGACGCGCGGCGGTTCCGAGCGGGGCCGAGATGTGGAAGTCTTCCATGAAGCCGGCCTTCACCTCGCTGTCGGCGCCCTTGTAGACGCGCAGCGCGCTGACCGTCTGCCCCTTCGTGTAGAGCCGGACCGTCTCGTAGAACTGGAAGCCGTAGTTCAGGAGCTTCAGGCTCTCCTGGGCGCGGGCGCTGTCCGATGCCGTGCCGAGGACGACCGAGATGAGGCGCCGCGGTGCGCGCTTCGCCGTGGCGATCAGGCAGTAGCCCGCCGATTCGGTGAAGCCCGTCTTCAGGCCGTCGACGTGCGGGTCGATCAGGAGCAGCCGGTTGCGGTTGTATTGCGTGATGTTGTTGTACTTGAACTCCCGCATCGAATAGAGCGGGAAGTGCTCCGGGAAGTCGCGGATGATGTTCGCGGCGAGCGTCGCGAGATCGCGGGCCGTCGTGTAGTGCTGCGCATCGGGCAGCCCGGTCGAATTCATGAAGTGCGTGCCGGCGAGACCCATGCGCTGCGCCGTCTTGTTCATCAGGTCGACGAACGTCGTCTCGCTGCCGGCCACGGCCTCGGCGAGCGTGATCGTGGCGTCGTTGCCCGACTGCACGATCATCCCCTTCATGAGGTCCTCGATGGTCGCGGGGATACGCGGCTCGAGGAACATCCGGGACCCCTCGGCGCGATAGCCGCGGTCCGAGACGGTCATGACCTGGTCGAGCGAGATGCGCTTCTGCTTCAGGGCGTCGAAGACGAGCCAGGCGGTCATCAGCTTCGTGAGCGACGCAGGTTCGACGCGCTTGTCGGCATCCTTCACGACGAGCGGCTGGCGGCTCTGCCAGTCGATGAGGATCCATGAGCGCGCCGCGAGGGCCGGCGGCGCGGGGATCAGGGGGGCTTTCGTGTCCGCGGCGGCGGGGAAGACCGCGAGGAGCGGGAGGATCAGTGCGAGTAGGAGCTGCTTCATCAGGCGGTGTCGGCGCAAAACGCGAATTATAGGTGGGTGCTGTGCCGGCGCCCCGTCGTGCGCGAGAATTCGTGCTTCATTCCACGAAGGGGCGGCGCGATGAATCGGCATTTCGGATGGTGCGGTGGTGCGGTGCTGGCGGCAGCGATGGTGTTCGGTCCGGGTGCAGGCGCCTTCGCCGCCACGGACGCCGGCATCGAGATCCGTGACGCGTGGGCGCGCGCGACGGTCCCCGGTCAGCCCGTTGCCGGCGCGTATGCCGAACTCACGTCCGCGAAGGCCGTGCAGCTCGTCGGCATCTCGACCCCGGCGGCGAAGCGCGGTGAACTGCACGAGATGAAGCACGTCGACGGCGTCATGAAGATGCGGCAGCTGAAGTCGCTGTCGCTGCCCGCCGGCGAAACCGTCAAGCTCGCGCCCGGCGGCCTGCACCTGATGCTGTTCGGTCTGCCGAAGCCGCTCGCGGCCGGTTCGACGATCCCGCTGACGTTCAGCTTCAAGCTGCCCGGCGGAAAGATCGTGAAGAAGACGGTCGACGCACAGGTGCGGGCGGTCGACGCCGGTGGGGACGGGCATGGCGGGCACGACATGGGGCACGACAAGGGCGCTGCGCACGGGGCCGACGAGCACGCGGGCCACGGGAAGTAGCGGGTCGTTTCCCGCGCGGGGGCTCAGCCCCGGGCGGGCGGACGCCGGGTCGGCCTGGCGCCCAGCACCGCGCCTTCGTTCCGGAGGTTCTCGAGCGCCGCGCGGCCGCCTTCGACCACGGCGGCCGGGTTCGGGTGAGCCAGTTCGTCGGCGATCCTGCGGAGCGCGCCCCGACCCGTCAGCCGGCCGTCGCGGATG
>CAUJJX010000077.1 GCA_963205165.1 Pseudomonadota bacterium | reverse complement strand
TCGGGCACGGGCTGGCCGAGCTTCTTCGCGCCGGTGGAACCCGGCAACGTCGAGATCCACCGCGACACGAGCCACGGGATGATCCGCGAGGAAGTCGTATGCGCGCGCTGCGACGCGCATCTGGGTCACGTGTTCGAGGATGGTCCGAAGCCGACGGGGCTGCGGTACTGCATGAACTCGGTGTCGATGGTGTTTCGGGAGGCGTGACCGCAGGACCGGTTCGCACCGGGCATTGCTCGGTCTTCCGAGATCCGTGGTCGCGCGTCGATCGTCAGCGCGAGTCGCTCGCCGGTGCTTCGAGCGGCAACTCCACCCGCGCCTCCAACCCCCCACCCGCCCGCGGCAGCAGCCGCGCCTGCCCGCCGTGCATCCGCGCGATCCGGTCGACGATCGCGAGGCCCAGCCCCGCGCCGATCGTGTCGCTGCGGGCATCTTCCAGTCGCATGAACGGCTGCATCACGCGGTCGAGATGTTCCTCCGGGATGCCGGGGCCGCGGTCGAGGACCGACAGGATCGCGTTGTCGCCTTCGCGGTGCGTCCGGATTTCCACCGGGCCGCTCGCATGGCGCAGCGCGTTCTCCACGAGGTTCGTGACCATCCGCTGCACGGCCGTCGTGCGCAGGGCCAGCAGGGGCAGGTCGCCGGTGTTCGCGGTGACGGGTTCGCCGCGGCGTTCGTAGCGTTCGGCGAGCGCGCGGACGAGGGCGTTCAGGTCGACGTCCGGGTCCGGGGCCTCGGTTGCACCGTCGCGCGCGAATTCGAGGAACTGGTCGATGACGCGGTCCATGTCCTCGATGTCGAGTTCCATGCCTTCGACGCTCGCGGCCGGCAGGTCGTCGCGGCTCATCTCGAGCGCGAGCCGCAGTCGCGACAGCGGCGTGCGCAGGTCGTGCGACACGCCGGCGAGCAGCACGGCGCGGTTGGTCTCCTGCTGCGCGAGTGCCGTGCTCATGCGGTTGAACCCGCGCGACAGCGTCCGGATCTCCGTCGGACCTTTCTCGGGCAGCAGTGGCGGTGTCTTGCCGCTCGCGATGTCGGACGCAGCGTCGGCCAGCGCCTGCAGCGGCTGGTTCACGCGCACGAGCAGTGCGAGGCCGCCGAACATCGCGAGCGCGAGGCTCGTGAGGCTCCAGCTGACCCACGCCGACGCCGGCGGAAGTGCCAGCGCCGTCGGGGCGAACACGACCCAGTACGCCTGCGTCTTCACCCGGATCTTCACCCACAGCGAGTGATCGGAGTCCTCGATCATCGCGAGCACCTGCGTGCGATCGTCGGAGCTGCGCTTCAGCTGTTCGGACACCGCGGCGAGCATCGGTGACTGCTGGACGGCCAGCTCGTCGACATCGAGGCTCGTCGCGGGGAACAGCCGGACGTCCTGCTGTGCCGGCAATGTTTCGCTGAAGCGCACGCGCGACGCCGCGGGCATTGCGTCGAGCGCGGCGCTGACGGTGCTGAGCACGCCGACGACGTGCGACGCGACCTGCTCGGACTGCGAACGCGCGCTGCTCATCCGGTAGAACTGGACCCACGCGACCTGGCTCGCGGACAGGATCAGCGCGATCAGCAGCACCGAGCGCGCGAGCAGGGAGCGGGGCATCACCGTGATGGCCATCAGCGACGACCTCCATCGGTTTCTGCGCGGTGCCTGCGGATCGGGCACCGGCCGCGCGAACGGACGTCCTGCATGGTCGGCCTCGATCTGCGCACGGACACGTTCATTCGCATCGGCATCCGTCGCGTCAGTCGACGACGAACACGTACCCGTATCCCCACACCGTCTGGAGATGGCGGGGGTGCGCGGGGTCTTCCTCGATGAGCTTGCGCAGCCGCGACACCTGCACGTCGATGCTGCGATCGGACATCCCGAGTTCGCGGCCGCGGGCGAGTTCCATGAGGCGCTCGCGCGTGAGCGGCGTGCTCGCGTGCGTCGCGAGCGCCTTGAGGAGCGCGAACTCGCCGGTGGTGAGATTGACGATCTCGTCGCCGCGTGTGAGCCGGCGCGATGCGAGGTTCAGCGTGAACGCGCCGAAGCTGATCGGCTCGCCGGTCTCGATGGGGGCGCCGGGCAGGGCCGCCACGCCACCGCGCCGCAGGACGGCGTTGATGCGTGCGACGAGTTCGCGCGGGTTGAAGGGCTTGGGAAGGTAGTCGTCCGCACCGGCGTCGAGGCCGGCGATGCGGTCGGCGTCGTTGCCTTTCGCGGTGAGCATGATGACGGGCGTGCGATCGCCCGCGGTGCGCAGCCGGCGGCAGACGCTCATCCCGTCTTCGCCGGGCAGCATGAGGTCGAGCACGATGAGGTCGGCGCTCGCACTGCCGAGCGCGAGGTCCATCGCGCGGCCGTCGGCGGCCGTCTGCACCTGGAATCCCTGGGCGCTCAGGTACTGGTCAAGCAGATCGCGGAGTCGACGGTCGTCGTCGACGACGAGGATGCGGATGATGGGCGTGTCGGCCATGGAGTTCTCGCAGCGGGGAGCGGGATTATCGCCTCGTCGTCGCCACTGGTGGCCATGCCGTTGGCGATCGGCCATGCGGTGGCGGGGCCGGCACTGGCGGCGTGAATCCGCGAGGCGCATGCTGGTCCAAGGCCTGTCGATGGCGTGGACGCCGTCGCGAAGGTGGCGTCGACGGGCCCCACGATCAGCCACCCGCGCGGCGTCGGCGCGGGGAGGGAGGTGCCATGACCGATTCCGCGAAGGACCTCGTCGCGCGCATCGAAGTGCGACGAGGCGACATCACGACCGAGAAGGTCGACGCGATCGTCAACGCGGCCAACAGCACGTTGCTGGGCGGCGGCGGTGTCGACGGGGCGATCCACCGGGCGGCGGGTCCGGAACTGCTGGCCTACTGCCGGTCGCTCGGCGGATGTCCGACGGGCGAGGCGCGCATCACGCCCGGCTTCCGGTTGCCGGCCCGCTGGGTCATCCACACCGTCGGCCCCGTCTGGCGGGGCGGGCAGCGCGGCGAGGACGGCCTGCTCGACAGCTGCTACCGGCAGAGTTTCCGGCAGGCGGCGTCGCACGATGTCCGCAGTCTCGCGTTCCCCATGATCAGCACGGGCGCCTATCGCTTCCCGATCGAGCGCGCCTGCGGGATCGCGGTGCGTGCCGTGCTGGACGGCCTCGCATGCAATCCGTCGATCGAACTCGTGCGGCTCGTGTGCTTCTCGGAAGATGATCTCGCGGTGTGCCGCGCGGCGTTGCGGGCAGTCGCGATCGTGGCGCACGCGACCGGGGACCCGGCGAGCTGAAGCCGGCGAGGCACGCGGGATCAGGCAGGAGACGCGGGATCAGGCAGGGGACGCCGGGGCGGAATGCCTCCCGGTCGGCAGCCGCTGCGGGAGGCCCGTGGTGGTTGTGACGAGGGTCTGCCGACGCGACGAATCCGCGGTGTCACCAGACCCTGGCCGATGCAACGGACCGTTGCCGTGCCGGCGCCGCGCGATGCGGCACCGGCAGGCGACCATCAGAACGCGACGTTGTTGCCGCCCTTCAGTTGCAGGATGCGGCGGGCGTCGTCGGGCGTCGCGATGTCGAGGCCGAGTTCCTCGAGGATCCGGCGGATCTTGGAGACCTGCTCGGCGTTCGTCTTCGCGAGCTGACCCTTGCCGAGCCAGAGGCTGTCCTCCAGCCCGACGCGGACGTTGCCGCCCATCACCGCGGACTGCGTCGCGATGTACATCTGGTTGCGTCCGGCGCCGAGCACCGACCACTGGTACTGGTCACCGAACAGGCGGTCGGCCGTGCGCTTCATGTGCATCACGTCTTCCGGATGCGGGCCGATGCCACCGCGCAGGCCGAACACCGACTGGATGAACAGCGGCGCCTTCACGAGGCCGCGATCCAGGAAGTGCGCTGCGGTGTAGAGGTGGCCGATGTCGTAGCACTCGATCTCGAAGCGCGTGCCGTTGTCGCTGCACGACTCGAGGATGTACGCGATGTCCTTGAAGGTGTTGCGGAAGATGCGGTCGTGGGAGCCCTCGAGGTAGGGCAGTTCCCAGTCGTGCTTCCATTCCTTGAAGCGCGGGATCATCTCGTACAGCCCGAAGTTCATCGAACCCATGTTGAGCGAGGCCACTTCGGGCTTCAGCTGCAGCGCGGGCTGGAGGCGCTCCTCGGCGAGCATCGTCGGCGCGCCGCCGGTCGTGAGGTTGATGACGACGTTCGACGCGGCCTTGATCTGCGGGAGGAACTGGCGGAAGAGGTTCGGGTCCTGGCTGGGACGGCCGTCTTCCGGCATGCGGGCGTGCAGGTGGACGATCGCGGCGCCCGCTTCGGCCGCGCCGATCGCGGCTTCCGCGATCTCGGCGGGCGTGATCGGGAGGTAGGGCGACATCGTCGGGGTGTGGATCGCGCCGGTCACTGCGCAGGTGATGATGACCTTCTTCTTCTCAGCCATGGTGTTCGGTTCCTGTGGTCGGAAATCGGATCCGGTGTCGCACGCGGGAGGCAGCGGCGGCCCGGGCGGATGGTTACGGTTGCTTGTCCATCGCGCGCTTGTGCGCGACGAGGGCCATCAGCCGGCGATCGCGCCACGCTTCGCGCGCGGCGTGTTCGGACTGCGGCATCAATTCACGGCGCTCGGCCTCGACCTTCTTCACGAGGTCGCCTTCCCACGGTCGCGCCGTCACGCCCTGCATCATGCCCGTCAGCTTCGGGCCGTAGCGCACGGCATAGTCGGCGACGCCGCCCGGGGCGTTCAGGTCGATCGTCTCGAACGGACCCATGAAGGCCCAGCGCAGGCCGAGACCGTCGCGGATGGTCTTGTCGAGATCCTCGGCGCTCACGTAGCCCTCGTCGACGAGGCGCCACGATTCGATCAGCAGCGCGGCCTGGAGGCGGTTGAGGATGAAACCTTCGACTTCCTTCTTCACCAGGATCGGTACCTGGCCGACGGACGCGTGCAGGACGCGCGCGCGTTCGACGACGGCAGGGTCGGTGAATTCGGCGGGCGACAGTTCGACGATCGGCACGACGTGCGGCGGATTCACCGGATGCGCGACGAGGCAGCGGCTGCGGCCCGGCACGTGGTCGGCGAAGCGCGACGTCTGGATCGTCGACGTGGAGCTCGCGAGGATGCACGAGGGCTTCGCGGCGGCGTCGAGCTGCGAGAACACGACGCGCTTCACGTCTTCACGCTCGGACGTGTTCTCCTGCACGTAGTCGGCGTCGCGGACGGCCTCCTCCAGCGTCGCGCAGGCCTTGAAGCGCGGCATGATCTGGTCGGGCGATTCGGTGATCAGGCCGACGCGCTGCGTCTCGGCGAGACCTTCGCGGATGAGGGGCAGGGCCTGCTCGACCGCACCCGGCTGGGCGTCGTACAGCGACACCTCGTGACCGGCGCGGGCGAAGACCATGGCCCAGGCGCGGCCGATGAGGCCGGCGCCGATGATGGCGATCTTTTCCATTGAGAAAGGTTCCTAGGTTTCAGGCGTTAGGTGTCAGGCGTCAGGCGTCGGTGCGATCGACCGGACGCCCGACGCCCGGTTCGTCAGGCCAGCGTCTCGACGTTGCCGCACACCGGGATCGCCTGGCCGCTGATGTGGCGGCCGGCATCCGAGGCGAGGAACAGCGCCGTGTTGGCGATGTCCTGGGCAGTGACGAAGGTGCGCATGGAGACGTTCTGCACCATGCGGTGCTTCTGTTCCTCGAGGCTGATGCCGAGGGCTTGTGCCTTCGCGGCAGCGACGCGGTCGATGCGGTCGCCGGCGACGATGCCCGGCTGGATGCAGTTCACGCGCACGCCGTCCGGGCCGGCTTCGATCGCGAGGCTCGCGGTGTAGCCGACGACGCCCCACTTGGCAGCGGCGTACGGCGAGCGCAGCGGGAAGCCGAGGCGACCGGCCGTCGACGACAGGTTGATGATGCTGCCGCCGCCCGCCGCCTTGATCATGGGCATCGCGAGACGCGTGCAGTAGAAGAGTCCGTTCAGGTCGACGGCGATGCAGCGGTTCCAGTCCTCGATCGAGATGTCCTCGACCTTCGCCGTGGGGCCCGCGATGCCGGCGTTGTTGATAAGGACGTCGAGTCCGCCGAGGTGCTTGCGAACGTCGTCGAAGAGCTTCTCGACGGCAGCGGGGTCGGACACGTCGGTGACCGACGTCGTGACGTCCGGATACAGCTTCGAGAATTCGGCGATGGCCGCGGTGTCGACGTCGCAGATGTGGACGCGCGCACCGGCGTCCGCGAACGTGCCGGCGATCGCACGGCCGATGCCGCCGGCGCCAGCCGTGACAAGCACGCGCTTGCCGGGGACCGAGAGGTCCGGTTTCATGCTCTCTCCCAGGGGTTTCGAATGTGTGGTCCCGACCGGGGACCGCCTTCGATTCTAATCGCTGGCCATCGCCTCGGGGGCCGTCCCGTGCACGTCGCAGGGCGGTCCGTCGCAGAGGTACACCTCGACCGTCACGTGGTGCAGGCCGGGCAGGTGGCGGATCAGCCGCTTGTAGTGATCGGCCGAGCGCGGGCGGTGCGTGACGATCGACACGATGACGGCACGCGCCTCGCCGCCGAGGCGCCAGATCCGGAGATCGGCGACGCGATTGTCAGCATCGGATTCGATGAGCTGCGTGATCTCGGCCTTGAGTTCGGTGCTGTCGTCGGCATCGAGCAGCACGTGGCTGCTCGACTGCATCAGCCGCCACGCCCACCAAGCGATCAGCAGCGACGCCGCCATCGCGACGAGCGGATCGAGCCAGGTCCAGCCGAGCCACAGGCCGGCCATCAGGGCGCCGATCGCGAGGATCGACGTGAGCGCATCCGCGACGACGTGGAAGTACGCGGCCCGGAGGTTGTGGTCGTGCGCCTCGTGATGCGCGTGGTGCTTGTCGCTGCAGTGCGCGTCGTGCGTGTGGTGATCGTGATGGGCGTGTCCGTGGCCGTGATCGTGATGACCACCGAGCAGGAAGGCGCTGACGAGGTTCACGGCGAGGCCGACGACGGCGACGATCAGGGCGTCGCGGAAGTCCACGGCCTCGGGCGTCAGCAGGCGCTCGACCGATTCGACGGCGACGAGCACGGCGACGATCGCGAGCATCAGCGCGCTCGAATAGCCGGCCAGCGCGCCGACCTTGCCGGTGCCGAACGAGAAGCGTTCGCTCGCGGCGTGCCGGCGGGCATAGGCGTACGCGAATGCGGCGATGCCGAGGGCGGCGGCGTGCGATCCCATGTGCCAGCCGTCGGCCGTGAGTGCGAGCGATCCGGTGATCCAGCCCGCGACGAGTTCACCGACCATGGTGAACAGCGTCAGGAACAGGACGGCCCGGGCGCGGTGCTCGGAGCGCACCTGCGTCGCGGGGACCGGTGTGCGCGGCTGGCGCCACCGCTGGAAGACCTGGGGCGTGGACGGACGGGAGGCGGGGCGGTAGAGCAAGGCGGACTCCGGACGGGCTGGGCGGATCGGCGGTCGCGCGGCGTTGAATGACCGATCCCGCAAGAAGCAACTGGGTTGCAGCAGTATCGCACGGCGATGCGGCGGCGCGCCAATCTGCGGCGCGCCACCCCGCAGGAAACGGGCGCCGGGTGCGGCCTCGAACGACCTGGCTCGAGCCGACCGGGGGCGGTCGCGGCGTTCCGGTCGATCAGCGGCGCGCGGCCGTCCGGCGGGCGCGCACGACGACGTGCTTCTTCGGATCGTGCGCCTTGTTGTCGGGCGAACATTCGGCGCAGAAGCCCTTGATCGTCAGCTCGATCTCCTGGGGGAGGTAGCCGGCGGGCAGGGCAGGCGTCCACCCGCGGCCGAGATCGTCCAGGCAGATCACGCGCTGGCAGCACGTGCACTTGAAGTGCGCGTGGTTGTGAGGGCGCGCTGCGCCCGCCGCGTTGAATCGCCACACCCGGTCGTCGCCGGAGATCTTGTGTGCGAGGTTCTGGGCCGTGAGCCAGTCGAGGACCCGGTAGACGGTCACGCGGTCGATGCCGGACGCCTGCGCGAGGAGGCCCTCGATCTCCGCGTGGGTGAGGGCGCCGTCGGCTTCGAGGAGGGTCGCCAGGATCTCGATGCGGGCATTCGTCACGCGCTCGCCGGTGGCGCGAATGAGTTCCTCGGCGTTCACGCGATAGTTCTCGGCCATGGAGGGTCCTGGAGGTTCGCCCGATTTAAGCACGCGGTCCGGCCGTCGCCAATCGAAGGCCGGGATCGTACGACGGCGCGTCGGATGGTCGTGGCGTCGACCTGCCCCGGAATGCACAGCGGGAGGCCGGCCGGTGTCGGCCGCCTCCCGCTGTCGGGGTCCGGATCGGCGCGATGCACACCGTTGTCGCCGGTGCGCATCGCGCCGGGGTGTCAGCGCTTGAAGCCGCTGCGGATCCAGTCGATGCTCTTCACGCCGTCGGGCGGGCTGATCTGCTCGGGCGTGTAGTACTTGACGTTCGTGAGCGTCAGCTTGCCGTCGACGAACTTCACCGTGCCGTAGGGCACGTGCTGCACCGCCTGATGCCCCTTGCCGAGCGACATGTCGACGATGCCGGAGACCGACTCGAACTTGAGTCGCTCGAACGACGCGATGATGTCGTCGTCGGTCGGCGTGGCCTTCTTCGCCTTCAGCGCCTTCTCGTAGGCGGCCTTCGCGCCGAAGAACGCCGTCGCCATGTGGTACGAGGAATACACGGGCGTCGACTTGTACTGGTCGTGGAAGGCCTTCGAGAACCACTTGTTCAGCTTCGTCGCGGGGGCGAACGGGCCGTTGGGGCCGCGCGCGCCGATCATCGTGCCGTCGACGAGCTGGTTGCCGAGACGCTCCAGGATCGTGTCGCCGCAGATGATGATGTTGGGCGACTTCTTCAGCAGCCCGCGCGGGGACGACTGGAGCACGAAGGCCTCGAGGTCACCCCCCCACAGCGAGTTCTGCATCATCTCGCCGCCGCTCGCGAGCAGCGCGGAGATCTCGGTGTTGTACTGCCCGGCACCGAGCTTCGGCGTCACGTTGGTCGCGATCTGGGCCTGCGGCTTCAGCTGCTTCAGCGATTCCGTGAAGTCGGACCAGGCGTCCTGGCCCCAGGCGTAGTTCGGGTTCACACCGGAGAACACCTTCAGGTTCGGATACATCTCGGCGACGTAGCGGGCCGCCGCGACGTTCTCCTGGGTGGCCATCGTCGTCGTCCGGAAGACGTACTTGTACGAGGCTTCCTCGAAGACGCGGTTCGTCGAGCAGTCGAACAGCACCGTGAGCTTCTTCATCTCTTCGGCGACCGGTGCGACGGCCAGGCAGTCACCGCTGGAGATCACGCCGATCACCATGTCGACGTTCTGGCGACTCACGAGGTTGCGGTATTCCGTGACGACCTTCGTCGGGCCGCCGGCCTCGTCGACGTAGGCGAGTTCGACGGGACGTCCGCCGAAGCCCTTCTGCTCGTAGCCGGGCACGACGCCGCCCTTGTTGAAGGCCTCGACCAGGAGGTCGGCGGCGTTCTTCGCCGGGACCCCGAACGGACCGGCAGCCGGACCCGACAGGAAGGTGATGACGCCGATGCGCAGGGGCCTGGTTTCCTGGGCCTGGGCAGTGCCGGCGAGGAGCGCGGCAGCCGCGAGCGCGGACAGCGTCGCGGTGGTGAAGGAACGGATCACGGATACCTCCTGGGAATTTTGTTCGGATGACGCCACCGCGGCGACCTTCTGGCGGGCGCTTCGCGGCCGGCGCGGATTATACAAACGGGGCATTCGCGGAGTCCTTCGATAAAATCGAAGCTGTCTTCGCCGCTGCTCAACGACGCCCTTCGCGGCACCGTTTACCCTTCGCCCGTGAAAATCCTCGCTCTCGATACTTCCTCCGAACACTGTTCGGCCGCGCTCTGGCTCGACGGTCGCGTGTCCCAGCGCCTCGAGCACGCGGGCCAGCGCCATTCGCAACTCCTGCTGCCCATGGTCGCGGACCTCCTCGCGGAAGCCGGCCTCGCCGCGACCGCGCTGGACGGCGTCGCGGTCGCCGTCGGCCCCGGTTCGTTCACCGGGCTGCGCATCGCGACCGCGGTCGGACAGGGCATCGCCTTCGGTGCCGACCTGCCCGTCGCGGCCGTCGGATCCCTCGATGCACTCGCCTGGGGGCTCGACGGCGTCGCGCGGGTCGCGTGCGTCGATGCGCGGATGGGCGAGATCTATGCCGCTGCTTACCGCTGGACCGGCACCGACCTCGACTGCGTCATCGACCCGCTCGTCGCGCCGGCCGGGCGACTGCCGATGCTGCCCGACGGCGCCTGG
>CAUJJX010000076.1 GCA_963205165.1 Pseudomonadota bacterium | reverse complement strand
CGTAGATACCGTGATCCGAGTCAAGGCAGGGGTTGTTCTGACGCATCGCGGAGTGGCGCAGCCCGCTGGATCTTCGGTATCCGGCATTCCTCATCCCGTCACCCCAGCGAACGCTGGGGTCCAGCAGCGGACATCGCGACTGCCACCGCCGGACTGGATTCCAGCTTGCGCTGGAATGACGGGGGTGAGCAGTCCGGTGGGTCGGGTCAGCGCGTAGGTCGGATCAGCGGCGTGAGCCGCGTAATCCGACGCTGTCGCCCGCACGACCGTTTGCGTCGGATTACGCGCCTGCGGCGCTAATCCGACCTACGCCACTGCGGACCGAAGTTGGCATCGGACCGAAGTCGGCGCCGGACCGAAATCAACTGCGGACCGAAGGACGCGCCGGGCGGCGCCTCCGGACGGCCGGCCGGGACATCCGCTTTCCGTGGCGTCGGCGCCCAGCCACGCTCGCCTTGCCGTCGATCCCCGCGGTGCGGGGCCCCTCGACGGGTGGCTCGGTGGCTCGGGTGGCTCGGAGCTTCTGTGTCGGCGCTCAATAAACCGACCTTCCCCCGCTGATGTCGAACAGCTGGCCCGTCGAGAACGTGCATTCGTCCGACGCGAGCCACGCCACCATCGCCGCGATCTCGCTCGGCTTCACGAAGCGGCCCTTCGGCACCTGCTCGAGCATCCACTTCACCTTGTCGGGCGTGAACTGGTTGAGGATCTCCGTCTCCGCGACCGACGGGCAGACGGCGTTCACGAGGATCTCGGTGTCGGCGAGTTCGCGGCCGAGCGCCTTCGTCAGCGCGATCACGGCGGCCTTCGACGCGCCGTACGCCGAGAAATTGGGCGTGCCGTTCTTGCCCGCGATCGACGCGATGTTGACGATGCGGCCGTAGCCGCGCGTGCGCATGGCCGGCAGCACGGCCTTGCAGCACAGGAAGGTCCCGTTGACGTTCACGTCGAACACCTGCTTGAACGTCGCGAGGTCGTACTCCCACGTCTGCTTGATCGGACCGCCGATGCCGGCGTTGTTCACGAGGATGGCGACGGGGCCGAGCTTCGCTTCCGTCGTGCGCATCGCCTGCGTCACGGCAGCTTCGTCGGTGATGTCGACCGTGACATCGAGCACGCGGCCGCGGCCCGCGAAATGTTCCTCGGCGACGTCGAGGGCCGCTTCGTCGCGGTCCCAGAGGGCGACGCGCGCGCCCGAATCGAGCAGGCGATCCACGATGGCGAGGCCGATGCCGCGGGCGGCCCCGGTGACGATGGCGGTACGGTCGGCGAGATCGATGCGGGTGGTCATCGCGGCACTCCTGGCAGGGGACGAGGCAGCGAGGATACCCGCGTGTCGTGCGGTCGACGCATCTCGCGTCGCTCGAACTTCGTCGGATCGTCAGGACGTGCCCGCGGGATCGCCGCGGCGCGCGGACGACTGCCTACTGCGCGGTCGCCTCGGTGATCTCCGGCCAGTCGCGCGGCGCGAACTTCTCGTCGACCACGAGGTGCTTCGTGCCGGGCGGCAGCACCTGCAGCGTCTTGAGGAATTCGATCAGGGAGTCCTGGTCGTATTCGGCCAGCGCCTGGAACGCGCGGCGCTCCGCGAGTGCTTCGCCGTGATGCGCGAGCACCGATTGCCGCAGCGTCGTGAAGAGCCCGTGATGGAAGAACGGCGGCTCGTTCGCGGCGCCCCACAGGCGCTTCGTCAGGAAGCGCCGGTTGCCGCCCGCGAACTTCGGCGACCAGACGAACCAGTTCATGTCGAGCGCCTCGACCTCGGACGGGTCGTCCGGGTCCGCGATGTCGTGCAGCTTCATGTCGGTGAACGCCGGCACGAGGACCACGTCGTCCGTCGAACCGAAGGTGGCGAGCCGCGGCTGCGGAAGGTCCGGACTGTTGAGATCCATCTCGACGGAGCGCGTCTCGCCCTGGCGCAGGTTCGTGATCGGGTTGTACGGATTCGGCTCGGTGAACACCCAGCCTTTCTTCTCGAGCGGCAGCGTCGGCATGTGGCAGCGACCGCAGCCGATCGCGCCGAAGACGTGCTCGCCGTTCATCACGGCGCGCTCGATCTCGGGGTCCCGGGGGATCACGCGGCCCGGCACCGGCAGCGCGGCCTGGTAGAGCGAGACGGCCGTCATGTCGGCGCGGGTCAGTTCGTTCGCGATGCCGTCGCCGTCGAGGTCGGTGTCGCGGCCGAAGCGCTCGGTCGGCTGGATCCCGTGGTGATGGTTGAACGCGTTGTTCGAGAACTCCCGCAGCGACACGACGTTCCCGGCCTGGTGCCACGGACGGATCACGAGCGTCGGCCGGTCGAGCGGCGTCGGCGACAGCAGGCTGAGGCGCGGCAGGCCTTCGACCCGGCTCGTGTCCCACGAGGCATCGGCGCGGCGCGTGAGCCTGCCGAAGGTCACGCCCTTCGTGAGCAGCTCGACGGTCTCGCCGAGCTTCAGCGCGTCGCGCTGCCGCTGCAGGTCGGCCGTCATCTGCCGGGCGAGCATCTCGAGGTAGCCGGCGCCGAACATTCCGGTCGTCGCCCGGAAGTTGCCGACGGACTGCAGTGACACCGGCTGGCCGTTTTCGTCGAGGTTGCCGCGCGTCGGGACATCGTCGTTTGCATCGAACGTGACGAAGTCGAAGCGGTGGCCGAGCACGAACACGTTGGTGACGAAGTCGCCGCCGCCACCGGAGATCCCGTACGGCAGGTTGTGGCAGCCGGCGCACGAATTGGCATCGGGCGCCGAGACGCGGTTGAAGGCGCGGGCGCCGGTGAGCGGACGCGACGGATCGGACAGCGGCCGACCCGTGCCCTTGGAGAGCGGGCGCCCGCCGCCGTCCTGGTCGGTCCAGTTGGCGCCGAACACGATGCGGCCGTGTTCGAGCAGCGCCTGGAGGCTCAGCCGGAACTCGTCGCCGTCCTCGAGGTGATCCGGGACGGACAGTTCGCGGCCGATGCGGCTGCGTTCGCCGAAGGCGTCATCGATCCACGCGACCGATCCGGCGAGCGTCGTCGCGGCGAGCGCGAGCGATGCGACGACGAGGCGGCCGCGGCGGATCACTTGCCCGGACCCGCCTTCAGCGTCGTCGCGACCGGCTTGAGGATGATCCCGAGGAGCTGGTTCGGCGTGAGCGTGCCGCCGGGGAAGACGCCGGCGCCCTGCGCGATCAAGCGGCCGTTGCGACGAACGTCGATCGTGATGCCGCCGGGCGGCACGCCGCGCAGCGTGAAGCGTCCGCGGGCATCCGTGTTCGTCATGCCGCGGTAGGTCGCGTTCGTCGACGAGCGCACGAGGATCTCGGCGTTCGCAAGGTTGGCGACGGCCGGTTGGTGCGTCGTCTGCACGGTCCGGGCGCCGGGTGCGGCGGGTGCCGCGGGCAGCACGGCGGCGGGTCCGCCGGCGAGGGCAGCCGACGGAGAAGCGGGCGGTGCGAGGATCGTCCGGACGTTGTATCCGCCGCCGGCGAGCGGCGTGAAGATCACGAAGGCGTTGTCGAGATCGAAGGGGTTCGTGTTCGTGAAGTACTCGAACGCGGCCGTGTCCGCCGGGACGTCCACGTTGCGCTGGACGCTGAAGTCGGCCTGCAGGAACGGGCTGTTCGGGCCGGGCGTGACGCCCGCGATGCTGCCGGTCGTGAGCGCGGTGATGCCGCTGTACGCGAGGATGATCCGGCCGTCGCGGAACAGCTGGATCTGCAGCGTGTTGCTGCCGCCGCTGCTGAAGTGCTGCACGCGGTCGTGGGTCACGATGAACCGGTCGGGCAGCGTGTCGTTGATGTACACCCCGCCCTGCGAGCGGCCGTAGAGGTCGTCGAAGAAGGCCGAGATGCGCGGCTGGCTCGAGAAGCCGGGCACCGTCTCGGTATACGTCGAGTCGCCCGAGGTGAACGTGATGTAGCCGTTGGTCCCGACGTAGGCGGTCGTGCGGTTCACCCCGTAGAACGGGAACGGGAACGGCAGCGCGCGGGCCGTCGAGCAGTCGTCGCAGCTCGTCCAGAACGCACCGTAGTTCCGCTCGAAGCGTGCGCCGACGAGCGTCGTCGTGCCGAGGTCGGTCGTGCCGCCGCGCACCGGTGCGACGGCGGTCGACGTGCCGGTGAGCGTGTCGGTGCCGGTGTACGTGAAGCTCGCGAAGAGGTTGCCGAGCACGGTCGGGACCGACGTGATCGTGAAGCGTCCGTCGGCATCGGTCGTGGTCGTGCGCCCGCCCGGCGCGGTGACGGCGGCGCCGACGAGTGCCACGCCATCGATGCTCGTGACGCGGCCCGTGATGGTCGTCAGCGGATCGGGGGCAACGAGCACGGGGACGTCCACCGCCGTGCCGATGTTGCCGCCGAGGTCGATGGCGCGCGCCCCGAGCGTCAGGGCGCCGACGCCGGTGGGCACGGTCACCACGTACTCGTAGGGTGCCGAGGTGCTCGTGAAGACGACCTGGCCGTCCACGAGGAACTGCACCGACGCGACGGCGATGTCGTCGACGGCGTTGACCGCGAGCGTCGCGGATTCGCCCTCGTACAGCTGCGTGTCGCGCAGCGGCCGCGTGATCGCGACGGACGGTGCGACGCCGCCGAGGTCGACGAGCGGCTGGAACTGGCCGATGTACAGCCGGCTGTCGCCCGACGAGCCGCCCCGGTCGAGTCCGGAGTGATCGGTCGCGAGGTACACGTAGCCGCTGTCGGCTGCGATGCCCATTGCGTTGTCGTCGCGCGCGGGGAAGTTGAGGATCGCGCGCGGCCGGATGGTCAGCGGATCGGTCACGTCGATGATGGGCACGCCGTTCACGAAGAGCACGTCGGCGCCGAGTGCGAACGACCCGGACAGGACGAGATTGTTGAGGCGTCCGCCGAGTTCGAGCGTCGTGCCGGACAGTGCCCGCGGCGCCGCGAGATCGGCGATGTCGACGGACCGGATGCTCTGCGCGTAGTCGGCGACGAATGCGTAGTTGCCGCGGAGCACGACGCCGCGCGCGTCGCTGCTCGCGAGACGTCCGCGCACGACCGGCGTCGTCGGATTCGAGATGTCGACGAGATGCAGCCCGCCGCTGCCGCCGGCGACCGCAGCGAGGTTGCGGGCCGGGTCGACGTCGAGGTTCCAGATCGTGCCGGACAGCCCGAGCGTCGCGACGGAGATGATGGCCGCGGGGTTCGCGACGTTGAGCACCCGGAGGTTCGAGCCGTTCGCGATGAACGCGACGCTGCCGACGACCTTCACGCCGAGCGCGTTGCCGCCCGTGTTGAACGAACCGAGCAGGCGCGGGGTGCCGGGCACGGAGATGTCGACGACGTGGAGGCCGGCGCTGCCCGCCGCGATGTACGCCCGATTGCCGACGAGCGTGATGGCGTTCGCGTTGCCGGACAGCGTGAGCGCGGCGAGCACGCTCGGGGTGCGACGGTCGGTGCTGAGGCTCACGACCTGGAGGCCACGCGAACCGGCGGCGATCCAGGCGTGGTCGGCCGTGACGGCGACATCGTTCGCGTATCCGGGGATGGCCACGAACGAGAGCGCCTGCGGCGAGAAGTCCTGGATCTCGCCGCCGACGCGCGCCGTGAAGGCACCGTTCGTGATCGTGATCGTGCAGGTGCCGCGATTGCCGGCGAAGACACGGCCGTCCGGCGAACCGAAGTTGCAGACGTTGATGTCGCTGCTCGAGTAGTTCGTGCCGCGGCGCGTGTCGGTGAGGTCGATGGTCGTGCCGTCGCGCAGCCGGCCGAGCACCGTGAGCTGCACCGACGCGACGCCGGAGATCGAGTTCACGACGAGCGTGAAGGCGGGCGGCGTGACCTCGTGCGCCGTGACGGCCGCGGGTAGGTTCGTGCTGTTGGCGTTCGTCGGATCGCTGCCGGTCTGGATCTC
>CAUJJX010000075.1 GCA_963205165.1 Pseudomonadota bacterium | reverse complement strand
CACGGCGCCTTCCCCGGCGTTGTAGGCCGCGATGACGAGCCGGAGGTCGCTGCCGAACATCGCGATCAGGTCACGGAGATAGCGGGTGCCGCCGTCGATGTTCTGCTTCGGATCGAGCATGTCGGTGACGCCGTAGCGCGCCGCTGTCTCGGGGATCAGCTGCATGAGGCCGCGGGCCCCCTTGCTCGACGTCGCGAGCGGGTTGTAGGCGGACTCGGCGGAGATGACGGCGTGGATCAGTGCCGGCTCGACGTTGTGCTGGCGGGCGGCTGCCTGGACGTGTTCGTCGTATCGATCGCGGACGACGCGGCCGATGCGCCGCGCGCTGCGGTCCTGGACGAGGGCCGCGACCGGGCTCGGGGTCGCGACCTTCGCCTTGATGACGACCATGCAGCGCTGGTCGTTCGGGATGTTCGTGAAGAGCGGCACGCCGTCCGCGCCATTGCACCGGTAGATGTCCGCGTGCGCCGCGACGCTCAGGGTCAGCAGGATGCCGCCCAGTGGGCGTCGAAGTCGGTGTCGGATCGTTCGGAGGTGCATGCCGTGTCTGCGGGTCGTCGGTTCGTGGTGCCCTGCGGCTTCGTCGCGCAACCGGTGGGGCAACTTCCCTGCCACCGGCCGACGCCGCGTTAACGACCGTCGGCGCCCGCGACTTGAGTGATCGCTCTCCGAGGCGGGATCAGCACCGTCGCCAACGCCGAGAGCACGAGGCCGAGCGCGCCGAACTCGGTCCAGCCGGGTCGTTCGCCGAGAACCAGCATGCCGCTGAAGACGCCGATCACCGGAATCGCGAGCGTGCCCAGTGCGAGGGCGCCGGCGGGAGCGAGCGTCACGAGCCGGAACCACAGCCAGTGGCACAGCAGGAAGGCGACGATGATGTTGTAGACGAGCCCGATCATCGACGGCGTCCCGATGGGGCGCCACTCGGCGTGCTCGATGGCGAGGGCGCCGACGACGAGCGGCACGCCGCCCAGGATGAAGCTCCAGCCCGTGAAGGCCGTCGTGTCGAGCGACAGCGGGATCCGCTTCATCAGGACCGTGCCGATCGCCCAGCTGAACGCCGCGACCGCGATCGAGACCGCGCCGAGCGGTGCGCCGCCGATGGCGACGAGCGAGTCGCCGAGGAGCAGCAGGAGCCCGGACATGCCCAGCGCGAGGCCGGCGACACGCCGCCGGGTGAGTTTCTCGCCGAGCACGAACGCGGACAGCACGACGGTCCAGAGCGGCATCGTGTACGCGAGGATCGCCGACCGGCCCGCGGGCAGGGTCTTCACGCCGTACGTCACGAAGATGTTCCAGAGCGTCACGTTGAAGAGCGCCATCGCGATGAGCGGCCACCACTCGCCGGCACGGACGCGCAGCGATTGTCCGTTGAGGCGCGCCAGGGCGAACATCCCGACGCCGCCGACCATCACGCAGATCGCGCGGAAGGTCCAGACCGGGATGTCGACGATCGAGAGCTTGATCATCGGCCAGTTCAGACCCCAGCCGAGACTGAGCATGGCGAGCAGCCACCACGTGGAGCGGGGCAGGGTGGTGGCGTGACGGGACATGGTGGACGGGGCGGCTGCGACGGGCGGGCGCGAATGGTAGCGGCTGCGCGCGGCGGCGTGTCGTGCATCCGGCGAGGCACGACGGGCCGACCGGGCTTGCCCGTGCCACCGGCGCGCCGACATACTCGGCGCGCAGTCCGCCGCGTTCCGATACACCGACGTCTTCCTGCCGATCCCGATGGCCACCTACGACCACGATCCCCAACCGCCCCGGAGTGCACCGGGTCCCTGGCTGGCGGGCCTCCAGCGCTTCCTGATCTTCTGGGGGCTGAATGCGCTCGCGCTCTGGGTCGCATCGGAGGTGCTCGACAGCGTGAACGTCGACGGCCCCGAGGCGCTGCTGCTCGCGGCCCTCGTGTTCGGGATCGCGAACACCTTCCTCAAGCCGGTCCTGCTGCTGCTCACGCTGCCCATCGCCGTGCTCACGCTCGGGCTGTTCGTGCCGGTGCTGAACGCGCTGATCCTGTTCTTCGTCGCGTGGGTCGTGCCGGGCTTCGGTGTCGGCACGTTCTGGCAGACCGTCGGCGCCGCGCTGTTCATCTCGATCTTCGGGATCGTCGTGAACCTGCTGATCGGGCGCGGGCGGGTGGTCATCCGTCGGGGTTGACGGGCCACGCGGTGATCACGCGGTCTCAGGCGTCGCCTGTGACTTTTCCGGACTGGGGTGCCGGTGCCGCGGCGAGGCGATCCCGGAGATCGGCATAGACGCGATCGGCGTCGGTCGCATCGAAGTCCGCGTGGTATCGCTTCCGGACGCCCGATTCGGCGAGCTGCACGTGCAGCGTCGGTGTGATGCCGTGCCGCGCGAGGCAGTTGCGGGCGCACGCGAGCGCACAGCCATCGATGGCGAGGATCGGGCGTTCCGAGTCGGCTGCGTCCCGGGCGCGGCGCACGAGGCTCGCGACATTGCCGCCGACGCCTGCGATGCACGACATCTCGGCGATGCCGTCGCGGTCCAGGCGCAGCGCAAGGTGGTTGGCGAGTTGCGCCGCGCTCGAGCAACCGGAGCATGAGTACACGAGCGGCAGGTGTTCGCGGTCGCGCGGCATGGCGGCGTTCCTTCCGTGATGCGGGCCGTGGTGCCCGACTCGCCGCTCAGCAGCGGATGAAGTCGATGACGATCGCCCCGGGATCCCGCTGCCGGTACTCGATCGCGATATCCACGCCGTAGCGGTCGGCGAGCTGCGCCAGCAGCGGCAGGGGATCGTGATCGTTCACGAAGCGCATGCGTTCGCCCGGCGTCAGTGCGTCGAGCGCGCCGAATATCGCGGCGTGTCTGAAGCGTTTCGCGACGCCGCGTGCGTCGAACGGGTAGATGGCGTCTGGTGACAGGTGGATGTGCGGTGCGGACATGGTCAGGTTCCTTTCGGGTCGATGCGGGTCGATGCGCTGCGGGGTGGATTCAGTGACAGCCGCCGCAGCAGACGCTCTCGGTCTTGCCGATCCGCACGCGCCAGACGTCCGGGCCGGATTCGACGTAGTCCCAACGGAACGTGCCCGGGTACCGTGCCTCGAACTGGGCGCGCAGCGGGGCAGGATCGTGATCGTTCACGAGCTGCAGCGCGCCGCCTGAAGGCAGGTCGTGGAAGGTCTGGAAAATGAGCGCGTGACGTTCCCACGGCGGGATCGTGCGCACGTCGATCGCCGTTTCGGCGGGGTGGAGACCGGGGTCGTTCGGCATGGCGGAACCTCCTGTTCGTCGCGTCGGTATAAAGATGTATATTGAATGCATGAATATTAGCGCCGCGATCCGGTCAAATCAACATATGAAATACATCTTAAATTGAAGCTCACGACCTTCTCCGACTACATGCTGCGGGTGCTCGTCTACCTGTCCCTCGACCCGGACCGGCTGGCGACGATCGCGCAGATCGCCGGGGCGTACGGAATCTCCGAGAACCATCTGATGAAGGTGGTCCAGCAGCTCGTCCGGCAGGGCTGGGTGGAATCCGTCCGCGGGCGCTCCGGCGGCGTCCGGCTCGCGGTGGAGCCCGACGCGATCCGCGTGGGCGAGGTCGTGCGCGCCGCGCAGGGTGACACCCCCGCCGTGGAGTGCCTCGCCACGGACGGCGGAGACTGCCGCATCACGGGCGCCTGCCGTCTTCCGGGTATCCTCGGCGAGGCGCTCGACGCGTTCTATTCGACGCTGGATCGGTACACCGTGGCCGATCTCGTCACCCAGTCCCGGCCGCTGCAGCGAACGCTCGGCCGCATTCCCATCGTCGTGGCACCGGCGCGTCCGGCGGCCACCCCGAGAAAGGCCAGGTCATGAACGAATCCCATTTCACGCAACTGCTTCGCGCCGCCGTCTCGCAGCCGCAGCCGCAACGTCTCCTGTTCGTGTTTGCCGGCGCGGAGCTGGCCGACGACGCCACCGCCGAACAGCGCGCCCGCTTCGAGCGGGGCGAAGGTGGGGCGCTCGTCCCGATCATGTGCGTCGACAAGGCGCCGGACGAGCTTGGCTCGTTCGACGCGCTCGTCGCGGAATCCCGGCAGCTCGGGCAGCCGTGGCAGGTCGTGTTCGTCGGCGGGCTCGGCGGCGCGAACGGCCTGCCGCCTTCCGCAGCCCAGATCGACACGGCGCTCGAATCGATGGTCGAGTCCGTCCGCAAGGGCGCCATCGGCCGCTTCGCAGCCTATGATTCGGACGGGCATGCGCTGACGTTCGACTGAACGTTCGCGCTGCCGCGCCGTCGCGTCGTCGCCCGTTCCGGGACGGGCCCATCACCCAGGGAGAGAGACAACATGAAAGGTTTCACCGCCACCGCAGCCCTGCTGCTTTCGATGTCCGCCGTCGCCGCGCACGCCGCCGATGGCTGGACGCCGCCGTCGCCCGAGAAGCGCTGCCCGTCGCAGTGGGGTGCCGCCGACGAACGCGGTGCTGCCAACCTGATGACGCCCGCGCAGGCGCTCGCCGCGGCGCAGCTGATCCGCACCGGCGAGATCGTCGAACTGGGCCGCGTGCTCGAAGGCAACATGCCGCTGTTCGGCACGCGCCGCTTCGAGATTCACACGAAGCGCACGGGTCCGTCGTTCGGCACGAACATGCGTCGCAGCAACGAGGAACTCGTCGTGACCGAGCTGGGCCAGGTCGGCACGCAGTTCGACATGTTCTCGCACCAGACCATCGGCAATTCGCTCTACAACTGCGTCGACTCCGACGAGATCGGCACGCGCAACGGCTTCGTGAAGCTCGGCGTCGAGAAGATCGGCACGCTCTTCACGCGCGGAATCCTGCTCGACGTGGCGGCGCTCAAGGGCGTCGACATGCTGCCCGCCGGCTACGAGATCACGGTGGCCGATCTCGAGGCCGCGGCCGATCGCCAGAAGATCGCGATCAAGGCGGGCGACGCCGTGCTGATCCACTCCGGCTACGGCAAGCTCTGGGGCGTCGACAACGCGAAGTACAACGGCAGCACGCCGGGCATCGGTGCGCCCGCGGCGGAATGGCTCGCGAAGAAGAACGTCATGCTCTTCGGCGCGGACACCTTCGGGGTCGAGGTCACGCCGACTCCGGACAAGGCGATCAGCATGCCGGTCCACCAGATCGCGCTCGTCGTGAACGGCATCTTCCTGCTCGAGAACATGAAGCTCGACCAGCTCGCGGCGAGCAAGACCTACGAGTTCGCGTTCGCCGTGCAGCCGCTGAAGATCAAGGGCGGGACGGGGTCGACGGTCGCGCCGGTGGCGATCCGCTGATCGCATCGCATGCAGGTCGAAGGGCCGGACGTTCCTCCGAGGGGGGTGTCCGGCCCTTGTCATTTCCGATGGGTCGCGGACAGCGTCCGCGACGAACGCTCAACGCACGATCGCGGGAAGTCCGTGGCGCAGCAGCGTGAACCACGCCGCGCTGCCGAGCAGGAAGGCGGCGCAGGCCGCGACGATGCCGATCGCGAACGTGTTGCCGGTCGCAGGGCGTGCGGCGTCGGAGAACGCCTCGCGATAGGCGTTCGCCACGGGGGCGACGAGGCATGCGTGCGTCGCGTGCAGCACGGGGAGCAGCACGAGCAGTCCGGACCACGCCCCTTGCTGCGCACTGCGGACCACGACGAAGCCGGGTTCC
>CAUJJX010000074.1 GCA_963205165.1 Pseudomonadota bacterium | reverse complement strand
CCCGGAGGGAATGAACCTCTCGGCGCGCATGGCGGCGTTGTCCTCCTGGCCCGGACGTCCAGTCCGGGCGGCGTCGTCCGCCTTGCCCTGCACGCCGAGAGGTTCATTCGCACTGGCATCCGTAGTGTTAACAGGCCCTAGACTGGTGCTCCCCGAGACCGATCTCGTGACCGACGCCGCACGCGCGGCGCTGCGCGAGCAGACCCCGACATGAAATTCACCACGTCCACACTCGACGGCGAGGTGCAGTGCATCGCCCTCGACGGTCGCCTCGACATCGACGGCACGCGCGCCATCGACGAGCGCTTCTCCTTCATCACGACCGGCCGCAAGGACCGCATCGTCGTCGACCTCTCCGGCGTGAGCTTCCTCGCGTCGATCGGCATCCGGCTCCTGATGACAGCGGCGCGCGGCCAGAAGGGGCGCGGCGGCCGGTTCGTCCTCGCCGCGCCGCAGTCCGTCGTGCGGGACGTCCTCGAGACGGCCGGTATCGACCAGCTGATCCCGCTGCACGCCGACGTGGAGAGCGCCCGCGCGGCCGCGTCCGCGCCGCACGACGCGCAGCAATAGCGGTCCGCCGAGGCGCCGCGTCGACCGGTCCCCGGATGCCACCCGAACCCACCTGGCGTCATGTCCTGACGCTCGACAGCGGTGACGCCGCCGTCGGCGAGGCGAGCATCTGGGCGCGCACGCTCGCCGCGCAGTACGCGATCCCGGCGGACCGCTGCGACCATCTCGACCTCTGCGTGAACGAGCTGGTCGGCAATGTCGTCGAGCATGCCTACCGCGGCGGACCCGGCGAGATCGGCCTGACGCTCGTCTTCGCGCCCCGCGCCACGACGCTCACCGTCACCGATGCCGGGCCGCCCTTCGATCCGCTCGACCTCGCGGCGCCCGTGCGGCCGGCGTCGCTCGACGACGCGTCGATCGGCGGCCTCGGGGTGCATCTCGTGCGCCGCTTCGCCGACGCGTGCCGCTACGAACGCCGTCAGTGCCGCAACCATTTCACGGTGTGCCTCGGCGACGACGCGATCGTCTCGCGCGACACGGACCGGCGCCGCGCCGAACCGGCGGACTTCCCCCTGACGCGCGCCGACGGGACCTTCGTGCCCGTGGACGAGCGCTCCGGCGTCGATCGTCGCGCCATCGAGGCCATCGCGCGCTGCGGCCTGTTCCGCAACGTGCCGTGGGCCGACATCGAGTCGATCGTGTCCGAGTGCCGCCTCGTCGATCATCCGGCCGGCGCCACGGTCCTCGAACCGGCGGCCGACGCGAACCGCGTGCTCGTGGTCGTCGAGGGGAGTCTCCGCGTGCGGCTCGACGGTCCGGAGTCCGACGATGTCGTCGAGATTCCGCGCGGCGAATGCGTGGGCGAGATCTCCGTCGCGGATGGTCGACCGGCGTCCGCGTGGGTGACGACGGCCGAACCGTGCCGGCTGCTCGTCGTCGACGGTCCGGTGTTCCTCCAGCGGCTGCTGGCGATCCCGCACATCGGCCGGAACCTGATCGCGCTGCTCGCCGAGCGCATGCGCCGCAGCAACGAGCGCGTCGTGGCGCGCGTCCGGTCGGCCGTGCAGTTGCAGGCGTTGCAGCGTGAACTCGATTTCGCCCGACGCATCCAGTCGAGCATGCTCCCGGCGCCGCCGCTGCCTGCGCAGGCTCGCGAACTGGACTTCCACGGTTTCATGCGGGCCGCGCGGCAGGTGGGCGGGGACTTCTACGACTGGCTGCCGCTGGGGCCGCGGCGCTTCCTGTTCGCGATCGGAGATGTCTGCGACAAGGGCATGCCCGCCGCACTGTTCATGGTCCGCGCGCTGACGCTGCTGCGCAGTGCGGCGGCGGGAGGCGGCGACGCGGGCGGCGAGTGCCTCGCCCGCTGGATGGCGCACCTCAACGACCAGCTCGCCGAATCGAACGAGGCGCAGCTCTTCGTCTCGGTGTTCTGCGCGATCGTCGATCTCGACGCGGGCGTGCTCCACCACGTCAACGCGGGCCACAACGCGCCGCTGCACGTGTCCCGGGTCGGCGAGGTGGCGCGTCTCGACCGGCCGCGCGGACCGGTCGCGGGGATCATGCCGGGGCTGGCGTTCCAGGTCGGCACCGTCGCGTTCCCGCCCGGCACGGGGTTGCTGCTCTACACGGACGGCGTCACCGAGGCGGAGGCTTCCGACCTGTCGCAGTTCGGCGAGGGTCGCATGCGCGCCGCACTCGCGTCGCCGACCGCCGACGCCGCCGAGGGCGTGCAGCGGATCGCCGATGCCGTCGACGCGTTCGCGGGCGGCCATCCGCAGTCGGACGACATCACGCTGCTGCTGGTCCGGCGGCGCTGACGCCTGCCCTGCGGCACGGGGCGAGGCGCACCGGCAGCCCGGTGCCATCGTGTACCCTTGCCCCTCCCGCAACCCGCCCCCACGACGATCCATGCGCTTCACCGGCACCGACAGCTACGTCGCCACCGACGACCTGATGATGGCGGTCAACGCCGCCGTCACCCTGCAGCGTCCGCTGCTCATCAAGGGCGAGCCGGGCACCGGCAAGACCATGCTCGCCGAGGAAGTTGCGAAGGCCCTCGGTCGACGCCTGCTCCAGTGGCACGTGAAGTCGACGGCCAAGGCGCAGCAGGGGCTCTACGAGTACGACGCCGTGTCGCGGCTGCGCGACTCGCAGCTCGGCGATGCCCGCGTCGAGGACATCGCGAACTACATCAAGCGCGGCCCCGTCTGGGAATCCTTCGAATCCGAGCAGCCCGCCGTCCTGCTGATCGACGAGATCGACAAGGCCGACATCGAGTTCCCGAACGATCTGCTGCGCGAACTCGACCGCATGGAGTTCTACGTCTACGAGACGCAGCAGCTCGTGCGCGCGAAGCACCGTCCGCTGATCATCATCACGTCGAACAACGAGAAGGAACTGCCCGACGCGTTCCTGCGCCGCTGCTTCTTCCACTACATCAGGTTCCCCGATCGCGACACGATGGAGCGCATCGTCGCCGTCCACCATCCGGGGCTGAAGCAGGACATGCTGCGCAGCGCGCTCACGGCCTTCTTCGAGATCCGCGACGTGCCGGGCCTGAAGAAGAAGCCGTCGACCTCCGAACTGCTCGACTGGATCAAGCTGCTCGTCGCGGAAGACATCCCGCCGGAGGCGCTGCACAGCCAGGAGTCCGGCAAGATCGTCCCGCCGCTGCACGGCGCGCTCGTCAAGAACGAGCAGGACGTCCACCTGTTCGAGCGGCTGGTGTTCATGAACAAGCGGGGACGCTGAAACGCCGCCGGCTTTCTGTAGCGAGGGTCGGGAACGATTGCGCGGCGGGCGTTACCAACGCGGCCCCGGGGGCTTGCAGCCCCGGTCCCACGTTGTTCGAGGAGCACCCCATGAAAGCGCAATGGAACGGCACCGTCATCGCCGAGAGCGACGACATCGTCGAGGTCGAAGGCAATGCCTATTTCCCGATGGCGTCGCTCGACCGTCGCCATGTGATCGACAGTCCGACGCACACCGTCTGCGGGTGGAAAGGGCAGGCGAGCTACTTCAGTCTGAAGGTCGGCGACGCCATCCACACCGATGCGGCGTGGTACTACCCGACCCCCAGGGCAGGCGCCGAGGCGGTGGCTGGTCGCGTCGCATTCTGGCGCGACGTGAAGGTGACGGCATGAGGCGGGGGCGTCGTGCCCGGTAGCGCGCCGGGCGTGACGGCTGCCGACGTCGTGACGCGGCGGTACCACGACGTACGTCAGCGTACCGAGCGTCTCTGCGCGCCGCTCGCCATCGAGGACCACGTCCCGCAACCCGTGGGCGACGTGAGCCCGCCCAAGTGGCATCTCGGCCACACGGCCTGGTTCTTCGAGGCGATGGTCCTGCAGCCGAAC
Organism: Pseudomonadota bacterium; assembly: GCA_963205165.1. Taxonomy (GTDB): domain Bacteria; phylum Pseudomonadota; class Gammaproteobacteria; order Burkholderiales. Next base: position 2,294 of record CAUJJX010000074.1, on the reverse strand, counting down.
CTGCCGGGCTATCGCGTGTTCCACGAGCGATTCGGGTTCGTCTTCAACAGCTACTACGAGACCGTGGGCGAGCGCGTGCAGCGCGTGCAGCGCGGCGATCTCAGTCGTCCGACGGTCGCGGAGGTGCTGGCCTACCGTGCCCACGTCGACGCCGCGATGGGGAGGCTGCTGTCGGCGCCGCTCGCGCCCGCACTGTCGGCGCTGATCGAACTGGGTCTCCAGCACGAACAGCAGCATCAGGAACTGCTGCTCACCGACATCAAGTTCATCCTCGGGGTGAACCCTCTTGCCCCGGAATACGACCCCCGCGCGGTCGGCGCGGTGGACGTCGCGCAGGAGCACGCGGGTCCGGGCCCGGTGCCCGACGCCTGGGTGCGCTGGGGTGGCGGACTGCGCGAGATCGGCCACGCCGGCGATGCGTTCGCCTTTGACAACGAAGGCCCGCGCCATCTCGTGCAGGTGCCGCCCGTCGAACTGCGGACCGCGCTCGTCACGAATGCCGAGTATCTGGCCTTCATGGCCGACGGCGGCTACGACCGTTTCGAGCACTGGCACGCCGAGGGCTGGGACTGGATCCGCGCCCAGCCGCGTCGCGCGCCGCTCTACTGGGTGCCCCATCCGGATCGTTCCGGTGAGTGGTTGCACTACACGCTCGCCGGACTGCAGCCGCTGGACCCGCAGGCGCCGGTCACTCACGTGAGCTACTACGAGGCCTATGCCTTCTGCCAGTGGGCCGGATGGCGCTTGCCGACGGAGTTCGAATGGGAGGCCCTGGTGGCGTCGATTCCCTGGGGCCTGCGGTGGGAGTGGACCGAGAGCGCCTATCTCCCGTACCCGGCCTTCCGCAAGGCCGCCGGCGCGGTGGGCGAGTACAACGGCAAGTTCATGGTCAACCAGAAAGTGCTGCGCGGGGCCTCGTACGCGACGCCCCCGGGACACGCACGATTCACGTACCGGAACTTCTTCCACGCACCGTTGCGCTGGCAGTACACCGGGATCCGTCCCGCACGCGATGGAGCGCAGGCGTCATGAGCCGGGTCCGCGATCGCGAGGCGTCTTCCGCATCGACGCGTGCGACCGGCGACAATCCCGGCGAGCCGTGCGATCGAGCCCTGGCACAGGCAGTCGTCGAGGGGTTGGGCGCGCCGCAGAAGACGCTGTCGTCCGCCTGGTTCTACGACGACGAGGGTTCGCGCCTCTTCCAGGAGATCATGGCCCTGGACGCGTACTACCTCACGCGCACGGAGCACGGCATTCTCCGCAGCCGCGGGGACGAGCTGGCCCGCCGCATCGCGCCCGACGCACGGCCGGTGGATCTCGTCGAACTCGGCAGCGGCGACGGCGAGAAGACGCTCTCGATCTGCGAGGCCCTCGCGCGGCGCGGCGCCGACTGCGTGTTCAAGCCGATGGACATCTCGCCGCACGCGCTCGACGAGTTGTCCCGGCGCTTTGCCGAGCACCTGCCGGGATTCCCCGTGCAGCCGCTCTGCGGTGACTATTTCCTGAACTGGCCCGTGACGTTGCCCGGCCGCCGGCAGGTGGCGATGTTCCTGGGCAGCAACCTCGGCAACCAGACGCACGACGGCGCCATCTCGCTGCTGCGGCGGATGCGCGAGCACCTGCGCCCGGGCGACGCGCTCGTGCTGGGACTCGACCTCGAGAAGGACCCGCACGTGATCCGCGCCGCATACGATGATCCGGAGGGCGTGACGGCGCGCTTCAACCTGAACCTGCTCGTCCGACTCAATCGCGAGCTGGGGATGGACTTCGACGTCGGGCAGTTCAGCCACTACGCCACCTACTCGCCGCTCGACGGCGCGGCCCGGAGCTTCATCGTGAGCCGTCGGCGCCAGATCGTGCACAGCCGGCGGCTCGCGTGCGATTTCGCCTTCGAGGCCGGCGAGACGATCTACACGGAGCAATCCCAGAAATACAACCGGGGCCTGATCGACACGATGGCCCGCGAGAGCGGCTTCGAAGTGCAGTGCCACTTCACCGACGAGCGTGGCTGGTACACCGTGGTGGTCTGGCAGGCGGTCGAGGCCACCGTGCCGCCTACAATGCCGCCACGACGCCCGCGCGCTCCGCGCCCACCCTCCTGACGCCATGCTCACCGACTTCTTCCTCGAACTGAAATCCGGCGGCGTGCCCGTCTCGGTGCGCGAATACCTCGTGCTGCTCGAGGCCATGCAGGCCGGCCTCGCCGACTATCGCGTCGAGGGCTTCTACCACCTCGCGCGAACCTGCCTCGTGAAGGACGAATCGAACTACGACAAGTTCGACCGCGTCTTCGC
>CAUJJX010000073.1 GCA_963205165.1 Pseudomonadota bacterium | reverse complement strand
TGCCGGGCGCTCTCCTATATTCGGGTGCAACCAAGGAGGCTTCCCATGAGCGCAGCAAATATAGATCACTGGATCGACGGCAAGGTCGTCGCGGGCACGAGCGGTCGGACGCAGGACGTCTTCGATCCGGCCACCGGCCGCGTCACGGGCCGCGTGGCCCTGGCCGACCAGGCCGCCGTCGATGCCGCCGTCGCGTCGGCGAAGGCCGCGTTCCCGGCGTGGGCCGAGATGCCGCCCATCCGCCGCGCGCGCCACATGTTCAAGTTCCTGGAACTGCTCAACAGGCATCGTGACGACCTCGCCCGCGCCATCACGGCCGAGCACGGCAAGGTCTTCACCGACGCGCAGGGCGAGGTCTCGCGCGGCATCGACATCGTCGAGTTCGCGTGCGGCATCCCGCAGCTGCTCAAGGGCGACTACACCGACCAGGTCAGCACCGGCATCGACAACTGGACGATGCGGCAGCCGCTCGGTGTCGTCGCGGGCATCACGCCGTTCAACTTCCCGGTGATGGTGCCCTGCTGGATGTTCCCGGTGGCGATCGCCGCGGGAAACACCTTCGTGCTGAAGCCGAGCCCGATCGACCCGACGCCCTCGCTGATGGTCGCCGACCTCATGAAGCAGGCCGGATTTCCCGACGGCGTGTTCAACGTCGTGCAGGGCGACAAGGTCGCCGTCGACGCGCTGCTGGAGCACCCCGACGTGCGCGCCGTGTCGTTCGTCGGCAGCACGCCGATCGCGCAGCACATCTACGAGACGGGTGCCCGGCACGGCAAGCGCGTGCAGGCGCTCGGCGGCGCGAAGAACCACATGCTCGTGATGCCCGACGCCGACATCGACAAGACCGTCGACGCCCTCGTCGGCGCGGCGTTCGGCTCGGCCGGAGAACGCTGCATGGCGATCAGCGTCGCCGTGCTCGTCGGTGATGCCGCCGACCGGATCATGCCGGTGCTCGCCGAGCGCGCCCGCACGCTCGTGGTGAAGAACGGCCTCGAACTCGACGCCGAGATGGGCCCGATCGTGACGCGCATCGCGCTCGACCGGATCCGCGGCTACATCGAGCAGGGTGTCGCCGAAGGTGCGTCGCTCGTCGTCGACGGCCGCGGCCTCGAGGTGCCCGGCCACGAGGCCGGCTTCTGGCTCGGCGGCACGCTGTTCGACCACGTGAAGCCGTCGATGCGCATCTATCGCGAGGAGATCTTCGGACCGGTGCTCGCGTGCGTCCGCGTGCCGGACTTCGCGACGGGCGTGAAGCTCATCAACGATCACGAGTTCGGCAACGGCACGAGCTGCTTCACGAGCGACGGCCACGTCGCGCGCGAGTTCGCACGGCGCATCGAGGTGGGCATGGTCGGCATCAACGTGCCGATCCCGGTACCCATGGCGTGGCACGGGTTCGGCGGCTGGAAGAAGAGTCTCTTCGGCGACATGCACGCGTACGGCGAGGAAGGCGTCCGGTTCTACACGAAGCAGAAGAGCGTGATGCAGCGCTGGCCCGAGAGCATCGGGAAGGGCGCCGAGTTCGTCATGCCGACGGCGAAGTGACGCCATGGCCGCGCCCGAGTTCGACTACGTGATCGTCGGCGCCGGGACGGCGGGCTGCCTGCTCGCCAACCGGCTCTCGGCCGACCCGTCGAAGCGCGTGCTGCTGCTGGAAGCGGGCGGACGCGACAACTGGCACTGGATCCACATCCCGGTCGGCTATCTCTACTGCATCGGCAATCCGCGCACCGACTGGCTCTACAAGACGGAGCCCGACGCCGGGCTGAACGGCCGCGTGCTGCGCTATCCGCGCGGCCGCACGCTCGGCGGCTGCTCGAGCATCAACGGCATGATCTACATGCGCGGGCAGGCGCGCGACTACGAGCACTGGGCGCACGTCACCGGTGACACCGAGTGGACGTGGGACAACTGCCTCCCCGACTTCAAGGCCCACGAGGACCACCATCGCCTCGATGACGGCCCGAACGGTCACGAGAATTTCGCGAAGCTGCACGGCTCGGGCGGCGAATGGCGGGTGGAAGAACAGCGGCTCCGCTGGGACATCCTCGACGCGTTCGCGGCAGCGGCGCAGCAGGCGGGTGTCCCCGCGACCGACGACTTCAATCGCGGCACGAACGAAGGCGTCGGCTACTTCGAGGTGAACCAGCGGTCCGGCTGGCGGTGGAACACGGCGAAGGCCTTCCTCCGCCCGACATGCATGTCGCGTCCGAACTTCACGCTCTGGACGAACGCGCAGGCGCAGCGCCTGACGATCGAGCGCGGCGCCGACGGCGGGCTGCGCTGCACCGGCGTCGAGGTCGTGCACGACGGCAACCGCGTCACGGTGAGCGCGAAGTCCGAGGTGGTCCTCGCGGCCGGCAGCATCGGTTCGCCGCAGCTGCTCCAGCTCTCGGGCATCGGCCCCGCGGCGCTGCTGCAGAAGCACGGCATCGAGGTGAAGCAGGACACCCCCGGCGTCGGCGCGAACCTCCAGGACCACCTCCAGATCCGGGCGGTCTTCAAGGTGACCGGCGCGAAGACGCTCAACACGCTCGCGAACAGCCTCGTCGGCAAGGCGATGATCGGCGCGGAGTACGCGATGAAGCGCACCGGCCCGATGAGCATGGCGCCATCGCAGCTCGGCGCGTTCACGCGCAGCGATCCGTCGCGCGTGCATCCGAACATCCAGTACCACGTGCAACCGCTCTCGCTCGACGCGTTCGGCGAACCGCTGCACCGCTTCCCGGCGTTCACGGCGAGCGTGTGCAACCTCGAGCCGACGAGCCGCGGGACCGTGCAGATCCGCAGCGCGAATCCCGGGGACGCGCCCGCGATCGCGCCGAACTATCTCAGCACGGAAGAAGACCGCAAGGTCGCCGCCGACTCGCTGCGCGTCACCCGGAAGATCGTCGCTCAACCGGCGCTCGCACCGTACCAGCCGGAAGAATGGAAGCCGGGCACGCAGTTCCAGACCGACGACGAGCTCGCGCGGCTTGCGGGCGACATCGCGACGACGATCTTCCACCCCGTCGGCACGACGAAGATGGGCGCGGCGGACGACCCGATGGCCGTGGTCGACAGCCGGCTGCGCGTGCGCGGCGTGGCGGGCCTGCGCGTCGCCGACGCGGGCGTGATGCCGACGATCACGGCCGGCAACACGAACGCGCCGACGCTGATGATCGCGGAGAAGGCGGCGCGCTGGATGCGCGGCGGTTAGCCCCGCGCTGCGTCACCCGTCCGGGTCCACCGGGTTCCGTCCACCCCACCGCCGGGCGGTCGGAACTTCCCGCATCGTCCGCACCAAACCCGACCGGCATCCGCCGCACACGCTCGACGCACGGCCATCCGCGCGCGACGGTGCAGCACGCCGCTGCGCCGACACCAACGATC
>CAUJJX010000072.1 GCA_963205165.1 Pseudomonadota bacterium | reverse complement strand
ACGTGCAGTCCGTAGCGCGAACGCACGAGTCGCGGGAGCACGCCGAGGTCGGTGCCGTCGAACAGCGCCGACTCGAACTCCGGCACGACCTCGCCGCGCCGCAGCTGGCCGAGCCGGCCACCCTGCTTGCCCGACGGGCAGTTGGAGAATTCGCCCGCCACGGTCTCGAACGTGTCCGGTGCCTCGCGCACGCGGTGCAGCGTGCTCTCCGCCTGCTGCACGAGCGCGCGGACGTCCACGCCCGGCGTCACGGCGAAGAGGATGTGTGCGGCCTCGACGAGATCGCCGGACGAGAACTCCACCGGATGCGAGTCGTAGTAGCGCCGGCAGGCGGTCTCGTCGGGGGACGGCACCGTGATCTCGCGGGCGAGCTCCGCGTCGATCCAGTCGTCGCCATCGTCGACCTCGACGCCGAGCGCATCGGCCCGCGCCGCGAGCCAGCCGCGGAGCAGCGCCGGATCGGCCGCGGTTTCGTTCTGCGTTGTCGTGTCCATCGCGGGCCTCAGCGGTTGCGGGTGCGGACGATCTGGTACGGACGCACGGCGTAGCCGATCGCCGCGAAACCGCTCCAGACGTGCACGAGCCGGGTGAAGGGGAAGATCAGGAAGATCGTCATGCCGAGGAACATGTGCAGCTTGAACACCCAGCCGGCCTCGACGAGCAGTTCGGCCGCACCAGCCTGGAACGTGACGATCTGCTGCGCCCAGCCGGCGAGCCTCAGCATCATGCTGCCGTCGAGATGCTGCGCCGACAGCGGGATCGTCATGAGCCCGAGCGCGAGCTGGACCCACAGGATCGCGGCGATCGCGATGTCCGCCGGACGGCTGTTCGCGCGGATGCGCGGGTCGGTCAGCCGACGATGCAGCAGGATCGAGAGGCCGATGAAACCGAGCGTCCCGGCGATGCCGCCGGAGATCATCGCGAGCACCTGCTTGTTGCCCGCCGTGACGAAATGCTCGTACACCCAGTGCGGCGTGAGCATCCCGAAGAAGTGCCCGAAGAACAGGAAGAGCACGCCGATGTGGAACAGGTTCGAGCCGAGGCGCAGCTGCCCGTGCCGCAGGAGCTGCGACGAATCGCTCTTCCACGTGTACTGCTCGCGATCGAAGCGCAGCAGGCTGCCGAGGAAGAACACGGCGAGGCAGATGTACGGATAGAACCCGAACAGGAACTGGTCGAGATAGCGGCCGAAGTCCATGGTGAATCCTCCTGTCAGGCCGCCCGGGAGGCCGGGTGGCTGTTGGTCTTCAGCGGCAGCGTCGTGCCGCAGCCCCGGCCGGTCGCGGCCGCGCTGCACGAACCGTCGGCGGTGCCGGGTCCGAACGCGGGCTGCTCGGCCCACTCGCGGTCCATCGCTTCCTCGTCGACGGCTGGCGGCGCCACTGTCGTGGCACCGAGCCCGTCGAGCTTCGCGGCATTCAGGATCGCGGCGAACACGGCGTGGTACGGGCTGCCGAATCCGCGCAGGGCTTCACCGACACTGCGCACGATGTGCCCGCAGTCGGCGAGCGTGTCGCGCGCCTCGGCGACCGGCAGCAGGCTCGCGAACTCGAGCATCGCCGGCAGGAAGTCCGGCAGCTCGTTCGTCACGAGCTGCAGCCCTGCCCGCTCGTACATCTGGCCGAGATCGACCATCGCCTGGCCGCGATCGCGCGAGTCGCCGTGCACGTGCTCGAAGAGGTGCAGGCTCGTGGCCCGGCCGCGATCGAACGTCGCGACGTAGGCCTCCTCGAGATCGAGCGGATCCTGGGAGGACATCCACTGCATCAGCGTCTTCAGTCCGCGCCGCTCGGCGGTGTCGAGCAGGCCCTCGTCCACGATCACGGCGTGGATGTCGGGCAGCGCGTCGACGAGTGCCGCCGACGGATACGTGAGCAATGCGCCCAGTGCCTTCAAGGTCTTCATGTTCATCTCCTGGATCGTCCGGGTCGCACTCAGGGCTTGATCACGAGCGGGATCAGCTTCGACTTCTTCTTCGCCTTGCCGCCGAACAGGCTCGTCTCCGTCTGGCCGTCCGAGCAGCCGTTGCCGAACGTGAAGCCGCAGCCGCCGCGCATGTCGAAGGTGTTCTCCGCGTACTCGCGGTGCGTCGTCGGGATCACGAAGCGGTCCTCGTAGTTCGCGATCGCGAGATAGCGGTACATGTCCTCGACCTCGAGGGTCGAGAGCCCCACCTGCTGGAGCACCTCCGGGTTCTCGCGCTTCTCGACGTGACGGTCACGCATGAAGGCGCGCATCGCGAGCATCCGCTCGAGGGCCGAGACGACCGGCGCCTCGTCGCCCGCCGTCAGCATGTTCGCGAGATAGGTCACGGGAATCCGCAGGCTGCGCACATCGGGCAGCTGGCCGAACGAACCCACCTGACCGCTCTGCGCGGCCGAGCTGATCGGCGAGAGCGGCGGCACGTACCAGACCATCGGCAGCGTGCGGTACTCGGGGTGCAGCGGCAGCGCGACCTTCCATTCCATCGCCATCTTGTAGACCGGCGAGTGGCGGGCGGCTTCGAGCCAGGCTTCCGGGATGCCGTCCTTGCGGGCCTGCGCGATGACTTCCTCCGCGTTCGGATCGAGGAACAGCGAGAGCTGCGCCTTGTAGAGATCGCGCGGATCGGGCGTCGACGCGGCTTCCTCGATGCGGTCGGCGTCGTACAGCAGCACGCCGAGGTAGCGGATGCGGCCCACGCAGGTTTCCGAGCAGACGGTCGGCTGGCCCGACTCGATGCGCGGGTAGCAGAAGATGCACTTCTCCGCCTTCCCGGTGGACCAGTTGTAGTAGATCTTCTTGTACGGGCAGCCCGACACGCACATGCGCCAGCCGCGGCACTTGTCCTGGTCGATGAGGACGATGCCGTCTTCCTCGCGCTTGTAGATCGAGCCCGACGGGCAGGCCGCGACGCACGCCGGATTCAGGCAGTGCTCGCAGAGTCGCGGCAGGTACATCATGAACGTGTTCTCGAACTGTCCGTAGATCTCCTTCTGGACGTTCTCGAAGTTCGCGTCCTTCGAACGCTTCTCGAACTCGCCGCCCAGGATCTCCTCCCAGTTCGGGCCCCACTCGATCTTCTCCATCCGCTGCCCGCTCACGAGACTGCGCGGACGCGCGACCGGCGGCGCCTTCATCTCGGGCGCCGTGTGCAGGTGCTGGTAGTCGAACGTGAACGGCTCGTAGTAGTCGTCGATCTGCGGCAGGTGCGGATTCGCGAAGATCTTCATGAGCACCTGCCACTTGCTGCCGATGCGCGGCTCGATCTTGCCGTTCGACTTCCGGCCCCAGCCACCGGCCCACTTCTCCTGGTTCTCCCAGTCCTTCGGATAGCCGATCCCGGGCTTGGTCTCGACGTTGTTGAACCACGCGTACTCCATGCCCTCGCGGGTGGTCCAGACGTTCTTGCAGGTCACGGAACACGTGTGGCAGCCGATGCACTTGTCCAGGTTCAGGACCATGCCGATCTGTGCGCGTACTTTCATCTTGTCTGCTCCTTCGTCGCTTCGGCAGTGTTCAGCGAGCCGCTTCCGCGGGTTCGTCCATCCAGTCGACCTTCGCCATCTTCCGCACGATCACGAACTCGTCGCGGTTCGTGCCGATCGTCCCGTAGTAGTTGAAGCCGTAGGACAGCTGGGCGTACCCGCCGATCATGTGGGTGGGCTTCAGCACGCAGCGCGTGACGGAGTTGTGGATGCCGCCGCGGGTGCCGGTGATGGCCGATCCGGGCGTGTTCACGGTCTTCTCCTGGGCGTGGTACATCATGCACATGCCCTCCTTCACCCGCTGGCTCACGACCGCCCGCGCCGCGATGGCACCGTTCACGTTGAAGAGCTCGATCCAGTCGTTGTCGACGATCCCGACGGACTTCGCGTCCGTCTCGGACAGCCACACGATCGGGCCGCCGCGCGACAGCGTCAGCATGATCAGGTTGTCGGTGTACGTGGAGTGGATGCCCCACTTCTGGTGCGGCGTGATGAAGTTCAGGATCACTTCCTTCTCGCCGTTGCTCCGCGTGCCCGACATCGGCGCCGTGGCCTTCATGTCGACCGGCGGGCGATAGCCGCACAAGCCCTCGCCGAAATCACGCATCCAGGCGTGGTCCTGGTAGAACTGCTGCCGGCCCGTCAGCGTGCGCCACGGGATCAGCTCGTGGACGTTCGTCCAGCCGGCGTTGTAGCTCACGCTCTCCGACTCGATGCCGGACCACGTCGGCGACGAGATGATCTTGCGCGGCTGCGCCTGCACGTCGCGGAACCGGATCTTCTCGTCCTCCTTCGGGATCGCGAGGTGCACGTGCTCGCGGCCCGTCAGCTTCGACAGCGCTTCCCATGCCTTCACCGCGACTTCGCCGTTCGTCTCCGGCGCGAGCATCAGGATCACCTCGGCCGCATCGATGTCGGTCTCGATCCGGGGCATGCCCTTCGAGATGCCGTCTTCCGTGACCGGATAGTTGAGCGCGCGAAGGTTGTCGACCTCGTGCTCCGTGTTCCAGCCGATGCCCTTGCCGCCGTTGCCGACCTTCGCCATCAGCGGGCCGAGCGCCGTGAACTTGCGGTACGTGTTCGGGTAGTCGCGCTCGACGACGGTCATCGCGGGGCCCGTCTTGCCGGGGACGAGATCGCAGTCGCCGACCTTCCAGTCCTTCACGTCGAACGGCTGCGAGAGTTCGCCGGGCGTGTCGTGCATCAGCGGCGTCAGGACGAGTTCCTTCTCGACGCCGAGATGGCCGACCGCGACCTCCGAGAACTTCTTCGCGATGCCCTTGTAGATCTCCCAGTCGGACCGCGATTCCCACACGGGGTCGACGGCCGCCGACAGCGGGTGGATGAAGGGATGCATGTCGGACGTGTTGAGGTCGTTCTTCTCGTACCACGACGCCGTCGGCAGGACGATGTCGGAGTAGAGGCACGTCGTCGACATCCGGAAGTCGAGCGTGACGAGCAGATCGAGCTTGCCCTCGGGCGCCTCGTCGTGCCACTTCACGTCGACGGGCTTCACGCCGCCTTCCGCACCGAGGTCCTTGCCCTGCACGCCGTGGCGGGTGCCGAGCAGGTGCTTCATGAAGTACTCGTGGCCCTTGCCGGAGCTGCCCAGCAGGTTCGAGCGCCACACGAAGAGGTTCCGCGGGAAGTTCGCGGGGTCGTCGGGGTCCTCGCAGGACATCCGCAGGCTGCCGTTCTTCAGGCCCTCGGTTGCGTACGTCTTCGGATCGACGCCCGCGGCATCGGCCGCCTTGCACACCTCGATCGGATTCGTACGCAGCTGCGGCGCGGACGGCAGCCAGCCCATCCGCTCGGCGCGCACGTTGAAGTCGATCATGCTGCCGCGCCACTTCGAGCGATCGGCGAGCGGCGACAGGATCTCGTCGACCTCGAGCTTCTCGTAGCGCCACTGGTCGGTGTGCGCGTAGAAGAACGACGTCGAGTTCATCTGGCGCGGCGGACGGTGCCAGTCGAGCGCGAACGCGAGCGCCGTCCAGCCGGTCTGCGGACGCAGCTTCTCCTGGCCGACGTAGTGCGCCCAGCCGCCGCCGGACTGTCCGACGCAGCCGCACATGAGCAGCATGTTGATCACGCCGCGGTAGTTCATGTCGGAGTGGTACCAGTGGTTCATCGCCGCACCGATGATCACCATCGACTTGCCGCCGGTCTTCTCGGCGTTGTCGGCGAACTGCCGGGCGACGGTGATGACGTCTTCCGCCTTCACGCCGGTGATGCGTTCCTGCCAGGCCGGGGTGTACGGGACGTCCTCGTCGTAAGACGCCGCGACATTGCCGCCGCCGAGGCCGCGGTCGAGGCCGTACTGCGCGCACATCAGGTCGAATACGGTCGCGACGATCGTCTCGCCGTCGGCCAGCGCGAGCCGCTTCACCGGCACGTTGCGCTCGAGGATGTCGCCGCCCTGGTCGTTCGACGGGAAATGCTCGTGGCCGATGCCGCCGAAATAAGGGAACGCGACCGATGCGATGTCGTCGCGGTGCTCGAGCAGCGTGAGGTGAAGCTGCACGTCGGCGCCGCTCGCACCGTCGCGCTGCTCGATGTTCCACTTGCCGAGATCCTCGCCGGCCTTCTGGTTCCAGCGGAAGCCGACGGAGCCGTTCGGCGCGACGACGCGATCGCTGATCGAGTCGAGGCCGACCGTCTTCCACTCGGGGTTGTTCGCCTGCGCGAGATTGCCGTCGAAATCGCTCGCGCGGACGAAGCGGTCGGGCACGAGGCGGCCGTCACGCTGCACGAGCTTCACGAGCAGCGGCATGTCGGTGTAGCGGCGACAGTAGTCCGCGAAGTACGGCGCCGTGCGGTCGAGGTGGAACTCCCGCAGGATCACGTGACCCATCGCCATCGCGAGCGCGGCGTCGGTGCCCTGCTTCGGATGCATCCAGAGGTCGGCGAGCTTCGCGACTTCGGAGTAGTCGGGCGTGACGGCGACGACCTTCGCGCCCTTGTAGCGGACCTCGGTGAAGAAGTGCGCGTCCGGCGTGCGCGTCTGCGGGACGTTCGAGCCCCACGCGATCAGGAAGGACGAGTTGTACCAGTCGGCGGATTCCGGCACGTCGGTCTGCTCGCCCCACACCTGCGGGCTCGACGGCGGGAGGTCGCAGTACCAGTCGTAGAAACTCATGCAGACGCCGCCGATCAGGCTGAGGTACCGGCTGCCCGCGGCGTACGACACCATCGACATCGCCGGGATCGGCGAGAAGCCGATGATTCGGTCGGGGCCGTGCTTCCGGATCGTGTAGACGTTCGCCGCGGCGATGATCTCCTGGGTCTCGTCCCAGTTCGATCTCACGAAGCCGCCGTGGCCGCGCACCGTCTTGTAGGACTTCGACTTCGCGGAATCCTCGACGATCGATGCCCACGCCTCGACCGGGCCGAGCGTCTTGCGTGCCTCGCGCCAAAGGCGGATCAGGCGGCTGCGCACCATCGGATACTTGATGCGGTTCGCGCTGTAGAGATACCAGGAATACGACGCACCGCGGGCACAGCCGCGCGGCTCGTGGTTCGGCATGTCGGGCCGCGTGCGCGGATAGTCGGTCTGCTGGGTCTCCCAGGTGACGACGCCGCCCTTCACGTAGATCTTCCAGCTGCACGAACCCGTGCAGTTCACGCCATGCGTCGAGCGCACGATCTTGTCGTGCTGCCAGCGCTGGCGGTAGCCGTCCTCCCAGGTGCGGTCTTCCTTCGTGACGACGCCGTGGCCGTCCGAGAAGGTTGCCTGGTCCCGGGTGAAGTACGTGAGGCGATCGAGGAAATGGCTCATGTTCTTGTCTCCGCGGCCGCGCGGGCCGAAGTCGTGTTCGAGGACTGCGAATGCGATGGGCTGCGAGCGGGCGTCAGCACGGCATCTCCGCGTTCTTCCGTGCGTAGAACCACCACGTCGTCACGACGCACGTCGCGTAGAAGGCGATGAAGCAGTACAGCGCCGCGTCGGGCGCGCCGGTCATCGCGATCGACGTGCCGTAGCTCTTGGGAATGAAGAAGCCACCGTAGGCCGCGATGGCGGCGGAGAAACCCAGCACCGCGGCCGCTTCCTTGTTGCCGTCCTTGATGGCCTGCTCCTGTGCACCGGCGCTCGCGTTCTTCAGGAGGGCGCGCTGGCGTTCGGTCATGAAGATCACGGGGATCATCCGGAACGTGGAGCCGTTGCCGATGCCGGTCGTGAGGAACAGCAGCACGAACATCCCGAGGAAGCCGGTGAAGTTGCCGCCGTCACCGTCGTGCGGCAGGAAGCTGATCACGCCGACGACCCCGAGCATCATCGCGACGAAGTTCCAGAGCGTGACGCGCGCACCGCCGAGCTTGTCCGCGAGCCAGCCGCCGAAGGGCCGGACGACGGCGCCGACGAGCGGCCCCATCCATGCGAAGTGCAGCGGGTTCACCTGCGGGAACTGCGACTTGATGAGCAGCGGGAAGCCGGCCGCGTAGCCGATGAACGAGCCGAAGGTGCCGAGGTACAGCCAGCACATCAGCCAGTTGTGCTTGCGCTTGAAGATCACGGCCTGTTCGGCGAACGAGGCCTTCGCGTCGGCGATGTCGTTCATGCCGATCCAGGAGATCACCGCCGCGATCGCGATGAACGGCACCCAGATGAACGCGGCGTTCTGCGCCCAGATCTCGCTCGACACGCCGGTCTTGCCGACGACGGTCTGCGACGCGCCGCCGAGAATCCCGAAGACCGGCATCGTGACGACGAGCGGCGCGAGGAACTGCACCGACGACACGCCGAGATTGCCGAGACCCGCGTTCAGACCGAGCGCCGAACCCTTGCGCTCCTTCGGGAAGAAGAAGCTGATGTTCGCCATGCTCGACGAGAAGTTGCCGCCGCCCAGGCCGCACAGCAGCGCCAGCACGAGCAGCGTCGGGTACGTCGTCGTCGGGTCCTGGACGGCGAAGCCGATGCCGATCGCGGGGATCAGCAGCGACGCCGTCGAGATCGCGGTCCAGCGACGGCCGCCGAAGATCGGGACCATGAACGAATAGAAGATCCGCAGCGTGGCGCCCGACAGCGCCGGTGCGGCGGCGAGCCAGAACAGCTGGTTCGTCGTGAAGCGGAAGCCGAGCGCGTTCAGGTTGACGGCGACGACGCTCCACAGCTGCCACACGGCGAAGGCGAGGAAGAGCGCCGGCACCGAGATCCACAGATTGGCGTTGGCGACGGCCTGGCCCTGCTGCCGCCAGAAGTCCTTGTCCTCGGGTGTCCAGACGGTGAGCAGGCGCCCTTCCCGTCCGGACTCGGTTGCTTGCGATGCCATGGGATTCTCCAGGGAGGGGCGATCAGTTGGAATGCGACCGCAGCACGTCGATGCGACGGACTTCGGTGACGTACATCCAGATGAGGGACACCCAGACGACGCCGTACATCAACATGAAGCAGCTCGAACGCACGCCGGTGAGGTCGACGAGCATCCCGAACAGGATGGGCAGGAAGAAGCCGCCGAGGCCGCCGGCGAGTCCGACGATTCCGGAGATCACGCCGATGTTGTCGGGGAACTCGTCCGAGATGTACTTGAAGACCGACGCCTTGCCGAAGGCCCACGCCATGCCCATCACGAACATGAGCGCGGTGAACACCCAGGCGTTGAGTCCGATGTGGAAGGTGGTCGGGCCGTTGACGGTCGTGATCGTGAAATCGGTCTGCGGATACGAGAGCAGGAAGAGGCAGATCCAGCTGACCCACAGCACCCACCAGGTCACGGTGTGCGCACCCCAGCGGTCGGACAACCAGCCGCCGATGGCGCGGAGCACCCCGCCGGGCAGCGAGAAACAGGCGGCGAGCAGCGCAGCGGTCCTGAGGTCGAAGCCGTATTCCGCGACGTAGTACTGCACCATCCAGAGCGAGAGTCCGACGTAGCCGCCGAACACGATCGAGTAGTACTGGCAGTACTTCCAGACGCGCGGATCGCGCAGCGCGGTGAGCTGCTGGCGCCACGTCACCTTCGAGTCGACGAGGTGCGCCGGGTCGGACGCGCTGAAGAACCAGAACAGGATCGCGGTGACGAGCATCGCCACGGCATAGACCTGCGGGACGAGCATCCACCCGCCCGCGACGACGAGGGCCGGCGCGACGAACTTGGTCACCGCGGCACCGGAGTTGCCCGCGCCGAACACGCCCATCGCGAGACCCTGGCGTTCCTTGCGGAACCAGCGCGCGACGTACGGCGTGCCGACCGAGAAGGATCCGCCGGCGAGTCCAACGAAGAGTCCGAGCACGAGGAAGTGCCAGTAGGCCGTCGCGTACGACATCAGCCAGATCGGCACGACCGTCGAGAGCATCAGGAGGAAGAACACGATCCGCCCGCCGAAGCGGTCGGTCCACATGCCGAGCGGCACACGCACGAGCGAGCCTGTGAGCACCGGCGTGGCGGCGAGCAGTCCGAACTGCGTCGCCGACAATCCGAGCGTCTTGCGGATCGGCACGCCGATGACCGCGAACATCATCCACACGGCGAAACAGACCGTGAATGCCAGCGTGCTCACCAGGAGCACCGACATCTGCCTGCGGGAATCCGTCGCCACGTTTGCCTCGTCATCAATGGATTGACCAATGTGACGAAGGGTACGAACCGGCGACCCGGGCGCCCATTCGCCTGACGGCCGGAGGGGAATGCGCGGTAGGAGTAGGTCGACTAGTTCGTTCGAACTAGGGGTCGGGCGTCGGGCGCACGGATCGCGGAGTGACGCGGCCCGCCGGATCTTCGGGCCCCGGCATTCCTCACCCCGTCACCCCAGCGAACGCTGGGGTCCAGCAACGGACATCGCGACGGTCACCGCAGGACTGGATTCCAGCGTGCGCTGGAATGACGGGGGTACGAACTCCGTAGATCAGCGGCGTAGCCGCGTAATCCGACGCGGACGGTTTTGCGGGAGACAGCGTCGGATTAGGGCCTGTTAACACTACGGATGCCAGATGCGTTGCCTGCGCGAACGCTTCGAGCAAGGCGCAAACCGGAGCCGGGTCGCGCACCCGGCGCGCGAGCGTACGAGCTTCGCGTGCAACGCGGATCGGGGCGTTC
>CAUJJX010000071.1 GCA_963205165.1 Pseudomonadota bacterium | reverse complement strand
CCGCACGGCGTTCGGCTACGCCGTCGATCACGACACGCTTCCGCTCTCCGTGCAGACGAAAGCCCTGCTCGCGGAACTGGTGACGCGATTCGACGAATCGATCGACTGGGACTGCCCGACGGCGCGGGGCTCCGGCTGGACGATGGCTGCAGAGCGCGAATTTTTCGACGACACCGATCGCGGACTCCGGATGATCGTGGACGAACTGGGGGCGGCCGGGTTCGAGATCGTCGCCGAACATCGGAAGGCCGTGAGCTCGGATTCGTTGTCGTAGATACCGTGATCCGATTCAAGGCGTGCGTTGTTCAGACGCATCGCCGAGTGACGCTGCCAGCCGGATCTTCGGTACCGGGCAAAGCTCGTTCCGTCACCCCAGCGAACGCTGGGGTCCGGCAGCAGACATCGCACTAGCCACCGCCGGACTGGATTCCAGCTTGCGCTGGAATGACGGGGGTGCGCAGTTCCGTCGGATTGGCGCGCAGCGCGTAATCCGACGCGGACGGTCATGCGGACGACGGCGTCGGATTACGCGACTGCGTCTCTAATCCGACCTGCGCGAAGCAGGCCGGGCATTCCTCACTCCGTCACCCCAGCGAAGGCTGGGGTCCAGCGGCAGACATCGCACCAGCCACCGCCGGACTGGATTCCAGCTTGCGCTGGAATGACGGGGGTGCGCAGTCCTGCCGGATCAGCGACGCAGTCGCGTCATCCGGTAGGGATGGTCATGCGGGCGCGGGGAGCACATCGCCGCGCCCATCCCCTCACCCATCCACGTCCTGCCGCATGTCGAACGCCGGCGCCTCCGACGTCGGCGTGCCCACCGGCCGGGCCGGCACGCCGGCCACCGTCGTGTGCGGAGGCACCGCGCGCAGCACCACGCTGCCGGCCGCGACCTTCGAGCCCTCGCCCACCTCGATGTTGCCGAGGATCTTCGCGCCCGCGCCGATCATCACGCCGCGGCGGATCTTCGGATGGCGGTCGCCGCTCTCCTTGCCGGTGCCGCCGAGCGTGACCGACTGCAGCATCGACACGTCGTCTTCCACGACGCTCGTCTCGCCGATCACGAGGCCCGTGCCGTGGTCCATGAACACGCCCTGCCCGATCCGGGCGGCCGGGTGGATGTCCATCGCGAGGACGTCCGCGACGCGGCTCTGGATGAAGCGCGCGACGCCCTGCCGGCCCTCGCCCCACAGCGCGTGCGCGAGGCGGTGGGCCGCGAGCCCCTTGAAGCCCTTGTAGTAGAGGAAAGGCACGAGCGCGCATTCCGCCGCGGGGTCGCGCGTGACGATCGCGCGGAGGTCCGAGAGCGTCGTCGTCGCGATGTCCGGATGCCGCTCGATGGTCTCGCCGATCAGGTCGACCATCGCACCGAGGCCGAAGACCTGGTTCGAGAGGCTCGACGCGATGAGGTACGCGAGCGCCTCCGGATAGCCGCGATGGCGCAGCACGAGATCGTGCAGATGGCCCGACAGGATCGGCTCGCGCTCGACCTCGGTGATGGCCTGCCGCTTCAGCGCGGACCAGGTATCGGCTTCGACGGGATTCATGGCTGACTCCTTATTGCACAGCGATGCCGGGCGTCCCCGCCGCGACTTCGCCGATGACCGCCGCGCGGTCGAATCCATCTTCGCGGAACAGTGCGAGCACGGCGTCCACCGTGTCGGGTGCGCACGCGACGAGCAGTCCGCCGCTCGTCTGCGGATCGGTGAGCAGCGCCTGCACGTCCGCACCGTGCGCGCCGAGTTCGACGTGCGCGCCGTACCCCAGCCAGTTGCGCGCCGACGCGCCGGTCTTGTGGCCAGCCGCGACGAGTTCGACGACACCGTCGAGCTTCGGCACGGCAGCGAAATCGATCGTCGCGCGGACGTTCGATCCGCGGCAGACCTCCCACAGATGCCCGAGCAGGCCGAAGCCCGTGACATCGGTCAGCGCGTGCACGCCCGCGAGCTGTGCGAGCCGCGGGCCGGGCGTGTTGAGCTTCGTCGTGCTCGCGATCATCGCGTCGTACCCGGCCGCGTCGAGCGCGCCCTTCTTCAGCGCCGCGCTCTGGATGCCGACGCCGATGCCCTTGCCGAGCACGAGCACGTCGCCGGGCTGCGCGCCGGAGTTCCGCTTCACGTGGTCCGGGTGCACGAGTCCGATCGCGACGAGCCCGTAGATCGGCTCGACGGAATCGATGCTGTGTCCGCCCGCGACGGGAATCCCGGCTGCCGCGCAGACCGATTCGCCGCCCTGCAGCACGCCGCGGATCACCTCCAGCGGCAGCTTGTCGATCGGCATGCCGACGAGCGCGAGCGCGAAGAGCGGCGTGCCGCCCATCGCGTAGACGTCCGAGATCGCGTTGGTCGCGGCGATGCGTCCGAAGTCGAACGGATCGTCGACGATGGGCATGAAGAAATCGGTGGTGGCGACGAACGCCTGCGTGTCGTTGATGCGATAGACCGCGGCGTCGTCGGACGTCTCGATGCCGACCATCAACTGCTTCGGCAGCAGGCTCGCGACGCCGCTCTTCGCGACGATCTGTTCGAGGACGGCCGGGGCGATCTTGCAGCCGCAGCCTCCGCCGTGGCTGAACTGCGTGAGGCGGATCGGGGGGTGGGGTGCGTTCATCCGGGGCTCCGTGGGGAGGGGGGATTCTACGGCTCGGGGCGGCTCGTCGCAGGTCGGATCGGCAGCGCAGCTGCGAAGTCCGGCGCGGAAGGTCGCATGAGCGCCTGCGTCGGATTGCGCGGCGACGCTGTCGATCCGTCGGGAACTGTTCACCCCGTCATTCCAGCGCAAGCTGGAATCCAGCCCGGCGGTGGCCGGCGCGACGTCCGCTACTGGACCCCAGCGTTCGCCGGGGTGACGGGACGAGGCATGCGTGGTCCCGAGGATGCGGCCAGCGGCGTCGCCCTTCGATGCGATGCGATCAACGCCACCCTGGACCCGGATCACGGCATGTAAGCGAACTGGCCACCCGCGCTACCCGCTCGAATACTGCGTCCGCTCCCCCTACCGCCCCGCCACGAACCTCCCCACGAGATCCGCGATCTCGCCCGACAGCACCGGCGGGAACATGTGACCCATGTCGAACGTCACGAGCTTCGCGCCGCGGATGTGCGCAGCCAGATACTCGCCGTGCGCCAGCGGGAGGCACGGATCCGATCGTCCGTGGATCACGAGCGTCCGCGCCGTGATGCGATCGAGCTGGTCGATCCACGGCGCCGACGTCGCGACGGCCGCCGCGTGGTGGAAGGCTGCGAACGGATCGCGGACGAGTGCCGCGCCCTCGCGGATCAGCGCCATCGTCTCGTCCTCGGGGAACGGCAGCGAACCGCCGTGCGTCGCGCGCCAGCCGTCGAGGATCATCCGCAGCGCCGCCTCGCGGCTCGTCGGCAGCGTCGTCCGCGCGATGGCGACCTGCGCGAGGTAAGCCGCCGTCGGTGGTGGCAATGCGAAGCCGCTCGCGTCGGCGCCCGTCGTCGCGGCCATGTACGGACGCGGGTCGGCGGTCGTCGACAGCAGCACGAGATTCGCGACGCGCGCCGGATGGTGGATCGCGAGCAGCTGCGCGATGTACCCGCCCATCGACAGGCCCATGACGTCGGCGCGCGCGATGCCGTAGCCGTCGAGGATCGCGAGCGCGTCGTCGGTGAGTTCGGTCAGCGTGTACGGATGCGCCGCGTAGTCGACGGTCGACGATCCGCCGGTGTCGCGATGGTCGTAGCGGATCACGAGGAAGCCCGCCGTCGCGAGCCTTTCGCAGAACGCGCGGGGCCAGAACAGCCCCGGGTTCATCGCGCCCATGACGAGCAGCAGCGGCGGTCCGCTCGAAGGGCCGAAGGCTTCGGTCCTGAGGGTCAGGCCGTCGCGGGTCCGGATGCTTTTCTCGCGCGGATCAGTCATGCGCGCGGTGCGTCGTCGTGTCGATCGGCGCACGACGCGCGTCGACGAACGCCGCGCAGATCGCGGGCCGCGTCACCGCCCGACCCGATTCCTCGAGCCGGGCACGGCCGCTTTCGCGCGACGAACGACGCAGCGCGACCAGCATCACCGCCCCGCCGTCCGCTCCGCGATCGCGAGCATGCGGTAGTACGAGCGCACGACCGGCAGTTCGATCAGCTCGTTGTCGACGACGACGAGGCCGCTCGTGCTCGCCTCGAACGCGGCGCAGACGCGACGCGCCTTCTCGATCTGCGCCTCGGTCGGCGTGAACGCCGCGTGGATGATCGGGATCTGGTTCGGATGAATCGACGCCTTGCCCGTGAAGCCGAGCCGCGCGCAGCCCTGCGCTTCGTGACCGAGGCCGTCCGGATCGTCGAGGTTGAGGAACGGCACGTCGAGCAGGTCGATGCCGGCCGATGCGGCGGCGTGCACGAGACGCGAGCGCGCGTACAGCAGCGGTTCCCAGGCCTTCGTGCAGCGCAGGTCGGCGGACATGTCGACGGCGCCGAGGATCATCGAGTCGATGCGCGGGCT
>CAUJJX010000070.1 GCA_963205165.1 Pseudomonadota bacterium | reverse complement strand
CCCATGGCCGTCGACCCGGTATGGCGGAATGCCGCGTCACGGCCGGCATCGGTGCGCCCCCCGACGAGCGCGACGATCGGCTTCACGCGGGCGACCCGACGGGCGACCTCGCGAAAGCGCACCGCGTCGCCGAACGATTCGACGTACAGCAGGATCGCGCCGCACATCGGATCGGCGCCGAGATAGTCGACGTAGTCGGCGAGGTCGAGATGCATCGCATTGCCGACCGACACGACGACGCCGAGCGGGATGCCGGACGCGTGGCTCGCGGCGATCATCTCTTCCGCGATCGCGCCGGACTGCGAGACGAGCGCCACCGGACCACCGGCGGGAAGATCGCGGAAGAAGGTCGCGGCGAACCGGGCGTTGGCGTCGAGGACATTCACGAGTCCGCCGCAATTGGGCCCACCGATCAGGAGATCGTGCTCGGCCGCGATGCGGCGGAGTTCGGCGTCCCGCGCCAGCCCGGCCTCGCCGGCCTCGGAGAATCCGCCGGGCAGGATCAGCAGATTGCGGTGCCCGGACGCGGCGGCTTCGCGGGCGATGTCGGTGATGGCTTCGGGCCGCACGAGCACGGCGACGAGATCGGCGGGCGGCGAGACTTCCGACAGCGACGTCGCCGCGGGCAGGCCCTGGATCACGCCGCCCTTCGGATTGACCGGCACGACGCGGCCCGGCCATCCGGCGAGACGCAGGTTGCGCAGCACGGCGCCGCCGGAACTCGTCTCGCGCTCGCCGGCCCCGACGACCGCGATGCTGGCCGGCCGGAAGAAGGCGTCGAGGCGAGAACGATCGATGGTCATGAGGCCGCGGCCGGCACGGACCCTGTCGACCGGGCCTAAGCCTGACCCGCGGCGGGCGCGCCGAGGCGGAGTCGGCGTCCGATCTCGCCGAGGGCGTCGGCATCGCCGAAGCCACCCGCCTTCGTCACGAGCCAGACCGGCCGCGATCCGATCATGAGGCGGGCGTAGGCGATGCCGGGCATCAGTTCGCCACCGACGGCGACGGCGGGATTTCCGCTGGCCCGCAGGAAGGCGATCGCGGTGTCGCCACCGGTCGCGACGATGGCCTGCGCATTGCCCGCACCGACGAGCCGCAGCGCGTTGCGGGACAGGATGGTCGCGACCTCGCCGGCGTCGCCTTCGCGGCCCTGCACGTCCGGCACGGCGAGCAGCAGCACGTCGGCGCCCGGTGCGAGGACGGGTTCCTTGCCGAGGCGACCGTTGACGGCCTCGACGAGGCTCGCACCGTCGGCCGCGAGCGTCGCGGCCTGGTCGCGGGACGCGCGGGCGCGCGATCCGACGACGTAGACGATGCGGCCCATCACGCCCGGTGGCTCGGGCTGGGCGTCGTCGATGGCGAGCGCCCGGGCCAGCGACGCGGTGAGGCCGGCAGAACCGACCATCAACCAGTCCCCGGCGCGCGGAAGCACGCCGGCAGCGATCGCGTCGAGCTGCGTGTCGGACTCGGCGTCGACGACAGCGACGCCCGCGATCGATGGATCACGCGCCGCGAAACCGGCTGCATCGAAGGACGCCACGGCCGCCCCGGCGGCGACGGGTGCGAAGGCTTCCGCCATCGGAGCCGTCACGGCGGGCGACAGCGCGTCTTTCGCAAAAGCGGTCTCGGCGAGCGGCGTGCCGTGCACGAAGACCTCGCCGCGCCGCACGACCCTGCCCTGCGCCGGGAAGGCGGGAGCGACGACGATGCGCGCACGTCCGGCTGCGGTGGCGAGCGCCGCCGTCTCGGCGACGGGATTGCCGCGCAGCGTGGAGTCGACCTTCTTGACGACGATGTCGAAGCCCTCGCCGCCGACCTGCTGCCAGGCCTCGGTGACGCGGCGCGCGGCTTCGTCGGGCGACAGATGCCGCGACTCGGTGTTGACGGAGACGACCGTGGCCCGGACGAACCGCGACGGATCGCAGTCTTCCGGAAGGGCGGCGACCCAGGTCGGGAGGCCGCGGGCCGCGAACGGGCCGGCGGCGTCCATGGCCCCGGTCAGGTCGTCGGCGATGATGAGGACGCGCGGTCGGGCGGTCATGCAGCGGCCGGTTCGGTGGCGGAATGCGCTGCCATGCTCAGGCAGCGGCGCGGGCGGCCATGCGGCGCGCGTACGCGATCGCGGCCTGCATGTTCGTGTGATCGGCGCGGCCCGTGCCGGCGATGTCGAAGGCGGTGCCGTGGTCGACCGACGCGCGGCGGATCGGCAGCCCAAGCGTGACGTTCACGGTCGTGTCGAACGCGATCAGCTTCGTGGGGATGTGGCCCTGGTCGTGGTACTGCGCGATCACGAGGTCGAACTCGCCGCGGGTCGCGCGGTAGAACACGGTGTCGCCGGAGATCGGGCCCTTCGCGTCGATGCCTTCGGCGCGCGCCAGTTCGACCGCGCCGTTGATCTGCTCGATCTCCTCGCGACCGAAGATGCCGCCCTCGCCGCAGTGCGGGTTGATGCCGGCGACGGCGATGCGCGGATTCGCGATGCCGAGCGAAAGGTAGTGCTTGTAGCCCGTGCGGATCGTGTCGAGCACGCGCTGCGTCGTCGCGCGCTCGGTCGCGACGCGGAGGCTGCAATGCGTCGAGACGTGCAGTGCCGACAGCTTCTCGGACGCGAGCAGCATCCACGACTGCTTCGTGTTCGTCAGGGTCGCGAGGAGTTCGGTGTGGCCATCGAAGTGGTGCCCGGCGGCGTGCAGCGCGCCCTTGTTCAGCGGCGCCGTCACGATCACGGCGATGTCGTTCGCGAGCGCGAGCGACACGGCCTTCTCGATGTAGCGGTACGCGGCCTCGCCACCGGCGGCCGAGAGTTCGCCGACCTTCAGCGATTCGATGCCGGCGGACGGCACGTGCACGACGGGGACTTCACCCGGTGCGACCTTCAGCGTCGCGGTGTTGTACGTGAGGCCGGCGCCGACGATCGCATCGGCGCGACGCAGGCAGTCGACGTTGCCGACGACGGCGGCCGTGGCGCGCTCTTCCGGCGACATGTCGGCGAGCGCCTTGACGATGATCTCGGGACCGATTCCGGAAGGGTCGCCCATGGTGATGCCGAGCATGGCGTTGGCCATCGTTGTATGCCTCTGGATGTCGCGCGGTAAGGGGGCGCAGGGGGGCGCGATTATAGGTCCGAAGGGGTCCGGCGCGCGCGGGCGAACCACGCGCGCCGGCGGGGTCAGACCTCGACCGTCAGGGCCGCGCGAACCGATGCGGCATCGGCCACCGTGCCGCCCATGTTGTCGATGCGCTCGACCGCGGCTTCGACGAGCTCGACGTTGCTGCGGTCGGTGCCGAAGGTCATGTCTTCCAGGCCCACGCGGACATGGCCGCCTTCCATCACGGCCCGCGGGATCAGCGGCAGCACGTCGACGCCGAGCCCGCCGATCATCCACTGCGCGCCCGGCGCGAACTGGTCGAGGAGGCGCAGGTAGGCCGTCATCGCGTAGTCCTCGGGGGGGAAGCCGAAGCTGTAGTCGGACGTGAACATGAAGCGGTAGACCGGCGCGGGACAGCCGCAGCGCCAGTGCAATCCGGCGCCGAGCCGGAGGAAACCGGGTTCGTAGATCGCGTAGGCCGGGTGAAAGGCGAACTGCCGCGCGAGCCCGAGGGCGTGGCGCACCTGCTCTTCCGGGTTGTGATAGACGAAGCCGGGTTCGTCGCGACGCAGCTGGTCCCAGTGGGTGATGTTCGTGGAGCCCGGGTCGACGACGGCCCACTCGATCAGGCCGCGCTTCGCGAGTTCCTCGGTGTGGGAGTAGCGCGTCTTCGCGTCGGTCAGCGGCACGCCCTGCTCACCGACGAACGGGATCGTCGGGTAGACGATGGCGTCCACGCGGTCACGGATGCCCGTGATGATCTCGGCGTAGAGCTGCCAGTCGTCGTTCTGGCGACCGGTGGCCTCGTCGTAGGCGTGCACGTGCACGATCGACGCGCCGGCCTGCACGCAGGCGACGCCCTCCTCGATGATCGACTTCGTCGTGACGGGAATGCGCGGCTGGCGCGCCTGGCCCCAGGGGCCGTTCAGCGCGACTTCGAGCCACGTCCTGCGGACGCCGTCGTCCTGGTTGCTGTCTGTCATGTCGGTATCAGAGGGCGGGAAGGATGGTGACGTCGAGATCGGCGAGGCCGGCCACGCGTCCGACGAGGCGGTCACCGGCGACGACGGGGCCGACACCGGCGGGCGTGCCGGTGAAGATCAGGTCGCCGGCGGCGAGCGTGTAGTACTCCGACAGGAAGCTCACGATCTCGGGGATCGACCAGATGAGGTCGGCGAGATCGCCCTGCTGCTTCAGCTGGTCGTTCACGTGCAGCGTGACGGCGCCCGTCGACGGATGGCCGATGCCGCTCACCGGATGGATCGGTCCGAGCGGCGCAGACTGGTCGAACGACTTGCCGAAATCCCACGGACGTCCGAGGTCGCGCGCGGCGAGCTGGAGGTCGCGGCGGGTCATGTCGAGACCGACGGCGTAGCCGTAGATGTGCTTCGTCGCGTCGGCGACGGCGATGTTCCGGCCGCCGCTCGAAAGTGCGATCACGAGCTCGATCTCGTGCTGGTAGTTGTTCGTGCCGGGCGGGTAGTGAACCGACAGCGGACCGGTGCCGGGCACGACGCCGTCGGCGGGCTTCATGAAGAAGAACGGCGGCTCCTTGTCCGGGTCCTTGCCCATCTCGCGGGCGTGCGCCGCGTAGTTGCGGCCGACGCAGTAGACGCGGCGGACGGGGAACATCTCGGTGTGACCCACGACGGGCACGAGCGTGGGCGCCTGCGGTTCGAACAGGGTGGTCATCGCGGACTTCCGGTTGGGTTCAGAACAGGTGCAGCGCGCCGGAGACGATCCCGAGCGGCCATCTGCCACCTTCGAAGAGCGCGTATTTTCGCACGAAGACATGCGTGTCCGGCACGCCTGCGAGGCGCGCGAGCGACCGGCCGTGGGCCGCCATGCTCGCGGCGCCGGCCGCCGCGCGGACGAGCGCCTGGTCGGCCATCCCGGCACGCGCTGCAGCAACGGCGGCCGCACCGTGGATGACTTCGTGCTCGGCGCCGGCCGCGAGACTCAGGCTTTCGAGGGCTGCGGATTCGCCGAGCCGCGCGACGCATCGGCGCATGAGGTCGCGGCGCTCGGCCTCCTCGCGGTCCCACCAGGAGACGTCCCAGTTCGGGTTGCGGATGATGCGTTCGGCGTGTTCCCACGAAGCCACCGGCTCGATCGCGATGCGCGCGTGGAGCCCGAGCGCATCGAGGTAGTCGCGGGCATCGCGACGGTCGGAAGCCTCGAGCGGCAGGCCGCATCCGGAGAACCACGCGGCGGACGAAAGTCCGTAGAGCTGCGGATTCACGATGCGCGCGCCTCGCGCCAGAGATGCAGCGCCTGCTGCACCGGGCGGTCCGAGAAGCTGAAGAGCACGGCGTCGTCGCCGCCCGTGACGAACCGGTACGGCTGCCACGACGGCACGACGAAGGTGTCGCGCGGTCCGAACTCGAAGCGCTGGTCACCGATCTCGACGACGCCCCGCCCTTCGATCGCGTGAAAGATCGTGCCGTCGGTGCTGCGATAGCGCGCGCCGTCGAAACCGCGCGGCAGCCACTGGATGTACGCACCGATCGTCGGCATTGCCGGTCCGCCGGTCGACGGATTGATGAACTGCATCCGGTGGCCGTGGCAGGCGTCGACCTCGCCCGCGCGCGAAAGCCGGTGGAGCGCCTCGCGGCTGCGGTCGTACGGATACGCGAAGACCGGCGACGCACCGTGCGTCGGACGGAAGTCGACGGGCAGCAGGTTCGCACCGTAGCGGGCGAGCGCGTCGCCCTCGGGCCGCACGACGGGCTGCGTCTCGGTCGCGAGGTTCTCGGCGAATCCGCAGTCGAAGAAGCGCACGGTCGGGATGTCGAGTCCGTCGAGCCAGACGACGGGTTCCGTCGCCGGATTGCCGTGGTCGTGCCACGTCCACGAGGGCGTGAGGATGAAATCGCCGGGATGCATCGTGCTGCGCTCGCCCTCGACCGCGGTGTACGCACCGGTGCCCTCGACGATCAGCCGCAGCGCCGTCTGCGTGTGGCGATGGCTCGGCGCGACCTCGCCGGGCATGATCAATTGCAGGCCCGCGTACAACGACTGCGTGATCGCGGACGAACCCGGCAGCCCGGGGTTCTCGAGGATCAGCACGCGACGCACGGCCTCGCGCGCCGTGATGAGCGTGCCGGATTCCATGAGCGCCGGCCGCAGGTCGTCGTAGCGCCAGAGATGCGGCACGCACGGCGAACGCGGCTCTTCGGGGACGAGTGCCGACATGGCTTCCCACAACGGCGTGAGCCGATGCTCGCCGATGCGGCGGTAGTAGTCGGCGCGGGCGGCGCCGGGATCGACGGACTGGTTCATCGAGGTGTCCGCCGGCTCAGTGCAGGACCGGGAGCTTCAGGCCGAAATCCTTCTCGACCAGTTCGGTCACGCGCAGCAGGAAGTCCTCGCGCATCTCGTCGTTGGTGCGCTGCTTCAATCCGAGTCGGCGGAACGTCTCGTTGTTCTTCGAGTTGCTCGCGCCGAAGAACGCCGGCGTGATCGGGAAATAGCGATCGAGGGCGTCCTGCACTTCCGGGGCGCGGCCGGCCTGGATCAGTTCGAGGCAGAAGTCCTTGCCGAACTTCGCGTGGAACTTCTCTTCGGGCATCGTGATGCGGGCCAGGTTGCGCAGCGGATGGAACGAGCAGTGGAGGAGATCCTCGACCTGCAGGATTTCCGCGTAGTCGGCGACGGCCTTGATCACGCAGAACTCCGGCCACGTCCTCAGCTGGAACGAGAAGATCGAGAGCGGCTTCTTGTTCGCGGGGTCCATGCGATCGGGTGCGACGCCCATCTCTTCCGCGAGCGATCGGAAGCGCACGTGATGGTGGTACTCCTCCATCGCGACGCGGCACGTGAGCCACTTCGCGTACGGCGTCGGCGCCAGCGCGATCGCGGGCTCGTCGAACACCTGCGCGCCGTACAGCTCGTTCACCGCGTGGCTGATCACGATCTTCTCGACGGCGGCGCGGTACTCGTCGGACTGACCGGCGAGATCGGCGACGCTCTTCACGTCCGGGACGGCGACTTCCGACATGCGACAACCTCCTAGAGAAGTGGCTCGGTGTTGAACAATTCGAGATCGGTGGAAAGATCGGTCGTGCGTTCCGCGAACTCTGCTTCGAGCAGGCCGCCGAGCGCGAGGGCGTCCTGACGATCGAGCGTCTCGCTCACGGCGCGCGCCACCGGCCGCGCCTGCGAGAACAGGAAGACCTCGCGCCCGCGCACGCCGAAGATCTGGCCGGTGAACCCGTTCGCGGGGCTCACGAGGAATGCGATCAGGCGCGCGACGTAGGCCGGCGGAATCCGGAGCGCGCGGTCCTTGTATTCGGCCTGCGCGTCGTTCGCCGGCTGGATCGATCCGGTGACGCGCGTCGCGGCGAACGGTGCGACGGCGTTGCAGAGGATTCCGCTGCGGACGAGGTCCATCGCGACGACACGGGTGAGCCCCACGAGGCCGGCCTTGGCGGACGCGTACGCGCTCTGCGCGAAGTTGCCGACGAGCCCCGCGCTCGACACGACATTGACGATGCGCCCGGGCGCCCGCCCCGCCTTCGCCTGATCGCGCATCGCGGGTGTCGCCGCCGCGAGCACGGCAAGCGGCGCGTGCAGGTTGACCTCGAGCACGCGCTGCCAGTCGTCGCGGCGCGTCTTGAAGATGAACCCGTCGCGCAGGATCGCCGCGTTGTTGACGACGAGATCGATGGCACCGAAACGTTCGAGCGCGAGCGCCACCGCGGCCTCCGCATTGCCGGGCTCCGCGAGATCGCCCGCGAACGATGCAGCGCGCTCGCCAAGCGCGGACGCGGCGCGCGCCGCGACGTCCGGGTCGGCGTCGTCACCACCGATGCCGACGCCGGCGTCCGCGATCACGACGGATGCGCCGAGCGCGTGGAGCGTGGTCGCGACGGCGAGTCCGATGCCGCGGGCGCCGCCCGTGACCAGTGCAACGCGTCCGTCGAGCAGTGCGGTCGTCATGTCGTCACCTCGGGTGTGGCCGGTGCAGCGGCCGGGTGGAAGGCATCCGCATGGATGTCGCGCAGCGCCATGCCTCTCGATTCGAGGAGCCGCGTCGCGGCCTCGACCATCGCGGGCGGCCCGGCGACGTACGCCTTGAATCCGTCGAAGTCGTCGAAGTCGGCCGCGACGGCATCGGTGACGAGCCCGAAGCGCCGCGGGCCGGCGTGCTCGCCGCTCGCGGCGTCCGGGTCGGACAGCACGACGTGCGCGTCGGATCCGTGGAAACCCTCGACCTGCGCGCGCAACCCGGATTCACCATAGACATCGCGCTCGGCGCGGCCCCCGAAATACGCGTGCACCGGATTGCGTGCGCCGGACGCTCGCAGCGTCGACACGATCGACCGGATCGGCGCGAGTCCGCTGCCGCCGGCGATCAGGAGAACGGGCCCTTCGTGCGCCGACCGCAGATACGACGTGCCGAAGGGGCCGGACACCCGCACGGCGTCGCCGATCTGCAGCCCGGCGATCCCCGCGCTCACGACGCCGCCGGGCAACTCGCGGATGTGGAATTCGAGGACCGTCTCGTCGGGCCGGCTGGCCATCGAGTAATCGCGGGCGCGTCCGGGGGCGAACGGAAATTCGAGCGACGCATACTGGCCGGCGCTGAACGAGAACGGACCGCCCGCCCGAATATCGAGGCGCAGGCGCAGGATGTCGTGCGTGAGGCGATCGATCGAGGCGACCGTGCAGCGCAGGATGCGCGACGGATGGACGATGAACTCCTCCGCGTCGAGCTTGCGGATCACGGTGTCGCCCCAGACCTGCGTGCGGCAGGCAAGGACGATGTCGCGAGCCTGGTCTTCGGCGGACAGCGCGTGCTCGGAGCACTCGAGTTCCAGGACGTCACCATCGACGAGTTCGCAGCGGCACGTGCCGCAGTTGCCGGCCTGGCAGCTGTAGGCGAAACCGACGCCGGCCATGAGCAGCGCGTCGAGAATGGTGTCGCCGGGTTCGGCGTCGACCTCGACCGGCGTCCCGTCGATGCGGATGGAAATGGACATGTTTGCGAAGCTGCCTGACAGCGGATTCGGGCTCGGGTTAGTATCGTCACGCGGATCGTTTGATGTCAAACAATATGGCCATCCCATCGATATGATCACCACCGTTCGTCGCCGGGCGAGAGCCACCGCGGGTCCGACCGCACGCGGGGACGGCGCGGGCGCGACCGTCGGTCTCGGCATGCTCGCCGAGCTCATCGGCTACCACGTGCGGCTCGCGCAGATGGCGGTGTTCGCCGACTTCGAACGGGCGCTCGGCGCCCTCTCGCTGTCACCCGGATTGTTCGGACTGCTCGTCATCGTGGAGGCGAATCCGGGCCTGCGGCAGACGCAGCTCGCCGACGCCGCCCGCCTCGACCGATCGACGCTCGTGCCCGCGCTCGACAAGCTGGAGTCGCGCGACCTCGTGGAACGCCGCGCCGCGCCGGACGACCGCCGGTCCAACGGACTCTTCCTGACGGCGCAGGGCGCCACGCTTCTCGCACAGGCGAAACGTGCGGTCCGTGCGCACGAGAAGCGCATCGCCGCCGAACTCGGCGAAGGCGATCGCGCGACGCTCATCGAACTTCTCGATCGACTGGCCCCCGGAGGTCGCAGACCGTGAGTCGCATGATGAAGAAGCGCTCGGCCAAGGCCGGGCTGCCGCCGGGCTCGCTCGTCTACATCGGCAGCGGGCGTTCGCCGAACACGCGGATCACGCTGATCGACTACGACGAACACGACGTGACCGAGCGAGAGATCCGGAACGTCGCGGATTGCCTGGCGTTCAAGAACTCCGAATCGGTCACCTGGATCAACGTCGACGAGACGAAGGAGCCCGGGCTCGTCGCGGACTTCGGCAAGGTGCTCGGTTTCCATCCGCTGATGCAGGAGGACATCCTCGCGACCGACCAGCGCGCGAAGGTCGAGGACCACGGCGACTACCTCTACGTCGTGCTGAAGATGCTTTCCTGGGACAACGCGAAGGACGAGATGGCGATCGAGCAGATGTCGCTCGTGCTGGGTGGCACCTACGTCATCACCTTCCAGGAAGAGGCCGGCGACTACTTCGATCCGCTCCGCGAGCGCATCCGCGAAAGTCTGGGACGCATCCGGCGGCAGGGCGCCGACTACCTCGCCTACTCGCTGCTCGACATGATCATCGACCACTACTTCATCGTGCTCGAGAAGCTCGGCGACCGCATCGAACGCGTGGAGGATCTCGTGATGACCGACCCGCGCCAGGAGTTGCTGCGGGAGATCCACCGGTTGAAACGCGACATGCTGTTCGTGCGCAAATCGGTATGGCCCGTCCGGGAACTGGTCGCTTCGCTCAGACATACCGACAGTCCGCTGATCGCACGCACCACCGCGCCTTATCTGCGCGACCTCCAGGACCACATCGAACAGGTGATCGAAGGCGTCGACGCCTACCAGAACCTCCTGTCGGACACGCTGGCCGCGTACCTGTCGACGCTCAGCAACCGAACGAACACGGTGATGAAGATCGTCGCGGTGTTCTCGGCGGTGTTCATGCCGCTCACGTTCATCACCGGCATCTTCGGCATGAACTTCCGGCACATGCCGCCGCTCGAGTGGGACCGCGGCTTCACCGGAACGCTCATGACGATGGCGGCGATCGGGATCGTCATGCTCGCGTTCTTCGTGCGCCGCCGCTGGCTCTAGGCAGTCGCGCGACCGGGCGATCGGCTGCCGAGCGGACTGCGGATCAGTCGGAATCGCCGCGGACTGCGGATCGTCCGACCTTCGTCGCGGCGCGCACGCGCTTCTCAGTCAACCGCCGCCGACGCGCCGCGGGCCCCGGCTTGGTCGCGATGCGGACCTCCGGCCGGTGCATCGCGCGCGCGACCAGATCGGCGAGACGTCGCAACGCGTCCTCCCGGTTCATGATCTGCGAACGGAACCGCTGCGCCTGGA
Source organism: Pseudomonadota bacterium (assembly GCA_963205165.1). Lineage (GTDB taxonomy): Bacteria > Pseudomonadota > Gammaproteobacteria > Burkholderiales. Next base: position 14,304 of record CAUJJX010000070.1, on the reverse strand, counting down.
TCACGATGACCTGATCGGCAGTCGCGCGCCGCCCTGCGAGACGCAGCAGGCGTTCGCGGACCTCCGGGGTGAGCTTGTCGTCGAGCGCCGGCGTGAATCGCAACTCGACCGCGGTCGACACCTTGTTGACGTTCTGCCCGCCCGGCCCCGACGACCGCACGAATCGCACTTCGACAGACTTGTCGTCGGGCGAAAACCCAGGGTCAGGTGCCCCGTCGGTCATTGAACAATTCTCCTTGTCGAAGCTGTATTTACGGTGCATCGCAACACCGAAATCCGACAGGACGAAACGGTGTTTCCTCGTGTTGCAAATGTACCTGACTGGGTCTACATTCGGCCGCGGTTTCCTGAGTTCGGCGAGGTATTTTTCCCCTTGCAGAGTTCGTGACTGAACCAACACACACGGTGTGTACGGTGGTCCGGGAAACAATCACGAAGTCAGGTAGTAGTTTCATCCTGTCAATAAATCTGGGAGAGAGTCATGAAGCGATGGAGCACTCGGCTGACCGCGTTTTCCGCGGTCGCACTGTTCGGCGCCAGCAGCGCAGCTTTTGCGGTCGATGGTGACAGCCTGCGCAATGCCGACAAGGATCCGAACAACTGGCTGACGTACCACGGCTCGTACAAGGCGTGGCACTACAGCGACCTCAGCCAGATCAATGCCGCCAACGTCAAGAACATGCGCGTGGCGTGGCTGCACACCCCTAGCGCCAGCAAGCGCGGCATTCAGTCCTTCCCGCTCGCCGTCGACGGCACGCTCTTCTACTCGAGCGCGTCCGGTCAGGTGTGGGCCCTCGATGGCGCCACCGGCGAAGTGAAGTGGAAGCACGCCGCCAAGCTCGACCAGGAGCGTTCCGAAGGCACGTTCTTCAACCCCTACAACCGCGGTCTCGCGGTCGGCTACGGCAACGTCTACACGGCGACGACCGACGGCCGGATGATTGCCCTCGACATGAACACCGGCAAGGTCGTCTGGGACAAGATGATCCTGACGGTCGAAGGCGGTAACAAGGGCTTCACCGGCGCCCCGCTGCTCGTCAAGGACATGGTCCTGGTCGGCGCGAACGGCGGCGAGTTGTCCGGCTGCTGCGGCCCGATCTTCGCGGTCGACGCGAAGACCGGCGAAGTGCGCTGGCAATTCGACACCATCGGCGGCGACGAGCGTTCGCGCGCTTCCTGGGGCAACGACTCCTGGAAGACGGGCGGCGGCGGCGGCTGGATGACCGGCACGTACGACGAAGCCACGAACTCCGTGTGGTGGGGCACCGCCAACCCGGCGCCTGACTTCGACTGGGGTGGCGACGACTGGAAGACGTCCGGCGCGCGTCCTGGCGACAACCTCTACAGCTCCTCGGTCGTCGTTCTGAACGCCGACACGGGTGAACTGAAGTCGTGGTTCCAGGAAATGCCGCATGACTCGTGGGACTTCGACAGCGCCGTCGGCGAATTCATGTCGATCGAACGCGGTGGCAAGCGGTACATGCTGCACCCCAACAAGGGCGGCATCGTGTTCGTCTACAACGCCGATCCGGCGAATGCCCCGCTGAAGGTCGAAAACGCCTACATGCTCGGCAAGACGTACAACTACATCAAGGGCGTGGACGCGAAGACCGGCGAACTCATCGGTCGTCGTCACCTGCCGGAAGGCAAGCACACGAACGTCTGCCCGGCGATCGACGGTGCCATCAGCTGGAACGCGGGTTCGTACAACCCGAACACCGGCCTGTTCTACAAGGTCGGCCAGGAATGGTGCTTCGACATCGAAGTGGTCAAGTCGGATGTGCCGGCCGCGTTCTCGGGCCAGGCCTACTTCGGTGCCAGCTGGACGTCGACGCACCCCGCGGGTCGCAAGGCCTTCGGTCACGTGTCCGCGCGTGATCCGCTGTCGGGCAAGGTCAAGTGGGAACGTGAGTACAAGTACCCGCCGCTCGCCAGCCTGCTGTCGACGCGTGGCAACCTGGTGTTCGTGCCGGGCGCCGATGGCAAGTTCGAAGCCCTCGACGCGCGTACGGGTGCCACCCTGTGGTCCCACAACAACGGTATCGGCCATCACGGCGGCACCATTTCCTACACGGCCAACGGCAAGCAGTATGTCGCGGTCGTGACGGGCTGGGGCTCGCACGTTGCCGGCAACTACTGCCCGCTGTTCGGCGAGCCGTTCTGCAGCATGCCGACCGATGCTGGCCAGCTTGTTGTGTTCGCACTGCCCTGATGTCCTGAATCGGATGTCGCGTTCAACCGCGCAGGCGGCGTAAACGCGACATCCGGCCAAGACGTTCAGAGGGGCGAGGAAGAGATTCCTCGCCTTTTCTTTTGTACGATCGACACACCGTTATTTCGACAGGAGCAACCATGAAATTTGCCACGATGAGGACGCGACTGCTTCTCGCGCTGTCCGCGTCAATTGCCGTGGGGATGATGGCGTCCGCGAATGCTGCCGAGGATGCAGCTCCGGCGGCAGGTGCCACGGCCGAGGAAGCCGCGCCGGCGCCGGCTAAGCCCGCGCTCAACGCGCGAAAGCTGTTCGCGACGAACTGCAGCTGGTGCCACCAGGACTACGGAATGAAGGCTGCCGACGGCCCGAAGCTGGCTGGCACGAGCCTGACTGAAGCAGAAGTCATCGATCGGATCACCCGCGGCAAGACACCGATGCCGGGTTTTCGCAAGATCATGACCGCGGATCAGATCGAAGCGCTGGCGAAGTACATCAAGGGTCTGAAGGACCCCGGCAACTGATCGTCCGGAAAGCCGGGATGGTCGACGGCATGGGCCTGGATCCGGACGACCAGGCCCGCACCGATCGGTGCGGGGTCATCGACTCGGACTCAGGGTGACGTCGAGCAACACGCGCACAGCGCCGTACCGCGCGTACCCCCGCAGCCCCTTGTTGTCGCTCATCAGCGGGAGCTTGGCCACGAGCGGAACGCCGTTCTGGCCGGTGGCACGAAAGGCGAGCGCCCCTTGGGTCAGCTCGATTCCGGTCAGCACGACAGGCGAGGTACCGAATTCCTCGTTGTTGGTCATTTCGAGGGTGCTGTCCGCATCCCGCAGGGTGAGAATGGCGCTCCCGCTCGACATCCCGAGATGCCAGCGCCCTGTCCATACGCCGAGCAATCCCTCATCGAGTGCGTGCGCCGGAACCCAGACAGACCACATGAGAGCAACGAGGAATGCCCGGACGACCCGGGATCCAGCGACGACACTGCGCATGATCTCTTCCTTATGTTTCGTGATGCATGACGGACTTCCGGCTGCATCCCTCGCGTCCCTGCGGCGCGCGGATTCCCGGGATCGACGCCGATGACGAACCGTCGCCTTGAAGCGGACGATATCGTCGCAGGTTCGGCCCTGCCCTGCGATATCTTCGACGCGAACGGCCGCCTGCTGCTGCGCAGTGGACAGACCATTCGTGACGACGCACAGGTCGTGCGTCTGCTTGCTCACGGCGTCTACGGCGACCTCGAGAGCAATCGGGTCCCGGAGGCGGCAGACGCCGCCGTCAAGCGCGTCCCGGTATATGCGCGCATTCAATCCGTGCGCGACGGACTCCAGGCAAGTCTCGCCGGGGTCGCGCAAGGGCTGCCTGTCGTCCCGGACGAAATCGTTCGTCACGCGCGGCATCTCGTCGATCTCTGCGCGCTCGATCCCGATGCGGCCCTGGCAACCGTGCTCCTCCAGAAAGGCAATCCGTACGGCATCCGGCAGATGGTCAACGCGGCCGTCGTGTCTGAACTGCTCCTGATGCAGAAGCAGCCCGATGCCGAGCAGCGCATTCCGGTTCTCGCGGCAGCGCTCACGATGAATGTATCGATGCTCGCACTACAGCAGACACTCTACGGGCAGCAAGAGGATCTGACGGCTGCGCAGCGCTACGAAATCCGGCGCCATCCGGAGGATACGGCCCACATCCTGGAGACATCCGGCGTCACCGACCGGACCTGGCTGACCGTCGTCAGGCATCACCACGAAGCGCTCGACGGCACCGGCTACCCTGGCAAGCTCTCCGGTGCGGACCTGTCGCTGGGTGCACAGATTGTCGGCATCGCCGACCGATACTGCGCGATGGTCTCCGAGCGCGGTTACCGGCCCGGCGCCTCGCCGAACGTCGCGCTGCGCCAGATCTTCCTCGCACAGGGAAAGAGCGTCGATCCGATGCTGGCTGCGATGGTGGTCAAGGAAGTCGGCCTGTATCCGCCCGGCACGGTCGTCCAGCTGGCCAACGGCGAGATCGGCATCGCGATGAAACGAACGCTGAACTCCAGTCACCCGGTCGTGCGGACCGTCCTCAACGGATCCGGCATCCGGGCACCGGCCATGCCGAAGCGCCGCACCAGCCAGCCGAGCTTTGCCATCGTCGAGGTCCACCCGCTGTCGAAGATCCCGCCGGGCATCGACCCCGGGTCGATCTGGATCCCCCGGGAAACCGACACGGACGACAACGCAGACGCGTGACCGCGGGTACTCGGCTCAGCCGAGCATGTCTGCCCAGATGTTGCGCGCCCAGGCCTCGGCGTAGCGCCCCTCGAGTTCACTCGGCCCGGGCGACAGCCCCCCGCTCCCTGGCGTCACGATCATCGTGCGGCGCTCGGGATCGTATCGATGGACGGAAGCGATGTGCACGACGTCCGTCTCGGAGACGAAGCTGTAACACGTGTTGTTGATCACCGGCACGTCGTCGACGGGATCCCCGTGGACGAGCGCGATGATCGCCGCGGCGCACACCTTGGCGTGCTGGTTGGCCATGTGACCCGACTTCGGCATCAGGGGCGCCGCGAGGATGGCATCGCCCAGCAGGTGGATACCCCGCTGGACCGTCGACTCGTACGTCCGGAAATCGACCTCGCACCAGCGGCCGTTCGCCGTGACGACGCCGGCCCGTGCCGCGATCGATGCGGCCTTCATCGGCGGAATGACGTTGAGGACATCCGCCCGTACATCGTCGAACTGAAGCTTCGCCGTGAGGTTCGCGACGTCGACATCCACCAGTTCGCTGCCGGGAACATGCTCGACCATGCCCGGGTAGAGATCGGCCCAGGCGCGACGGAACAGCGCCTCTTTCGAGGCGACCTTCTCGTTGGCATCGAGGATGAGCACCTTGGCGCGCGGGTTGTGGCGCACGAGATGCGACGCGACCTGGCAGGCGCGTTCGTACGGGCCGGGCGGGCAGCGATACGGGATGAGCGGCACCGTGATGACGAACGTTCCGCCCTGGCGCATCGCCTCGACCTGCCGGCGCAATGCGACCGTGTCGGGACCGGCCTTCCATGCCGCAGGAACAACGCGTTGTGCGTCCGCAGTCCGGAGCCCCGGCAACGCCCCGTAGTCGAGATCGACGCCCGGCGAGAGGATCAGGCGGTCGTAGGGGAGCACCGTCCCGGTGGCGAGTCTTACCGACCGCTTCTCGGGATCGATGTGCACGGCCTCGTCGTGCACGACCCTGACACCATGCCGGTCGGCGAGATCACCGTAGCCGCGGCTCAGATCGGCCAGCGTCGCGGTACCTGCGAGGACGCGGTTACTGAGCGGGCAGGACACGAACTCGCGATCGCGCTCGACGAGCGTCACCTCGAGGTCGGGACTCCACATCCGGAGATACTTCGCCGCGGTCGCACCGCCGAATCCGCCGCCGATCACGACGATCCGTGCAGCAGGCGTCGAAGCCGCGGCACGCGATCCGGTCGCGCAGGTCGCGGCGACCACACCGGCTGCCTGGAGGAATGTCCGTCGGTTCATGCGCGTCGATGCCATCATGAACTCCCGTCAGTCGACCCGCTGGATCGAGAAGTAGTCGGCCAGGCGTTCGAACTCGGCGTCCGAGTAACCCTTTGCGTGCTGGTGCATCACCGTCGCGGGACGCTGCCCGTCCCGGAACTCGCGCAGCGCGGTGAGAATCAGCTCGCGGTCGACGCCCGCGATACCGGGGATGCCGCCCGCGCTGCGCCCTTCGGTCCCGTGACAGCCGGTGCAGTTGGCCGCGAGAGCACGATCACGAAGTGACGGCGCGGCAGCGATGTCGTCCACGAGGGCGACGGTCATGCCGATAGCCAGAAGACCGGGCAACACATTCATCGGATCATCCTGTGAGGGTGCGATTCGGACCCGGCGCGCCGACGGAACGCTCGCGCGACGGCCCCATGAAGTGCAACGACCACCGCGACATCGCGGTGGTCGTGATCGACTGCACGCCAGTGGCGAACCTCAGGCGACGGTGCTCTCGACTTCAGCGGGCGGCTGCTCCTTGGGAACGGGCGCATCGAACACGAGGATGACTCTCTCGTTCGCATCGACGTCGACCGTGACCTTGCCGCCGGACACCAGGCGACCGAACAGCAGTTCATCTGCGAGGGCACGACGGATCGTGTCCTGGATGAGGCGTGCCATCGGACGCGCACCCATCAGCGGATCGAAGCCGGTCTTCGCGAGGTGCTCCTTCAGGGCCGGCGTGAACGTGGCATCGACCTTCTTCTCGTGAAGCTGTTCCTCGAGGTTCATGAGGAACTTGTCGACGACCCGCAGGATGATCTCGTAGTCGAGCGCCGCGAACGAGATCGTCGCGTCCAGCCGGTTGCGGAACTCCGGCGTGAACATGCGCTTGATCTCGGCGAGTTCATCGCCCGCCTGCTTGCCGAGCGTGAAACCGATGGACGTCTTCGCGAGGGCCTCGGCACCGGCGTTCGTGGTCATGATGATCGCGACGTTCCGGAAGTCGGCCTTGCGTCCGTTGTTGTCGGTCAGCGTCCCGTGGTCCATGACCTGGAGCAGGATGTTGAAGATGTCCGGATGGGCCTTCTCGATCTCGTCGAGCAGCAGGACCGCGTACGGATGCTTCGCGATCGCTTCCGTCAGCAGGCCGCCCTGGTCGAAGCCCACGTAACCAGGCGGCGCGCCGATCAGGCGAGAGACCGCATGGCGCTCCATGTACTCGGACATGTCGAACCGGATCAGCTCGACACCGAGCACGTAGGCGAGTTGCCGCGCCACCTCGGTCTTGCCCACGCCGGTCGGACCTGAGAACAGGAACGAGCCGATCGGCTTCTGCGGATTGCCGAGACCGCTGCGAGACATCTTGATCGCGGACGCGAGGGCATCGATCGCCTTGTCCTGGCCGAACACGACCGCCTTCAGGTCGCGATCGAGCGTCTTGAGCGACGTGCGATCCGCCGACGAGACGTTCTGCGTCGGGATCCGGGCGATCTTCGCGACCGTTTCCTCGATGTCGTGCTTGCCGATGACCTTTCGCTGGCGTGACTTCGGCAGGATGCGCTGGGCAGCGCCAGCTTCGTCGATCACGTCGATCGCCTTGTCGGGCAGATGGCGATCGTTGATGTAGCGCGCCGCGAGTTCGGCGGCAGAGCTCAATGCGGCCTCCGTATAGCGGACGCCGTGGTGCGCCTCGAAGCGGGTCTTGAGGCCGCGCAGGATCGCGACGGTCTCATCGACGGAGGGCTCCACGACGTCGATCTTCTGGAAGCGCCGCGACAGCGCGTGGTCCTTCTCGAAGATGCCCCGGAATTCGTTGTAGGTCGTCGCACCGATGCACTTCAGCTGCCCCGACGACAACGCCGGTTTCAGCAGGTTGGAGGCATCGAGGGTCCCGCCGGAAGCGGCGCCTGCGCCGATCAGTGTATGGATCTCGTCGATGAACAGGATCGCATTCGGGTTGTCGAGCAGCTGCTTGAGCACAGCTTTCAGGCGCTGTTCGAAATCGCCGCGGTACTTGGTGCCAGCAAGCAGCGCTCCCATGTCGAGTGCGTACACGACGCAGTGACTCAGGATCTCGGGCACCTGCCCTTCGATGATCCGGCGCGCGAGACCTTCGGCAATGGCGGTCTTGCCGACGCCGGCCTCGCCGACGAGCAGCGGATTGTTCTTGCGGCGGCGGCAGAGCGTCTGGATCACGCGTTCGACTTCGCGGTCGCGGCCGATCAGCGGATCGATCTTGCCGCTGATGGCCAGTGCGTTGAGGTTCTGCGTGTAGCTTTCGAGCGCACCGCCGGAACCCTGTTCCTGCTCGCCGTCGGCCTCAGCCTCCTGCTTGGCGGGCTGGCTGCTCGGCTGCGGCACCTTGCTGATGCCGTGCGAGATGAAGTTCACGACATCCAGACGGGTCACGCCCTTCTGGTGCAGGAAGTAGACAGCGTGCGAATCCTTCTCGCCGAAGATCGCGACGAGAACATTGGCACCCGTGACTTCCTTCTTGCCGGACGACTGCACATGCAGGATCGCGCGCTGGATCACGCGCTGGAAACCAAGCGTCGGCTGCGTATCGACGTCGTCACCCGACACGACCGGCGTGTGCTCGTTGATGAAGTCGGTGAGCTGCTTGCGAAGCTCGTCGATGTTCGCGGCGCACGCGCGCAGCACCTCGGATGCAGACGGGTTGTCGAGCATCGCCAGCAGCAGATGCTCCACGGTGATGAATTCGTGGCGTTTCTGCCTTGCCTCCATGAATGCCATGTGGAGGCTGACTTCGAGTTCCTGGGCGATCATCTAGACTTCCTCCATCACGCATTGCAGGGGATGCTGGTGTTGACGCGCGAAGGAGATCACAAGTTCGACCTTGGTTGCGGCAACGTCCTTTGGAAAGACGCCGCACACGCCCATTCCGTCGCGGTGCACCTTGAGCATCACTTGCGTCGCTTGCTCACGAGTCATCCCGAAGAAACTCTGAAGCACGCCGACCACGAAATCCATCGGCGTGTAATCGTCGTTGAGGAGCAGAACCCTGTACAGCGGCGGAGGGCTGACCTTCTGCTTTTCGACCTCGAGTAAACCGCCCTCGCGCGGATCTGTCGCCATGTCTACATCAGCCCCGAACGACGGGAATACGTTGCACATTCATCGGAAACTATTCTGCGCGCCGGGACGAAATTTACAAGGGCCGTTCCCGCACGTGATTCCGCGCTGGAGACAGGTGTGAAAGCGGACGGCCGCTTTGCCGGAACCATGGCCGTGGCGATGCACGACGTGGCTCCGGCAATGCCGAACGGGCTATTGCCCGATATCAGGCAAGACCCCGCATCTGCTCGATCATCGCGTTGCCGAATCCGGAGCAGCTGACCTGCGTCGCGCCCGGCATCAGGCGCGCGAAGTCGTACGTCACCGTCTTGGCAGTGATGGCCGCCTCGGTCGAACGGATGAGGAGATCGGCAGCCTCGACCCAACCCATGTGACGCAGCATCATCTCGGCGGACAGGATCAGCGAACCGGGGTTCACGTAGTCCTTGCCAGCGTACTTCGGTGCAGTGCCGTGCGTCGCTTCGAACATCGCGACCGAGTTCGAAAGGTTGGCGCCCGGCGCGATACCGATGCCGCCGACCTGCGCAGCGAGTGCGTCGGAGATGTAGTCGCCGTTGAGGTTCAGCGTCGCGATCACGTCGTACTCTTCCGGCCGCAGCAGGATCTGCTGGAGGAAGGCATCTGCGATCACGTCCTTGATGACGATGCCGTTCGGCAGCTTCATCCACGGACCGCCGTCGACAAGCTGCGCACCGAATTCACGCTTCGCCAGTGCGTAACCCCAATCGCGGAAGCCGCCTTCCGTGAACTTCATGATGTTGCCCTTGTGGACGAGGGTCACCGATTCGCGGTTGTTCGCGATCGCGTACTGGATGGCTTTGCGCACCAGTCGCTCGGTACCCTCGCGGGACACCGGCTTGATGCCGATGCCCGACGATTCCGGGAAGCGGATCTTCTTCACGCCCATTTCCTGGATCAGGAAATTGATGACCTTCCTGCAGGCTTCGGACTCGGCCTGCCATTCGATGCCCGCGTAGATGTCTTCCGAGTTCTCGCGGAAGATGACCATATTGGTCTTCTCGGGGTTCTTGAGCGGGCTGGGCACGCCGGTGAAGTAGCGCACCGGGCGAAGACAGACGTACAGGTCGAGTTCCTGGCGCAGTGCGACGTTGATCGACCGGATGCCACCACCGACGGGCGTCGTCAGCGGACCCTTGATCGACACGACATAGTCCTTCGCGACCGCGAGCGTCTCGTCGGGAAGCCAGACATTTTCGCCATACACGCGGGTCGCCTTCTCGCCGGCGTAGATCTCCATCCAGGAGATCTTCCGCTTGCCCTTGTAAGCCTGCTCCACGGCGGCATCCACGACCTTGCACATCACGGGCGAGATGTCGACGCCGGTGCCATCGCCTTCGATGAAGGGAATGATCGGCTGGTCAGGCACGTTCAGGGTGAAATCAGCGTTCACCGTGATCTTTTCGCCAGTGGTCGGCACCTTGATATGCTGGAACATCGCTCACCTATACGAGAGTGACTGCGGGAAGCAGGCAATTAGTGGGAAACAAGCGCGCCCGACGGGACGACCGCCCGACCACGTTCGTCGGATGACACGGTTCGAGACCCGCGATGCAGGCGTCACAACATCGGCAAGTTTAGTCCACCCACCCTCCCCTTGGCGACCGGCACACCACCGTGCAGCCCTTCACCGCAGTCCTGCCCGGGATTCCGGATATCCCGCCTCCCCTGCCCCGCCGATCACTCCCGCAGCGCTTCCGGTCACGCACTCGCCATCGACCGCGGGCTTCGACCACCCAACCCGCACTCCGGACCCGTTCGGCCGAAGAAATATCCTGGGGCGCGCCAAGGTCCGTGCGTTCGCAAAACATGTTTTCACAATGCGGCATATCACGACCACTTCGGATACAAGATTCAGTAAAGACATAAGGTTAATCGGCATCCATTTAATTGTTGCGACGCGCCATTTCCAATCCTATATTCGTACCGTCACGGTGCCGTGTTCGACAAAGGTGAAATGTCGGCACTCGGGAAGTCACCACCAACCGGCCGACTTCCCTGGCCCGCCAGATTCGATCTCTGGCCGCCTTGTGCAACTGGGTGTGGCGTGTACGTGATCCCGGCCCTCGGAGGCATTGCTTCCCTGCGGGATCCACGATGGCAGGAGCCCTCACGATCCGGGCACCCGCCAGGCCCGCCCAGCCTGTGTTTTCACAATCAATCCGGACTGGAGAACGAAATGAAGCAAAGCATCGAGCAACTGCAGAAAGACTGGGCAGAGAATCCCCGCTGGAAAGGCATCACCCGTCCGTACTCCGCGGCCGACGTCGACCGCCTCCGCGGGTCGATCCACATCGAGCACTCGCTCGCCCGCAACGGTGCCGAGAAGCTCTGGACTCTCGTGAACAACGAGCCGTTCATCAACGCCCTCGGCGCCCTGACCGGCAACCAGGCGATGCAGCAGGTGAAGGCCGGGCTGAAAGCCATCTACCTGTCGGGCTGGCAGGTCGCAGCGGATGCGAACGGTGCCGGCGAGATGTATCCCGACCAGTCGCTCTACCCCGTCGACAGCGTTCCCGCGGTCGTCCGCCGCATCAACAACACGCTGATCCGCGCCGACCAGGTCCAGCACTCCGAAGGCAAGGGCGACACGGACTTCTTCGCTCCGATCGTTGCAGACGCCGAGGCCGGTTTCGGTGGTGTGCTGAATGCGTTCGAACTCATGAAGGCCATGATCGAAGCGGGCGCCGCCGGCGTTCACTTCGAGGACCAGCTTGCTGCCGCGAAGAAGTGCGGCCACATGGGCGGCAAGGTGCTCGTACCCACGCAGGAAGCCGTGCAGAAGCTCGTCGCCGCACGCCTCGCCGCCGACGTGATGGGTGTTCCGACGCTGCTGTTCGCCCGCACGGATGCGGAAGCCGCGAACCTCGTGACCTCGGACTTCGACGAGAACGACAAACCGTTCTGCACCGGCGAGCGCACGTCCGAAGGCTACTACCGCGTGATGAACGGCCTTCAGCAGGCCATCTCCCGCGGGCTCGCCTACGCGCCGTACGCCGACCTGATCTGGTGCGAGACGGGCAAGCCGGACCTCGAGTTCGCGCGCCAGTTCGCCGAGGCGATCCACCGCAAGTTCCCGGGCAAGCTGCTGTCGTACAACTGCTCGCCGTCCTTCAACTGGAAGAAGAATCTCGACGACGCGACCATCGCCAAGTTCCAGCGTGAACTCGGCGCGATGGGCTACAAGTTCCAGTTCATCACGCTCGCCGGTTTCCACTCGCTGAACTACGGCATGTTCGATCTGGCGTATGGCTATGCCCGCAACAACATGACGGCGTTCGTCGAGCTCCAGCAGAAGGAATTCGCGGCGGCCGAGCGCGGATTCACGGCCGTGAAGCACCAGCGTGAAGTCGGCACGGGCTACTTCGACGAAGTGACGCAGGTGATCCAGTCGGGCCAGTCCTCCGTGACCGCCCTGACCGGATCGACCGAGGAAGAGCAGTTCGCCTGACCTTCCGGTCTCCGCCCCCGACCACCCGGACAGCCCGCTGTCCGGGTTTTTTTGTGGCGGCTCTCGTTCGCGAAATCTGATGCCATAATGCGGGAAATTTCGAACGAGCCGACCTTACGGAGCACACCCATGACGACTCAATCCTTCGGCCAGGGCATCGAGATCCTCGCGCCGATCACGCCTGAATTCGCGCAGATCCTCACGCCGGAAGCCATCGCCTTCGTCGCGAAGCTGCATCGTGCATTCAATGCACGCCGGCTCGAACTGCTGGCTCGCCGCAAACAGCGTCAGGCGCAACTCGACGCCGGCCAGTTGCCCGACTTCCTGCCAGAGACGAAGCACATCCGTGAAGCGGACTGGAAAGTCGCACCGGTCCCGGCGGACCTCCAGGATCGCCGCGTGGAAATCACCGGTCCGACCGATCGGAAGATGGTGATCAACGCCCTCAACTCCGGCGCGAACATGTTCATGGCGGACTTCGAGGACTCGAGCACGCCGACGTGGTCGAACCAGATCCTCGGCCAGATCAACATGCGCGACGCCCTCGCCGGCACCATCTCGTTCACGAGCCCCGAGGGCAAGCAGTACAAGCTGAACGACAAGGTGGCGACGCTGCTGATCCGCCCGCGCGGCTGGCACCTGGAAGAGAAGCACATGAAGGTCGACGGCGCCGCGGTCTCCGGCGGACTGTTCGACTTCGGCCTCTACTTCTTCCACAACGCGGCGCAGCGCGTGCAGAAGGGTTCGGGCGTCTATCTGTACCTGCCGAAGATGGAGAGCCATCTCGAGGCCCGCCTCTGGAACGATGCGTTCGTGCTCGCCCAGAACGAACTCGGCCTGCCGCAGGGCACCGTGAAGGCGACCGTGCTGATCGAGACGATCATGGGCACGTTCGAGATGGACGAGATCCTGTATGAACTGCGCGAGCATTCCGCCGGCCTCAACTGCGGCCGCTGGGACTACATCTTCTCGTGCATCAAGAAATTCAAGAAGCAGCCGGACTTCATCCTCGCCGATCGCGGTCTCGTGACGATGACGAGCCCGTTCATGCGCGCCTACTCGCTCCTGCTCATCAAGACCTGCCACAAGCGCGGCGCATTCGCGATGGGCGGCATGGCAGCGCAGATCCCGATCAAGAACGACACGGCCGCAAACGACGCCGCGATCGCGAAGGTCCGGGCCGACAAGGAACGCGAAGTCGCCGACGGCCACGACGGCACGTGGGTCGCGCATCCAGGCCTCGTGTCGATCGCGCGTGAAGCGTTCGACAAGGTCATGAAGACGCCGAACCAGATCGCGAAGCAGCGTGAGGACGTGAACGTGACGGCTGCCGATCTGCTGAACTTCCAGCCGCAGGCACCCATCACCGAGAACGGCCTGCGCATGAACATCAACATCGGCATCCAGTACATGGGCGCCTGGCTCGCCGGGACCGGTTGCGTGCCGATCTTCAACCTCATGGAAGACGCCGCGACGGCCGAGATTTCCCGCGCCCAGATCTGGCACTGGATCCGCAGTCCGAAGGGTGTGCTGGAAGACGGCCGCAAGGTGAGCCGCGAGCTGTTCCAGCAACTCGTCCCGCAGGAACTCGTGAAGGTCCGCGAGATCCTCGGCGAGAAGGGCTACGCGGCCGGCAAGTACGAGGAAGGCGCGAAGATGTTCGAGGAACTCACGCTGTCCGACGACTTCGCCGAGTTCCTGACGCTCCCGGCGTACGACCGCGTGATCGCGGCCGAACACCGCTGAGATCGCAGCCTGACGTGACGCAGTCCCCGGCGTCCCGGGTGATCCTGGTCAACAAGCCTTACGGCGTGCTGAGCCAGTTCACCGGGGAGTCGGGCGTTCCGACGCTGGCGGGCGTCGTCCCCGTTCCCGGCGTCTATCCGGCGGGACGGCTCGACGCCGACAGCGAAGGACTGATGGTCCTGACGAACGACGGTGCGCTTCAGGCGACGCTGTCCACCCCGCGGCACAAGCAACCCAAGACGTACCTGGCGCAGGTCGAGGGAATCCCGACGGACGAAGCCCTCCGGCAT
>CAUJJX010000069.1 GCA_963205165.1 Pseudomonadota bacterium | reverse complement strand
GTAGCGGGCGTCCTTCGGCTTGCCGCCCTTCGGCCAGTCGAGATGCTTGCGCGCGAAGTCGGGTCGCGGCTGGCGCGTGAAGAACGCCGCGACATCGTACGCATCGTCGTCCGACAGCGATCCGCCCTGGCCGAGCGGCATGTTCGCCTTCACGAAGGCCGCCGCGGTGTCGAGCCGGGCCATGCCCGCGCCGATGCTGAACGACCGCGGCCCCCACAGCGGCGGGAACACCGTCTCGCCCGCGGCGCCGAAGATGCCCTCGCCATCGGGACCGTGGCACGCAGCGCATTTTTCCGCGTAGACCGCGCGACCGTGATCGGGGTCCGGCGCGCGCGCCGCCTTGATCCGGGAGAAGCCGCGGCCCGTCACGCTCTTCCCGGTGGGCACGTCGCGCGAGATCCACTGCATGTACGCGAGGATCGCGATCATCTCCGGGCTGTCGGCCGGTGGACGCGAACCCGCGAGCGAGCGCTCGAAGCAGTCCGCGACGCGGTCCTGGAGGGAGTTGACCCGCGCGTTGCGGCTGCGGAATTCCGGGAACACGCCCCAGATCCCGACCCACGGCGCCGCCCACGCCGTGCGGCCCGCGTCGAGATGGCAGCTCGTGCAGTTGAGCGCGTTGCCGGCGTACTGCGGCGCGTGCTCCGGCGTCTTCGCAAGGATGCGTCGACCGAGCTCGATCGCCTCGCCCATCGGACCGTCCGGGAGTGGGGCGTCGCGCCATCCCGGATAGTCCGGATCGGCGGCAGCGGCGGGTCCGCCGAATTCGCAGAGGGCCGCGAGTGCGAGGGCAGCGAGGCGTGTTGTCCGGACTGCGTTCACCGGCGCGCCCTCAGCCGGCGAAGCAGTAGGTGCAGCCCTTCGTCTGCGCGCCGTTCACGGCCAGCACGCCCGACGGCACGACCTGCACGCCCGGGATCACGGCGGCGAGCATGTCGTTCTTCACGACGTCGTGGGCGACGCCGGCCATCTTCGCGATGCGCATGCTCTGGTGGTGGATCGCGGTGTGGCACACGCCGAAGCGCACGCCGCGGGCGACGAGCTTTTCCAGCGCCGCCTCGGGCAGCGGCATGTCGCCGGGCTTGATGAACGCGAACGGATTGCGCAGGGCCGGCGCCTTCGTCGCGGGATCGTCGATCTTGAAGTACTCGCCCAGCTTGTACTTCGCCCAGACGTCGTCGCGCATCGCGATCGGGATCGCGGAGTGGCGCAGCACGACCACGACGCCGAGGTCGCTTTCCGGCACACCGTAGCCCTGCGCACCGGTCATCAGGAACACGTGCGACCAGATCAGCGCGAAGCCGCCGTTGGGCGAGGGCGCGTCGTAGACCTGGCGGTACTTGCCGCCGATGGTGTCGAGCCATTTCTGGAACTCGGTCCCGCTGGCGGATTCCGCGGCGGCCGCGATCGGCGCCTCGGCCCCCAGCCCGACGGCGGCTGCGGCGGCAGCGATGCTGGCCATGAAATCGCGGCGCGGTGTGGATCCAGTGGATTCGGACATGGGGGATTCCTTTCTGAAAGGGTTCGGAGATGCCGGGACCGGGGTTCCGGTTGCGACCGGCGGGATCGTGACAAACGCGAACCACGTCGTCCATCCCGTCGGATTTCAACAGAATGAAGGATGGATCCACGAGGAGAGACCGCACGCCGATGCTGCAACGCGCCCCGCGCTCTCGGCGTCAGTCTCACGCCGACGGCACCAGTTCAGCGATGAACTGCAACGCATCCACGTCCGCCGAACGAAATACGACGCATCCGAAGGCGGGATGCGGGTAGATGGCGGAATCGACGCCCTTGTTTCCCTCGACTGTCATGCGCGGATGGATGATCACGGCGCGGCAGGGTGTTCCCAGATTCGAGGCGGCACGCTCGACGAAGGTCCGTGCGCGCGACTTCCGGTTCGGCATGAGTTCCCCGTCCGGACTGCGCCGACCCGTGTGGTCCCACCACGCGAAGTACCTGCCGTCGACCTTGCGGATCTCGTTGGACCAGATCGTGAACACCGGCACACCGTCGGACGCGATGCCGCTCCACGTCGTTCTGCCGGGTCTCGCAAGCCCAGCGGCTCGCAACGCTTCCTTGAATTGCATGTCGCCGACTCCTCGGGTGATCGGTACGTGCAGGTCGAGTGCGGCGCAACCATGTGAGGCAATGTGCGTGCTGACCGGGACACGCACCTGCGGCGGTGCCCCGGCCTGCGAACCGATCTGCGGCGTCAGGCTTCCGACGCCTGACGCCTGACGCCTGACGCCTGACGCCTGACGCCTGACGCCTGACGCCCAACGCCCAACGCCCAACGCCCAACGCCTAAAGCCTGACGCCTAAAGCCTGACGCCTGAGCCCTACTGCCCCGGCACCCCGATCGCCACCGGACGCACGGCCGAACCCGCGCCGCCCTTCTCGCGCAGCGGCAGCACCATCGTGCACGACGTCCAGACCTTGTCGTTCGCCATCGCGTCGAGGTTGGCGTTCTCGATGTGGTGGATGCCGGCCTGCGTGATCAGGTAGTGGTGCACGGCGAAGGGCATGCCGGGCGGCGTGCCTTCGGCGGGCTGGGCCTTGCCCTGCAGCAGGCCTTCCGGCACCGGGTCGATGAACGGCGTGTCGAGGCCGACGGCCACGGCGCGGCGTTCGCCGAGGTATTGCGCGGCGTCGTACGACAGGCCCGGCGCCTTCGAGTAGTAGACCTGGTCGGTGTCCGGGTCCTGCCAGCGCTCGCCCCAGCCGGTGCGGATGTAGACGACGTCGCCGGCGGCGATGCCGCGCTGGACGAGGCCCTGTTCCTGGATCATGCGTTCGATGTCGGCGCGCGTGATGACCTGGCCGGCTTCCATCGGCTTGCCACCGTTCAGGATCGTCTTCGCGTCGAGCAGGACGGCCGACGTGATGATCGGGGGGGCCTTCTCGATGCCGAGCTTCAGCAGCGGGGAATCGGCCGTGGGCTTCACTGCTTCCTGGGTGTGGCCGCCGTAGTAGCGCGCCTTCTCGGCGGGGAAGGGCGGTTCCGCCTTCCAGGGTTCGGGCAGGTAGGCGAAGTGGCCGAGGGCGTCCATCTGCGTGGCCTGCGACGCGGGTTCGGCACCGGCCTCGAGTTCCTCGCCGTTGAAGGCGTGGGCCGAGAACGGGATGCCGCCCGTGGGCTTGTACTTCTGGATGTACGGACCGGAGAACGGCGACTTCGGCATCGTGTTGGACCGCAGGTACGACAGCTCGTACGACTTGCTCGTCGCCTGCGTCAGGTGCCACGCGCACCGTGCCCACGTGGCGAGGCCCTGCGTGTTGCCCATGCCCAGTTCGTCGCCCTTCGGCCACGGACCCTTCGGCATGCGCTTCACCGACTGGTTCAGGACGGAGATCGGCTCCATCGAGAACGCGGACGACGCGAAGGCGAGACCGGCGATGGCGAGCAGGACGGCGATGGGGCGCCGCGGGAATCTCGTGATGACTTGCATGAAGAACACCTCCTGGGTTGCGGATGGTGAAAGCGCGGCGGCGGACGTGCCGTCGTGCGGGATGCTGTTCAGAGCGACAACAGTTGCGGCAGCCACAGCGCGATCGCCGGGAATGCCACGAGCAGTGCGAGCCTCACGATGTCGGCCATGAGGAACGGCGTCACGCCCATCCAGATCGCGCCGGTCGGGACATCCGGCAGCACGCTGCGCAGCACGAAGACGTTCATGCCGACCGGCGGGCTGATCATGCCGATCTCGACGACGCACACGACGAGGATGCCGAACCATACCCCGTCGAAGCCCAGGGCCTGGATCAGCGGGAAGAACACCGGCACCGTCAGGAGGATCATCGAGAGTTCCTCCATCGCGGTGCCGAGCACGACGTAGATCACGCAGATCGCGACGACCACCAGGATCGGGTTCAGGCCGAACTGCAGCACGAACTCGCGGAGGTCCGAAGGCAGCGTCGTGAAGTTCACGAAGTTCGCGAAGAGCGACGCGCCGATCACGATCGTGAAGAGCATCGCGGTCGTGCGCGCCGAATCGGTCAGCACGTGGACCAGCGATGCCATGTCGAGTTCGCGGCGTGCGAGTGCGATGAGGAATCCGCCGGACGCTCCGATGCCGGCGGCCTCGGTCGGCGTGAACCAGCCGCCGTAGAGCCCGCCGAGCACGAGCACGAACAGCGCGACGACGGACCGGATGTCGCGGAGCGCCTTCAGCCGTTCGGGCCACGGTGTGCGCGCGCCGGGCGGGCCGAGTGCCGGATCACGCCGCACGACGAGGTGCGCCGTCAGCATGTACAGCGCCGTCGCGAGGATCCCGGGGACGATGCCCGCGGCGAACAGCGCGCCGATGCTCTGCTCGGTCATGATCCCGTAGATCACCATGATCACGGACGGCGGGATGAGGATGCCGAGCGTGCCGCCTGCCGCGATCGCGCCGGTCGCGAACGAGTCGCGGTAGTTGAAGCGCCGCATCTCGGGCATCGCGACACGCGCCATCGTCGCCGTCGTCGCGATCGACGATCCGCAGATCGCGCCGAAGCCCGCGCACGCCAGGATCGTCGACATCGCGAGTCCGCCGCGGCGATGTCCGATGAACGAGTAGGCCGCGCGGTACAGCTCGCGCGACATGCCGGCGCGCGTGACGAAGTTGCCCATCAGCACGAAGAGCGGCACGACCGACAGCGTGTACTTCGCGATGTCCAGGATCTCGGTGGCCGTCGACGACAGCGCGGCGTTCCACGAACGCATCAGCCCGATGCCGACGATACCGACGATGCCCATGCTGAACGCGATCGGGATGCGCAGCGCCATCAGCACGAACATCGCGCCGAAGCCGAGCAGCGCCTCAGTCATCGACGCCTCCGACCGTCGGCGCGTGGAACGCGTCGGAATCGGGTGCTGCCCGGAACGCGAGGACGAGGTGCATCAACGCCGTGACCAGCAGCATTGCACCCGCGACGTACTGGTACGGTGCGAGCGGCAGCAGCAGCTGCGCCGTCGTGTCGCCCTGGTCGGCGGTGCGCGCCGCGCGCACGAGCACGAGCCACGCGCTGCCCGCGAGCAGCGCGACGCACACGAGGTTCGCGAAGGTGTGCTGCAGGCGCTTCAGCGTGCGCGGCAGGACGGGGTCGAGCAGGTCGAAGATCACGTGCTCGCCGCGCAGTGAGGTCAGCGGCAGCGCGATGAAGATCACGCCGAGCATCAGCAGCTCGGTCAGCTCGACGCTGCCCGTCACCGACGTCTCGAAGAGCTTGCGGCCGACGACGTCGACGAAGGTCAGCGCCATCATCCCGAAGAGCGCGAGGCCGGCCGCGATGCCGAGCAGGCGTTCGAGCGCTTTCACGGATGCGCGACGCGGGCTGGCGGGGGCGCGACGGCGCGCGCAGCGTGATCCCGCGACCCGTCGTGATGGTTCACGTCGTCCACCGGTTCGCCGACGCCGGCCGACGGATCAGGGCCGGCCCTTCGCGGCCTCGGTGCGGAAGTCCTTCAGCACCTGTTCCGGATTCGCGATGCCTTTCGCCTTCGCGCTCGCAAGCCACTTCTGCTCGAGCGGCGCGGTCTTCGCGCGGATCTCGTCGACGAACGGTTTCGACGCGGCCACGACCTGCACGCCGGCGGCCTGCATCGCGGCGATCGCGGACTTGTCGGTGCGGTCCCAGGCGCGACCGAAGTTCCGGGCGAGGGCCTCGCCGGAGAGCTTCGTGATGATGTCCTGGTCGGCCTTCGGGATGCGCGCCCAGGTGTCCTCGTTGATCGCGAAGAAGAAGCTCGTGTTGTAGAGCCCGCCGGGCACGTCGGTGCGGTGCTTCACGAGCTTGTCGAGCTTGAACACCTCGATCGATTCCGCGGTGAAGAGCGTGCCGTCCATCACGCCGGTCGACAGCAGTTCGTAGGTCTCGGGCGCGGGCTTGAGCGTGACGCTGATGCCGAGTGCCTTGCCGATCTCGTTCACGAGTCCGCCACCGACACGGAACTTGAGCCCCTGCATGTCGGCGAGTGTCCGGATCGGCCGCTTCGTGTTGTAGATCCCGCCGGGGCCGTGCGTGAACACCGCGAGGACCTTCACGCCCTTGTGCTCGCCGACCTTCGCGAGATGGCGGTCGTAGGCGTGCTGATACGCGACGGAGGTCGCTTCGCCGGTCGTGGTGCCGAACGGCAGCTCCGGGAGGGGTGTGAGCACGAAGCGCCCCGGCGTGTAGCCGTCCACACCGTACGACACGTCGGCGAGGCCGTCTCGGATCGCATCGAACGTGGCGGGCGGCGCGGCCACGGCCTTCGGGAGGATGTTGCATTTCACGCGGCTGGCCGTCGCCCTCGCGACGTCGGCGCACCACGCCGCCTGCGTCGTCGAGAGGGCATGCGCCGGCGGGAGCCAGGACGACACCGTGAGCACGACGTCGGCACGGGCAGGCAGCGCGGCGAGCGCACCGGCGACGCCGAGCGCGAGGGGGAACCACTTCATGAACTGTCTCCCGGAAGGACCTTGGGGATGCGGCGCTGGCGCGGGACGCGGAACCGCCTGCGGGGGCGGAGCATATCGCGAGGTCGGGGGCGGGTGCACGGACGGTCGG
>CAUJJX010000068.1 GCA_963205165.1 Pseudomonadota bacterium | reverse complement strand
TCGGTGTCGATCTGCTGGATGCGCTCGAGCTCGCGCTTCATGGCCGCGACCTCGTCCGGCGAGAACAGCCCCTCGAAGATCAGGAACCCGTCGCGGTCGTACGCGGCGATCTGTTCGGGCGTCAGCTTCATGGACACTCCTCCTGGCCCGTGTGCGGGCTCGCGTTCTGGCAGGTCAATGGTATGTCAGTACAGTTTCAGATCGCAACACCGCGGATGCGATGGCGGCCGGCACACCGGCGACGCGTCCGCGCGACGGTGCCCCCTACTCCGGCAACGTCGACCGCGCGAACGCGCTCAGGTCGTCGATGAGCCGGTCCGACGCGGCGGCAGCCGCAGCTTCGTCGCCGGACGCGATCGCACGCGCGAGCGCCACGTGCCGCGTGCGCGCAGTGCGCCCCGCCGGGAATGCCTCGTGGTGATAGAACCAGAACCGGCGGGACACCGCGTGCAGCGGCACGATCGCCGCGGCCGCGATGTCGTTGCGCGCCGCACGGGCCGAGAGCGCCTTCAGTTCGGCGTCGATCCGCAGGAAAGCGCGCGGGTCCGGATCGTCCGCCGTCCGCTCGATGCGATCGGCGAGCGCCGTGATGGCTTCCCGCTCGGACGGCGTCGCGCGGCGCGCCGCGGTGCGGGCGATCAGGCGCTCCAGCTCGCGGCGCGTCTCGAGCACCTGCAACTGCTGGCGCACGTCGATCGCGGTGATGACGACGCCCCGGCGCGGAAAGATCTGCACGAGGTACTCGCGCGCCAGCCGCTGCAGCGCCTCCCGGATCGGCGTCGTGCCGATGCCGAGCTGCGCGCTCAGGCTCGCCTCCGACACGACGCTGCCGGGCGGGAGTTCGAGCGTGACGATCATCTCCTCCAGCCGCTCGTGCGCCTGGCGGGTCAGCGTGGGTTCCGGATCGGTCGCGACCGTCCGGCCGGTCGCTGCGCTGCGTGACGCGGGCGTCCGTGCCGTCATGGACTTGCTCATGACGTGCCGCGCGCGCCGCGCACCAGCCTGCCCGGCAGCGCGCCCGTGAACACGCCGTCGCGCATCGTCTCGATGCCCGACACGAACGTGTGCCGGTAGCCCTCGGCCTTCTGCACCATGCGGCGGCCGCCGGCCGGGAGATCGTGGACGACCGCCGGCGGCAGCACGCGCAGCCGGTCGAAGTCGATCAGGTTGAAGTCGGCCTTCCAGCCGGGCGCGAGCACGCCGCGATCGTTGAGTCCGTAGACGCGCGCCGTGTCGCTCGTCTGCTTCTTCACGAGGAATTCGAGCGGCAGCTTCGGCCCCCGGGTGCGGTCGCGCGCCCAGAAGGTCAGCATGCTGCTCGGAGAACTGGCGTCGCAGATGTAGCCGACGTGCGCGCCGCCGTCCGCAATACCGGCGACGGTCGCGGGGTCCTCGAGGAGTTCGCGGACGACCTCGAGGTTGCCGTCGTAGTAGTTCTCGAACGTGTTGTAGAGGATGGCGCGACCGTCGTCCTCCAGCAGCCAGTCGAGTGCGACGGCGCACGGGTCACGGCCCTCGGCCTTCGCGACGGTGCCGAGACTCCGGGCCGGGTCGGGTTCGAAGTCCACGGGCGTCCCGAGCCGGAAGCTGCGGTCGAGGTTGCTGACGAGCCAGCGCGTGCGCTCGTCGTCGTGACGCTCCTCGACGAGGCGGCGGCGCAGTTCCGGATCGGACTGCAGGCGCGCGATGCGCCCGGCGTGCGGCAGCGCTTCGAGTTCCAGCCACAGCGGATGCGACACGAACGGATGCACGGTGCCTTCGAGCGCGAACAGCACGCCGATGGGCCGCGAGCCGACCTGCCCCGTGACGTCCATGCCCTGCGCCCTGGCCGCGTGGATCTGCGCCCGGGTGTCGCGCCAGAGATCGGGGGCGTTGTGCACCTGGAGCAGCAGGACCGACAGCGGACGCCCCGCGATTTCCGCCGCGGCGCGCAGGTGCTCGAAGTCACCGTCGCCGAAATCCGAATTCACTTCGATCACGCCGGCGTTCGCGCGCCGCATGGCCGCAGCGAGGCCAGCGAGTTCCGGATCGCCCGCGGACAGGCCCGGCGTGAAACGGCCGTCCTTCGCGCGGTGCTTCCTCGTGCGGGACGTCGTGAGGCCCAGCGCCCCGGCGCGCAGTGCGGATTCGAGCAGTTCGCCCATCCGGTCGATCTCGGCGGCGTCCGGCCGGGCGGCATGATCGGCGCCGCGCTCGCCCATCACGTAGAACCGCAGCGCTGCGTGCGGGACTTGCGCGCCGATGTCGATCACGCGCTCCGTCGAGTCGAGCACGTCGAGGTACTGCTCGAAGCTTTCCCACCGGAAATCGATGCCTTCGGCGAGCACGGTCTCGGGAATGTCCTCGACGCCTTCCATCAGGTTGATCAGATAGCGCTCGGAACCCGGCCGCACCGGGGCGAAGCCGACACCGCAGTTCCCGAAGACGGCCGTCGTGACACCGTGGAGCGACGACGGCGTCACGTACGGATCCCACGTGGCCTGCCCGTCGTAGTGCGTGTGGATGTCGACCCAGCCCGGCGTGAGCAGCAGGCCGTCGGCATGGATCTCGCGCCGGCCGGGCCCGATGCCGTCTCCGACGGCCGCGATGAGGCCGCCGTCCACGGCGAGGTCGGCGATGCGCCGCGGCGCCCCGGTGCCATCCACCAGCGTCGCGCGCCGGATCACGAGATCGTGCATGTGCTGAGTCCTCGGTTGGTCCTGTCGGAAGCGTCCGATGGTAGCCGCTGCCGTCCGGCCGCGGACCGCCGGGATCACGCTGCGACGCACCAAGCGCACTGCCCTGCGCTACCATCGCGCCTCCCGCCGGGCACCCCGCCCGCCCCGACCCGATACGGAGTTCCGAAGTGACCGTTGCGCTGTGGACCCCCTCGCCCGAACGCAGGGCGCAAGCCAATCTGACCGCCTTCGCCGACCTCGTCGAACAACGCCACGGCGTGCGCTGCACCGACTATCCGGCGCTCTACGACTGGTCGATCCGCGCGCCCGGCGATTTCTGGACGGCCCTCTGGGACTTCTGCGGCGTCGTCGCCGAGACGCGCGGCGAACACGCGCTGATCGACGGTGACCGCATGCCCGGCGCGAAGTGGTTCCCCGAGGCGCGGCTCAACTACGCCGAGAACCTGCTGCGCCGCCGCGACGACGAGCCCGCGATGATCTTCCGCGGGGAGAACAAGGTGCGCCGCACGCTGACGTTCGCCGACGTCCACGACACCGTCTCGCGCCTCGCGCAGGCGCTGCGCGCCCAGGGCGTGAAGCCCGGCGACCGCGTCGCGGCCATCGTGTCGAACATGCCGGAAGCGATCATCGGCCTGCTCGCCACCTCGTCGATCGGTGCCATCTGGTCGTCGTGCTCGCCGGACTTCGGCGTGCAGGGCGTGCTCGACCGCTTCGGCCAGATCGAGCCGACGGTGCTGCTGTCGGTCGACGGCTACTGGTACGGCGGCAAGCGCATCGACGTGCTGGGCAAGCTCGGCGAGATCGTGAAGCAGCTGCCGTCCGTGAAGCGCGTCGCGGTGATCCCCTATCTCGACGAGACGCCCGACGTCGGCGGCGTCGACCGTGCCGTGACGCTGCCGGATTTCCTGCGCGACTTCGCGCCGGCCGACATCGCGTTCGAACAGCTGCCGTTCGACCACCCGCTCTACATCCTCTATTCGTCCGGCACGACCGGCGTGCCGAAGTGCATCGTCCACGGCCAGGGCGGATCGCTGCTCCAGCATCTGAAGGAACACCAGCTCCAGACCGACCTGAAGCGCGGCGACCGGCTGTTCTACTTCACGACGTGCGGCTGGATGATGTGGAACTGGCTCGCGTCCGGCCTCGCGACCGGCGCGACGCTCCTGCTGTACGACGGCTCGCCCTTCTTCCCCGGCGCGAACACCCTCTGGGACTTCGCCGCGCAGGAACGCATGACCGTCTTCGGGACCTCCGCGAAGTACATCGACGCGATCGCGAAGCTCAAGCTGAAGCCGCGGGAATCCCACGATCTCTCCGCGCTGAAGACGATGACGTCGACCGGCAGCCCGCTCGCACCGGAAGCCTTCGACTACGTCTACGCGAACGTGAAGGAAGACCTCCTGCTGTCGTCGATCTCCGGCGGCACCGACATCGTGTCGTGCTTCGTGCTGGGCAGCCCGTGGCTGCCGGTGTGGCGCGGCGAGATCCAGTGTCGCGGCCTCGGTCTGAAGATCGAGGTCTACGACGACTCGGGCCAGCCGGTCATCGGCGAGAAGGGTGAACTGGTCTGCACGGCGCCCTTCCCCTGCATGCCCGTCGGCTTCTGGAACGACCCTGACCACGCGAAGTACCGCGCCGCGTACTTCGAGCGCTTCCCGAACGTCTGGTGCCACGGCGACTGGATGGAGATCACCGAGCGCGGCTCGTGCGTGATCTACGGGCGGTCGGATGCCGTGCTCAACCCGGGCGGCGTGCGCATCGGCACGGCCGAGATCTACCGGCAGGTGGAGCGGCTCGACGAGGTGCTCGAAAGCATCGTCGTCGGCCAGGACTGGAACAACGACGTCCGCGTCGTGCTGTTCGTGCGGCTGCGTGAAGGCGTGACGCTCGACGACGTGCTCGTGAAGCGCATCAAGGAACAGATCCGGACGAACACGACGCCGCGGCACGTGCCGGACAAGGTCATCGCCGTCGCGGACATTCCGCGGACGAAGAGCGGGAAGATCGTCGAACTGGCCGTCCGGGATGTCGTTCACGGCCGCGCCGTGAAGAATCGGGAAGCCCTGGCGAATCCCGAGGCCCTCGAGTTCTACCGCGATCTGCCCGAGCTCACGCGTTGAGTGGTGGCCGGGCACCGTGCCCGGCAGTCAGCGATCCGGACCCGCTTTCCGCCGCGGACGCGGCCGGGCGTGCGTCAGTGCGTGACGGACGCCTTCGCGATGACCGGCGTGAGCGCGTTGCCGCGCCGTGCGTCGCACACGCAGCCCGCGGCTTCGATCGCCTTGACAGCGACTGTCGACGTGCCGTCGATGCCGGCGAGCGTCGCCTCGACCTTCCCGCCGTGGGATGCGCTGCAGTGAGCGCCCTCGGCGTACGGACCGAGGAATCGCGGACGCCCCTCCCCGTCGAACACCGCGACGGCGGGTGCAGCCGGCAATGCCTGCCACAGGCGCGCGGAGGCTTCCGGCGACAGGCGGGGGAGCCGTTCGAGACCACGGACGCGACCACCGCCGGCGCCCGGCGCCTCGGCCGTCGCGAACACGACATCCGCACCGGCATGACGCGTCATCAGCGCGAGGAACCGCGCATCGGCGAGCGTCGTGCACGGACAGTTCCCGTCCCGGAAATGCACGACGACGGCGCGCACGCTGCCGGTCATGCCGTTCTCCAGCAGGAACCGATGCATCACGTCCGGATCGAGCGCGGCCGCGTCGAAGCGCACCGGCTGCACTTCCAGGGTTCCGTGCGAGGGCGCATAGCGATCGACGACCAGCAACGCGCACGTGGCGGCACCGATGCAGCCCAGCAGCAGGATCGCCCAGAGCGAGATGCGATGCGACATGCCCTGCGGGCGCGGCTTCGTGGTGGCGTGAGTGGCGAGCGTGGTCATGATCCCGAACTTATCGGCGGCCGGCTCTGCGAGTTGAGCGATGAGCGCGGAACGGTCGGCGAGCTGCGGAACGAACGGCGTCATGCGGACCTTCCATTGACATTCACGAAGGTCCACCCTATCCGACGTGTGTGAAGCGCGCGTGACCGACCACCGTGTGCCGACCACTCAATCTGCCATGACCTCCCTGCCCCAGACCACCGACGAAGCAAGCCCGCCCCCGCCCGCATCCGTGCGGCGCATCGACCTGCCGATCGCCGGGATGACCTGCGCCGCGTGCTCGACCCGCGTCGAACGCGTGCTCAACCGTCTTCCCGGCGTCCGCGCGAACGTGAGCCTCGCCGCGTCGAACGCCCGCGTGTTCGTCGAGGGTCCGGCGACGACGGCCGACGTGATCGAGGCCGCGATCGAGCGCGCCGGCTATCGCGTACCCGATCGCGAGGTGGTCGTCGCGCTGCACGGGGTCACGACCACCGCGGACGCGACGCGGGTCGAGGAGGCCCTGTCGTCCGTTCCCGGCGTGACCGCCAGGGTCACGCTCGCGAAGGAGCAGGCGCGCATCACGTTTCCGCCGGCCCGCGCGAGCCTCGACGCACTGGTCGAGCGTCTCCACGGGATCGGCTTCGACGCCGTCGAGATCACGGAAGCGTCGCGCGCCGCAGCGCGCGAGACCCGCGACCGCGAGTACCGGACCGAGTTGCGCGAGTTCTGGATCGCCGCGGCGCTCAGCGCACCGTTCCTCGCGCAGATGATCGCGATGACGTTCGGCATGCATCACGATTTCCTGCCACGCGGCGTGCAGTGGCTGCTCGCGACACCGGTCCAGTTCTGGGTCGGCCGCCGCTTCTACGTCGGCGCGTGGCACGCGCTGCGCGGCGGCGGCGCGAACATGGATGTCCTGGTCGTGATGGGCACCACGATGGCGTACGCATTCAGCACGATCGTCGCGGCGCTCGGCATGCACGACCTGCACGTGTACTTCGAGGCGTCGGCGATGGTCATCACGCTCGTGCGGCTCGGCAAGTTGCTGGAAGGCCACGCGCGACGCCAGGCGTCGTCGGCCGTCGAACAACTCCTCGGCATGCAGCCGCGCACGGCGCGGGTCCGCCGCGGCGACGACCTCGTCGAGGTCGGGATCGCCGAACTCCAGCCGGGCGACATCGTGATCGTCCGCCCCGGCGAGCAGGTGGCCGTCGACGGCGTAGTCCTCGAAGGACGTTCGTCGGTGACCGAGGCCATGCTGACCGGCGAAAGCATCCCGGTCGGCAAGGCCCCGGGGGATCGCGTGTTCGCCGCGACGCGCAATGAACAAGGTGCCCTGACGATCCGCGCGACGGGCGTCGGAGGCGACACGCAGCTTGCGCGCATCGCCCGGCTCGTCGAGGACGCGCAGGCATCGAAGGCGCCGGTGCAGCGCCTCGCGGATCGCGTGTCCGGCGTGTTCGTCCCGATCGTCGCCGCACTTGGCGTGCTCACCTTCCTCGGCTGGTGGCTGTGGGGCGGCGACCCCGTCGCGGGGATGATCAACGCCGTCGCCGTGCTCGTGATCGCCTGCCCCTGCGCACTCGGGCTCGCGACGCCGGCCGCCGTGATGGTCGGCACGGGCCGCGGCGCGCGGCTCGGCATCCTGATCCACGATGCCGCGGCGCTGGAGTCCGCCGGACGCATCGAGATCCTGGCGTTCGACAAGACCGGCACGCTCACGCGCGGCACGCCGTCCGTCAGCGACCTGCTGCCCGCGGACAGCGTGACCGACGCCGAGCTGCTCGCGATCGCCGCCGGTCTCGAAGCCGGCTCGGAACATCCGCTCGCCCGCGCCGTGCTCGCCCGCGCGCAGGCCGACGGCATCGTGCCGGCCGCCATCGAGGACATCCGGGCCGTCCCCGGTGCCGGGATGGAAGGCCGCATCGGTGACGAGAGCGTCGTCCTCGGCGCGCCACGCTTCCTGACGGAACGCGGATTCGTCCCCGACGCCGAGCACATCCGGCCGCTCCTCGACCGCGGGACCACCGTCGTCGGCGTCGCGCGCGGCACGAAGGTCCTCGGCTACCTGGGCCTGAGCGACGAGCTGCGGGATTCCGCCGCCGATGCCGTCGACTGGATCCGTGCACTCGGCATCGAACCGCGGCTGCTCTCGGGCGACGCCCGCCGCGCGGTGGCGCACGTGGCTGCGCAGCTCGGCATCGAGCACGCGGAGGGCGAGCTGCGCCCCGACGACAAGTCCGACGCGATCGACCGCGCCCGCGGCGACGGCCGCATCGTCGCGATGGCCGGCGACGGCATCAACGACGCGCCGGCACTCGCGACGGCGGACGTCAGCATCGCGCTCGGTTCCGGCACCGATGTCGCGATCGAGGCCGCGGACATCACGCTCGGCCGCGACGACTTGCGCGGCGTCGCGATGGCCGTCGAGCTGTCGCGGGCGACGATGCGCAAGATCCGCCAGAACCTGTTCTTCGCATTCGTCTACAACGTGCTCGGCATTCCCGCGGCGATGCTCGGCTGGCTCGATCCGGTCGTCGCCGGCGGCGCGATGGCGCTGTCGTCGGTGTGCGTCGTCGGCAACGCGTTGCAATTGCGACGATGGAAACCATCGCGCAAGACCGACGGCCAGTGAACACGACGTTCGCCGGAACGCGACCGTCGCCCTCGCAAGCCCCTTCCCCCAGAACCTTCCCGGAGATCCCATGGAACAGACGACCCTCACCATCGGCGGCATGACCTGCGGCGGCTGCGTCGCGACCGTGACGCGCGTGCTGCGCGCCGTGCCGGGCGTGGCCAGCGCCGAGGTGTCCCTCGAACAGGGCCGGGCCGTCGTGCAGCACGACGCCGCGACCGCCCCCGTCGACGCGCTCCGGGCGGCCGTGGAAGAGGCCGGATTCGACGCCGCGTAGTACCGGATTCGACGCCGCGTCGTACCACACGCGACTCCGTCGGTCAGCGGGACTTTTTTCGCGGACGCGGGCCGCGGGGCTGTTCGCGGCCGATAAAATGCGGCCCGAATCGGACGTGGCTTCGTCGCCGTCGCCGGCCCTGCGCGATCGATGTCGCGATCGGGGCCCGTGCACGGCACGAAGCGAATGAGGTCCCGCAGGTCCGGTAACACCCCGCACGTCTCCGGCATCCCGGGGCCTCGCGGCCAAGCCGACGCCCGCAGCGGCAGCCCGATCGCCGCGGATCGTCCGACCGACATGTTGTCCGACCCCATTCGCCTGCGGAGGAACGCGGCCCGCTGCCGTTTCCAGGATCGTCGATGAACGCGTTGGAGGCCTACAACAAGGCGCTGCGTGAGCTGTCGGATCGCCACGCCCAGGAGCTGCCACGGAAGCTGGCGGAGATCGATCTCTGCTGGGATGCCGTGCTCGCCGAGGGCGGCGGCACCGAGCGCCTCGTCGGGCTGCAACGACTCGCGCACGGCTTCGATGCCGCGTGCAGCGTGCTGGGCCTGCCGCGTCTCGCCGAGCCATCGCGCCGCCTCGCCGATTGCCTCACCGCACTGATCGCCCGCGCCGAACCGCTCCTGCCCGCGAGCATCGACCGGATCGAAGGTCTGCTGGCCGACCTTCGTGCCAGAGCGCCGTCCCCCGATGCCGTTCCCGGCATTCCGGAGCAGCCACATCCCGCTCCATCATCCCGAGGCGTCGCTGAACCGCAGGCGCCCTACACGGCCGTCCCCGACGGCGCGCCACCCCGCGTGCTCTACGTCTTCGAGCACGACCCCGCACTCGCGGCATCGCTCGCGGCGCAACTCCTGCCATTCGGTTACCGGATCGAGATCGTCGAATCGACGGTCGGGCTGACCGCTGCCGTCGCGCGCCGGCAGCCGTACGCGATCCTGATCGACCCCGACGCGCCCGGGCTCAACATCACCCCGGGCCGCTCACCGACGGCGGCACTGCGCGCGACGTCCGGTCGGACGCCGCTCATCTACCTGTCGAGCCAGGCCGACGTGCAGTCCCGGGTGGAGAGCGTCCGGGCCGGTGCCGTCGCGTTCTTCGAGAAACCCGTCCGGATCACCGATCTCGTCGACAAGCTCGACGCACTCGCCCTGCGCGACGCGCCCGAGCCCTACCGCGTGATGATCGTCGACGGCGACATCAAGCGCGCCGAACTGTGCCGCGCCGTGCTCCACGAGGTCGGGATGGAGGTCTGCCTCGTCCACGATCCGGCGGAACTCGTGACGCTGCTGGGCGACTTCAATCCCGAGCTGCTGCTGATTTCGCTGACGCTGCCCGGATGCGGCGGCGACGAGATCGCGCAGGTCGTGCACCAGATGCCGTCGTACGTGAGCCTGCCGGTCGTGTTCCTGTCGGAGCACTGGAATCTCGATCGCCAGATCGGACTGATGAACGTCGGCGGCGACGCGCTGCTGCCGGTGCCGCTGCAGGCGTCGCAGCTCATCGCGACCGTCATCGCCCGCGTCGAGCGCTACCGCACGCTTTCGGCGCTGATGCAGCACGACAGCCTCACCGGGCTGCTCAACCATTCGCGGCTGCACCAGTACGTCGAGGTCGAGGCGATGCGGGCGCAGCGGCAGTCGCATCCGCTGTCGTTCGCGATGCTCGACATCGACCAGTTCAAGGGGATCAACGATCGCTTCGGGCATCCCGTGGGAGACCGCGTGCTGCGCAATCTCGCGCGGTTCCTCCGGCAGAACCTGCGGAAGAGCGACATCGTGGGCCGCTACGGCGGCGAGGAATTCGCGGTGGTCCTGACGGACACCGATGGTCCGGCGGCGCTCGCCGTACTCGAGAAACTGTGTGCCGATTTCGGCCGGGTCACGCACGACGCCGACGGCGTGGACCTGCACGTGACGTTCAGTGCCGGCGTGGCGACCATGACCGACGTGGCGTCGGCCCGTGACCTGATCCTGGTGGCGGACCGCGCGCTTTACGAAGCGAAGCACGCAGGCCGCAATCGGGTCGTCCTGTGGAATGACGCGACCGCAACACCCGCGGCCCCCTCTGTCACGACCACGCTCGTCGCGAACGGCGGGTAAGTCCGGATTCGCGCCGCGTTCGCCAACGCAGCGCGCCATCACTGGTGAAGTCGTGGAATCGGGCCCGCCCTCACCACCGATCGTGCGCGGCCGGGCCCGGAACGGAAATCCCCGTCAGAAGATCTGCCACCAGGACTTGGCTTCCTGCGCCCGCGCTTCGGCGAGTGCCGTCGACTTCGGGAAGTTGAGCTTCAGCAGCCGTTCGGCGTCGCGCTGGAGGTCGGTCAGGCCCATCGCCTGGTACGACTTGGCCAGCACGATGAACGCGCCTTCGAGGGCGGGCGCCTGCGGGTAGTTCGCGATCGCGAACTGTGCCCGGTTCACGGCGGCCACGTACGCGCGGCGACGCAGGTAGTACTCGGCGACCTTGACCTCGTTCGACGCGAGCGCGCTGACGAGGTACTGCATCCGCTTCAGCGCGTCGGGCGTGTAGCGGCTGTCTGGGAAGCGCGTCACGAGCTCCTGGAGGGCATCGAACGACTCGCGCATCGCCTGCGGATCGCGGTCGGTCATGTCCTGGTCGGTCAGGCGCGCGGCGATCCCGAGGTCCTCGTTGAACGAGATCAGCCCCTTCAGGAAGTAGGCGTAGTCGACGTTGGGATGATTCGGGTAGAGCTTGATGAACCGGTCGCACGTGGCGAGTGCCGATGCGGGTTCGCGGTCCTTGAAGTACGCGTACGCGAGTTCCAGCTGGGACTGCTGGGCGTACTTGCCGTACGGATAACGGGCGGACAGTTTCTCGAGCAGGTTGGAGGCGCGCTTGTAGTTGCCCGCGGCGGCCTCGGCCTTCGCCTCGGCATAGAGCTTCTCGACGCTCCAGCCCCGGCTCGCATCCTTGACGGCCGTACCTCCACCGCATCCGGCAAGCACGAGGACTGCCGCGATCACAGCTAAACTTCTACGCATGGAATTCACCGATGATGAGTCGCCGGATTATAGCCTCGCGAGCCCGGCGGCCGCGCGCGACGCGCACCTGCCCGCCTCCTGCTCCGGAATGCGCCTCGACCAGGCGCTTGCCCGCGAGTTTCCCGAGTTTTCCCGCAGCCGCCTGAAGCAATGGATCGAGGCCGGCCGCGTCACTGTGGACGGCAACACCAGCGATCCGAAACGCAAGGTCTGGGGCGGCGAGCACGTGCTGTTCACCCCGGAGCTCGATCCCGAGGTGAGCAGCAGCCTCCCCGAAGCGATCCCGCTGAACGTGGTCTTCGAAGACGCCCACCTGTTCGTGATCGACAAGCCCGCCGGGCTCGTCGTGCACCCCGGGGCGGGCAACTGGGGCGGCACGTTGCTGAACGCCCTGCTCGCTCTCAGCCCCGCCTGCGCCGGCCTGCCCCGCGGCGGCATCGTCCATCGGCTCGACAAGGAAACGAGCGGCCTCATGGTGGTGGCCCGCACGCTGGAAGCGCAGACCTCGCTCGTGCGCCAGCTTCAGGACCATTCCGTATCGCGACATTACCTCGCGGTCGTCTACGGCGACGTCCGGACGATCGGGACTGTCGACGCGCCGGTCGGCCGTCACCGTGTCCAGCGGACCCGCATGGCCGTCACGCCGCACGGAAAACCCGCACGCACGCACTACAGGCCGATCCGCGGCGGTGCCGGCTGGACCCTCGTGGAATGCCGCCTCGACACCGGCCGCACGCACCAGATCCGGGTACACATGGAGTCCATCAAGCATCCGATACTGGGCGATCCGGTCTACGGTCCGCGGGCTGTCGCGCCCGCGCTCGCGGCACGCCTCGCCGGATTCCCGCGGCAGGCACTGCACGCCCGCCGCCTCGAACTGGTCCACCCGGCCACCGGCGAGACGCTCGCATGGGAATCCCCGGTGCCGGACGACTTCGCCGCACTCCTCGCGCGGCTGGAGGCCCCGTGAGCTTCTCGATCGACGACTGCCTCGTCCCGGACTGGCCGGCACCGCCGAACGTCCGCGCGTTGATGACGACCCGCGCGGGCGGCGTGAGCGTGCCGCCCTGGAACACGCTGAACCTAGGCATCGCCGTCGGTGACGATCCGGACGCCGTCCGCGAGAACCGCGCGCGGCTGCGCTCGATCCTACCGGCGGATCCGCGCTGGCTCCTGCAGGTGCACGGCGATCGCGTGGTCGACGCGCTCCAGGTGATCGACCTGGAGCGTGCCGATGCGAGCCACACCGACCGGCCCGGCATCGTGTGCGTCGTGCAGACCGCGGACTGCCTGCCGGTGTTGTTCACCGACCGCGCGGGAACCCGCGTCGCGGCGGCGCACGCCGGCTGGCGCGGACTCGCCGCAGGCATCCTGGAGAACACGGTCGCCGCGCTCGCGACCGATCCGTCGGACCTCCTCGCGTGGCTCGGCCCCGCGATCGGACCGACCGCGTTCGAGGTCGGGGACGAAGTCCGCGCGGCGTTCGTGGCGGCATCCGCGGACGCTGCCGACGCGTTCGTGCCGCACGGCGACGGCAAGTGTCTCGGCAATCTCCATCGTCTCGCCCGCCAGCGGCTCGCGGCGGCCGGCGTCCGGAACGTGTCCGGCGGGGACCTCTGCACCGTGTCCGATCCGGCGCGATTCTTCTCGCACCGCCGCGACCGCGTGAGCGGACGCATGGCGGCGCTCGTCTGGATCGACGGCGCGCGCTGCTGACCGCTCAGTCGTCGCCGCTGCTGCAGTTCGCCGTGCCGTGACTTCCGGACGACGGACTTGCACGGTCGTGCCCGCTGGCGTCGCTGTCCCCCGAAGAATCCCCGTCGCCACCGGCAGGACGCCGTCGACGCCGCGGACCGCCGAGCAGCCAGAGCAGCAGCGCGAGCGGCAGGAAACCGTACGCGAGGAAGGTCATCACGCCGGCCACGACGTTGCGCTCCGTCACCGCCATCAGGAGCGTGACGTACAGCCACGCGATCGCCACGATGTACATGCTTGACCCGCCTCCACACGCGCTTCGACAATCGGGCGCTCCCGCCGCTCCGCGGCGTGCGCCCCCTCCGGATCCAATGGCCGACACCGACCGTCCCGACGCCACCGTTCCTCCGGAGGCCGCCGACATTCTCGAGGCATTCCTGCCATTCGCCGCGCTCGGCATCGACGATGCGCGCTTGCTGCTCGGCGGGCTCGTCGACGCCCTGCGCACCGATCCGGACCGCGTCCGGACCTTCCTCGAGGATCGCTACAGCCGGCAGTTCGCCCTGTGGCAGCAGGTCCTCGGCGACGCATCGATCGCCGACGACGCCGCGCCCGCTGACGCGCGCTTCCGCGACCCGGCCTGGCACGAGCTTCCATGGTTCCGCTGGCTGCGTCGACAGCACGCGCTCTGGACCGAGTTCGCAAACGCGCTGCCGGGCGTCCTCGAGCTGTCGCCGACCGACCGTCGACGCCTCGCGTTCGCGCTGCGCCAGTGGGCCGATGCGGTGTCGCCGACGAACTTCCTCGGATCGAATCCGTCCGCATTGCGACGCGCGTTCGAGACCGAAGGGCAGTCCGTCGCGCGCGGCGTCGCGCACTGGGCGGACGATCTCGCGCGCGGCCGGATCTCGATGAGCGACGAGGCGGCGTTCCGCGTGGGCGTCGATCTCGCGACGACGCCGGGCGACGTGATCCACGAATCGCCGCTCGCGCAACTGATCCACTACACGCCGACGACGCCGAAGCTGCGGGCGCGTCCGCTGCTGATCGTCCCGCCGTTCATCAACAAGTACTACATCCTCGACCTGCGTCCGGAGAATTCCTTCGTGCGCTTCGCCGTCGAGCAGGGCTTCGAGGTCTTCATGGTCTCGTGGCGCAACGTCGGGCCCGGACAGGGCGATGCCACCTGGGACGACTACGTGCGCGAAGGCGTGCTCGACATGCTCGACGTCGTCCTCGCGACCACGCACAGCCGGCAGGCCGGCGTGCTCGGCTTCTGCGTCGGCGGA
>CAUJJX010000067.1 GCA_963205165.1 Pseudomonadota bacterium | reverse complement strand
CGGTTTGCGCCTTGCTCGAAGCGTTCGCGCCGGCAACGCATCTGGCATCCGTAGTGTTAACAGGCCCTAATCCGACGGGAATGCTTAGACCCGTCATTCCAGCGCAAGCTGGAATCCAGTCCGGCGGTGGCCGGAGCGACGTCCGCTGCTGGACCCCAGCGTTCGCTGGAGTGACGGAATGAGCAATGCCCAGTCCCGAGGATCCGGCGGGCCGCGTCGCTCCGCGATGCGACGCTGCCCGCCTTGACTCGGATCACGGTATCTACTCGTCCTGTGGGCGCATCGTCGCGAATCCCGGGTCCTCCGGAGCCCCGTTGATCTGCCGCAACGCGCGCGCGCCGCGGCAGGTCTGCAATGGAACCGTCCATCCCGCCGGAGCCCGCCATGGGTCAGGAGATCGTCGCGCAGCACTTCCACCAGCGCGACTTCCAGCAGTTCGAACGCCGCCTGCGCGCCGAGACCGACCTCGTCGGCACGTGGCTCGCCGAAGGTCGGTTCGCGCAGCAGCCTCCCGTGGTCGGGCTCGAACTCGAAGCGTGGCTCGTGCACCCCGACGGCACGCCGGCCCCGGTGAACGAGGCCTTCCTCGCGGCCGCCGACCGGCCGACCGTCGTGCCGGAACTCGCGCGCTTCAACATCGAGCTCAACGTGTCGCCGCAGCCGATCGCGGGTCGCGGGCTCGACGCGCTCGAAGCCGAGCTGCGCGAGACGTGGGCGCACTGCATCGCCGTCGCGGCGTCGATGGACGTCGCGCCCGTCGCCATCGGCATCCTCCCGACGCTGCGCGATGCCGACCTCGTGCCCGGCAACATGTCGGACATGGCGCGCTACAGGGCGCTCAACGAGCAGGTGCTGCGGCAGCGGCGCGGACGTCCGACGCGGCTCGCGATCGACGGTCGGGAGCGCCTGGAAAGCGAGCACCTCGACGTGATGCTGGAGGCCGGGACGACGTCGCTGCAGGCGCATCTCCAGGTCACGCCGGACGATGCGACGCGGTATTACAACGCGTCGGTCCTGGCGTCTGCACCGATGGTCGCGCTCGCGGCGAACTCGCCGTTCCTGTTCGGCCGCGATCTCTGGGACGAGACCCGCGTGCCGCTCTTCGAGCAGGCCGTCGGCATCGGCAGTTTCGAGGTGGGCTATCGCAGCCAGGTGCCGCGCGTGAACTTCGGCACCGGCTACGCGGGCTGGTCGCTGGCGCAGCACTTCCGCGAAAACCTCGACCTGTTTCCGCCGATGCTGCCGCTCGCGCTCGACGACGATCCTGCGGCACTCGCGCACCTGCGGCTGCACAACGGGACGATCTGGCGCTGGAACCGTTCGCTGATCGGATTCGACGACGCGCGCACGCCGCACCTGCGGATCGAGCATCGCGTGATGGCGGCCGGCACGACCATCGCCGACATGATGGCGAACCTCGCGGGCTTCTACGGATTCGCCGCTGCGCTCGCCGCGGACCCGTCGCCGCCGGAGGCCGTGCTGCCCTTCGACGTCGCGCACGCCAACTTCTACGCAGCGGCACGCCACGGCCTCGATGCGCCGTTCACGTGGGTCGACGGCGGGACGCGGCGCCTCGCGGACTTCATCCTCGACACGATGCTGCCTGCGGCCGCGATCGGGCTCGACCGGCTCGGTGTCGATCGCGCCATAGCCGACCGACATCTGACGATCCTGGAAGCACGCGCGCGCACCGGTCGAACCGGCGCGGACTGGCAGCGACGGGCTGCGGCCGCATTCGGCGGCGACACGCACCGGCTCACGCTCGAATACCTCGCGCGGCAGCGCACGGACCGTCCGGTCCACGAATGGAAGATCTGAACCGAATGGATGCCACGACCGACCCCGCGCCCGCCGAGATCGACTTCGTCCCCGACGGATTCCTCGACGCCGACGCGCGCGGGCTCCACGAGATCCTGGCGGGTCCGACGCTCGTCCACCTGCCGGGGCGCCATGCGCGTCCGCTGTTCGTGAGCGCGCTCCTGCACGGCAACGAGGACGTCGGGCTGCGTGCGCTCCAGCGTGTCCTGAAGCGCTTCGGCGATGCGCCGCTGCCGCGCGCGCTGTCGTTCTTCGTCGGCAACGTGTCCGCCGCGCGCCGCGGCCTGCGGCATCTGGACGGCGCGCCCGACTACAACCGCGTGTGGCCCGGCACGCCCGACGATCAGCTGCCCGAGGCCGCGATCATGCGGCGCGTGCGCGATGCGATGGCCGAGCGCCATGTCTTCGCGAGCATCGACTTGCACAACAACACGGGACTCAATCCGCACTACGCGTGCGTGAACAGCCTCGCGCCGGAATTTCTCCAGCTCGCGAACCTGTTCTGCCGGACCGTCGTGTACTTCCGCCAGCCGCTCGGCGTGCAGTCGGCGGCGTTCGCCCCGCTGTGCCCGGCGGTGACGTGCGAGTGCGGACGCACCGGCGACGAGTCCGGCGTGATCGCCGCCGCGGACTTCGTCGAGGCCGCGCTGCATCTCGACGCGATCCCGACACACGCGGTGCGGCACGGCGACGTGCACCTGTTCCACACGGTCGCGACGGTGAAGGTGCCGCACGGTCACGGGATGAGTTTCGACGGCGCCGACGCGGACATCGCGTTCGTCGCCGACCTCGATCACTACAACTTCCGGGAACTGCCCGCGGGGACGCCGTTCGCGCAGGTGCGCGGCGATGCGGGGCTGTCGGCGCGTGACGATGCCGGTGCCGACGTGAGCGCGAAGTACTTCGTTCGCGACGGGGCCACGCTGCGGCTCGCGCTGCCGATGATGCCGGCGATGCTCACGCGGGACGAACGCGTCGTCATGCAGGACTGCCTCTGTTACCTGATGGAGCGGCTGGCGCTGCCGGGGTGAAACGGCACGGGCTCGGTTCGACGATGTGTCGAACCGAGCCCGCCTTGTCGCGCGTTGCAGTCAGCGGGCGACCGGCCCGCCGCCTGTCACCACGAATACCGCACCGTGTACTTCACCACCGCCTCCTGATCGGCGCCCGCAGACACCGGGATCAGGATCGTCCGCGAGTCCTGCTTGTCGAACGTGTGCGTCGACGTCGCGATGCGCCAGTTGGTCCAGCGGTAGAGGTTCTCCTTCACGAGCACCTTCACCGGCACGGCCTTGCGGTTGCGGATGCGGATCTCGATCTCCTCCGACATCGTCTTGCGCGCCAGGTCGATCCGGAAGTCGGTCTGCTTGCGCTCGCCGACGACGTCGAAGGCGTTGCCGAGCTTGAGATGCAGCGTCTCGTTGCGCGGCGTGTGGTCGATGCGGTCCTCGCCGATGAATTCGAGCGAGCCGTCCGCCGGATCGAGCTTGCTCACCCGGACCCGGCCGGCGGGCAGCGGCACGCCGAGTCCCTGCTCCTGGCCGTTCTTCACCTCGAGCCACGCTTCCACCTTGCGGTTGCCCTGCGCGCCGAAGAAGCGGTCGACGTAGGGTTCGCCGCCGTAGCCGAAATCGTGGCCGCCCTGGTAGACGAGCTTCGTCTCGCACGCGACGCCGTTCGCGGTCGGGAAGAGTTCGATCTGCTTCGTCGAGCGGTCGGGCAGCGTCGTCGGACGTCCGAGCGTGTAGAGGTGGTACTCGAAGAACGCCTTCTCCTCGAAGCCCGCGGGTGCCTCGGCGGCGGCCATCGCGTCGGCGCGCATCATCATCTTCACGCTCGGCGCGGGCGCGGCCGGCGCGCGATGGACGTCGCCGGCGATCAGCTTGAGCTTCGCGTCCGGATAGCTCGCGCCGGACTGGTTGAGGATGCTCACCCATGCACCGACGTCGACGCGGCACGTGCCGTCGGACTTGTCGGCGTACGTGAGGTTGTAGTCGGCCCACCACGTGATGCCGGTCGTCTGGTACGCGACGCGCGCCGTGTGCGTGCCGGCCTGCTGCGTGAAGAGATCCCAGACGAGCGTTGGCCGCGTGATGAGTCCGCCGGGCAGGCTCGGCAGCGTGACCGATGCCTGGTGCGACAGCGTGCGGACCGTGCCGTCGTCCTGCTTCAGCACGATGCCGCCGGCCGTCGAGAGCAGCGTGCCGCTGAAGCGCTCGGTGTCCTCGCCGCGGACCTGCTCGACGGTGATCCGGCGGTCCACGAACTTCGCGAGCAGCTTGTCCGTCGAGACGAGGTCGAACTGGAAGTTCTGCTCGATGACGCGCGTGCCGACCGGATCGGTCAGCGACTGGAACGACACGGTCGTCGGATCGATCAGCCCCGCGACGTCGGTGAAGCGCACCTCGCTGCGACCCGCGGGGAGGTCCATCGCGCGCTCGTGGCGCACGACGGCGTAGCCCGGCACGTTGCCGCCGTAGCCCTGGCGGTACTGGTCGGGCGAGATCGCGCCGGCGGGCGCGCTGCTGTAGATCGTGAGGGCGTTGCCGAGCGGCTCGGCGGCCGTGGCGGTGCCGATGATCGCGAGCGTCGCGGCGGCGAGGACGAAGGGCGGGAAGGTGTGGCGCATGGCGGCTCCTGGGGAGGGATGATCGGGCGCGGCGGGTCGATGCGGCGTGCGCGCTGCCGGGGAATCGCGCAGGGCGCGGGCCGGTCGGGGACTCACTGAACGGTGGGAGGCGGTGATCCGGTTGACGGCGGATTCGTGCGACGGTCGCTGGCGAGGTCAGGGCCGCGGATGCCCGCGATCGATCGGGCGTTTCCGGGGCCGCGCTGCCTCGCGCCTCGAACCGTCGTCGCGTCGGAGTCCGGACGCTTCGCGACGGCGATGCGTCCGGACT
The DNA here is from genome assembly GCA_963205165.1 of Pseudomonadota bacterium. GTDB lineage: Bacteria > Pseudomonadota > Gammaproteobacteria > Burkholderiales. The sequence continues at coordinate 4,260 of CAUJJX010000067.1, read as the reverse complement.
CGTTGCGTCCTACCGCGGGGCGCTCTCGTCGAGGAACAGCTGCACCTCGCGCAGGAGCTGCGAGCGGTTGCGTTCCATCACGACGGTGTGCGTGCCCTCGCCGATCGTCACGAGGCGCTTCCACGGCGCGGACGTGAGCTTGCCGAACACGGCGTGCGCCATGTAGGTCGGCGTGTCCTGGTCCCATTCGGCGACGGCGATGAGCGTCGGGGCCGTGATCTTCGACGGGTCGTACGTGGGCTTGTCCGCGAGCCAGAACGTGCGGATGTCGTGCAGCACGCCGTTCGGTGCGCGCAGCAGCCCCGTGCCGCCGGCGAGCGGGTCCGTCGCCCAGGTCGCGTCGGCCCACGCCTCGAACCAGCCCTCGGGGATCAGGTCGGCGGCCTTGTCCGCCGGGACGCCGTTCAGCCAGCGCTTCTTCGCGGCGTCCCGGGGGACGGTGCGATATGCCGGCAGCGGACCGGTGCCGGCCAGCGGCGACGGCGTCGTGCGCAGCCAGACGGGCGCGTAGAGCACGAGCTTCGAGACCTCGTCCGGATGCGCGGCCGCGTAGCCGCCCATGATCGTCGTGCCCCACGACCAGCCGATCAGCGCGACCTGCTTCGCGCCGGTCTGCTGGCGGACGTGCGCGACGGCCGCCGCGACGTCGCGGATCGCGACATCGGTCGTGACGATCGGCGGGTTCTCGGTGCCGGGGCGGTCCATCTCGGCGGGGCGCGTGCTGCGGCCGTAGCCGCGCAGGTCGACGAGCCAGACGTCCCAGCCGTGGCGCGCGATGAAGTCCATCCACGACATGCCGTCGAGCGGGAGGTCGAACGCCGTTTCGGACGGATACGTCGCGCCGTGCACGTACAGCAGGACCCGCGACGCCTGATCCGCGCGCGGGCAGGCCGGGCGCTTGTTGCGGACGTACAGGGAGATGCCGGGCGTGTCGGACGCGATCATCGCGTCGTGCATCTCGATGCCGGGACGGCAGTCCGCGGTACGCGGTTCGTCGGCGTGCGCGATGCCGGCGAGGCAGGCGATCGCGAGGCAGGCGGACGAGAGGGCGACGGAGACGATTCGTTTCATGGCGGACTCCGGGAAAACAGGACGCCGGACACTACCATGCACCCGATAGAATCCGGCCATGACGATCCCCGCGAACGCGCACCCTTTCTCCCGACTCGACCCGGACACCATCCTCGGTGCCGTCGAGAGCACGGGCCGACTCTGCGACGGTCGCCTGCTCGCATTGAACAGCTACGAGAACCGCGTCTGGCAGGTCGGCATCGAGGACGCCCCGCCGGTCATCGCGAAGTTCTATCGCCCCGCCCGCTGGACCGACGCGCAGATCCTGGAGGAACACACGTTCGCCCGCGAACTCGTGAAGGCCGAGGTGCCGGTCGTCGCGCCACTGGAAGACGGCGGCCGCACGCTCCACGAGTCCGGCGGATTCCGGTTCGCACTCTGGCCGCGGCACGGCGGACGCGCCCCCGAGTTCGACAGTGCCGACGTGCTCACGTGGATGGGACGCTTCATCGCGCGGCTGCACGTCGTCGGTGCACGCGGGAAGTTCCGGCAGCGCGAACGCCTCACGATCGCGCGGCTCGGTCGCGAATCCCGCGACTTCCTGCTGTCCGGCGGCTTCGTCCCGGCCGACCTCGAACCCGCGTATCGCAGCGTGTCGGAACAGGCGCTGGACGCCGTCGAGGCGTGCTTCGATCACGTCGGCACCGTGGCATCGCTGCGCATCCACGGCGACTGCCACGCCGGCAACGTGCTCTGGACCGACGGCGGTCCGCACTTCGTCGATCTCGACGACGCCGTGACGGGCCCGGCCGTCCAGGATCTCTGGATGCTGCTCTCCGGTGACCGCGAGAGCCGCGAACGCCAGCTCGCCGCCGTGATCGAGGGTTACGAGACCTTCCGCGAATTCGATCGCGTCGAGCTGCTGCTGATCGAGGCACTGCGCACGCTGCGCCTCATGCACTACGCGGCGTGGCTCGCGCGCCGCTGGGACGACCCGGCCTTCCCGGCGAGCTTCCCGTGGTTCCACACGCAGCGCTACTGGCAGGACCACGTCCTCGAACTGCGCGAGCAGCTCGGTGCGATGGACGATCTGCCGCTGCACGCGTAGCGCCGGCGCATCCCGTCGGGTGATGCCGGCTGGCGGCCTCCGGACCGGGCCCGGCCCTTGCGCTGGAGGTTCCGTGTCCGGCTTTGCCGCACTGCATCACCTTGACGGCGGTTCGCGGCGGTCTTTAAAGTGCAGCAGGCTTTCGCCGTTCGAAGTTTGGTAACACCCTGTAGCAAAACGGATTCGCAGTGCCCGCCACGGAAGTCCCGGCGAGCACGCTACTGGAGGCCATGTCCCATGCTGTATGCACTGCACGAAATGCAACACGCCCTGCTCGCACCGTTCGAGGCACTGGCGTCCGCCAATCAGGCCTTCTTCACGCAGCCCCACAGCATCTGGGCCCACACGCCCTACGCGCGGTCGTTCGCCGCGGCCAACGAACTCGCGACCCGGTTGATCCGGCGCTACGAGAAACCGGGCTGGGCGATCCCGGAGACGGTCGTCGACGGCAAGACCGTCGCCGTGACCATCGAGCCCGCGATCGCGAAGCCCTTCTGCAACCTGCTGCATTTCAGGCGCGACACGAAGAAGCGCCAGGACCCCAGGGTGCTGGTCGTCGCGCCGCTGTCCGGCCACCACGCGACGCTGCTGCGTGACACCGTCCGCACGATGCTGCCGGAGCACGACGTCTACGTGACCGACTGGCTCGACGCGCGGATGGTCCCGGTGAGCGAAGGGCACTTCCACCTCGACGACTACATCGAGTACGTCCAGGAATTCATCCGCTTCCTCGGTCCGGACGTCCACGTCGTCTCGGTCTGTCAGCCGACGGTCCCGGTGCTCGCCGCGATCTCGCTGATGGCCGCGAACGGTGACGCCGTCGCGCCGCGCAGCATGACGATGATGGGTGGCCCGATCGACACGCGCCGCAGCCCGACGTCGGTCAACAACTTCGCGACGGGGCGTCCGCTCGCTTGGTTCGAGAGCCGCGTGATCCAGCGCGTCCCGGGGAACTACCCGGGCGTCGGACGCCGCGTGTATCCCGGCTTCCTGCAGCACATGAGCTTCATCATGATGAACGCCGACCGTCACATCGACGCCCATCGCGAGTTCTTCGGTCACCTCGTCGAGGGTGACGGCGAGAGCGCCGAGGCGCATCGCCGCTTCTACGACGAATACAACGCGGTGCTCGACATGGCCGCCGAGTACTACCTCGAGACGCTGCGCGTCGTCTTCAAGGAGCACGCGCTACCGAACGGCACGTGGGACGTACGCCATCAGCGCGTCGAACCTGCCGCGATCTCGCAGACGGCGCTCTTCACGATCGAGGGCGAACTGGACGACATCTCCGGCGTCGGCCAGACCGAGGCGGCGCACGGGTTGTGCACGAACATCCCGGACGCGAAGCGCGAGCACTTCCTCGTGCCGGGCGTCGGCCACTACGGCATCTTCAGCGGCCGCCGCTATCGCGAGCAGATCTATCCGCGCATCCGCGAGTTCATCCGCACGAACGCCTGATCGAACCCCCTTTCCCGAACCACCCCGCGGGCGCGGCGCCGGACTTTCCGGCCCGCGCCCGCGCCGTTACCGAAGCCACGATGATCCAGTCCACATTCCAACCCTTTCTCGACGGGCGCGTCGCGCTCGTCACGGGCGGTGCCAGCGGCATCGGCCTCGGCATCGCCACCGGCCTCGCGGCCGCGGGGGCCCGCGTCGTCGTCGCGGGCGTCGTCGAATCCGAGCTCGATGCCGCCGCCGGACGTGGCTTCGAGACCCGCCTGCTCGACGTGACCGACGACACGTCCGTCGATCGTGTCTTTGCCGGCCTCGACCGGCTCGACGTGCTCGTGAACTGCGCGGGGATCATCCGCCGTGGCGACGAGCATCGCGTTGAAGTGTTCGAGCAGGTGCTCGCCGTGAACCTCACGGGCACGATGCGCTGCTGCGCGGCGGCCCGTCCGAAGCTCGCCACGAACGGTGGTGCGATCGTGAACATCGCCTCGATGCTGTCCTTCTTCGGCGGCGGCCTCGTGCCCGGCTACAGCGCCTCGAAAGGCGGGGTCGCGCAGCTGACCAAGTCGCTGGCCATCGCATATGCCGCTGATAGAATCCGGGTGAATGCCGTGGCTCCCGGCTGGATCTCGACGCCGCTCACCGAGGCCCTGCAGGCCGACGCCACGCGCAACGGTGCGATCCTCGAT
>CAUJJX010000066.1 GCA_963205165.1 Pseudomonadota bacterium | reverse complement strand
TGGCCGGCCATCGAGGTCGCACCGCGCGAGGCGCAGCCGCTCGCGGGCATCACGTTCGTGCTCACGGGTACGCTGCCGGACCTCACGCGCGAGGAAGCCGGTGCACGCATCGAGGCGCTCGGCGGCAAGGTCGCGGGCAGTGTCTCGAAGAAGACGGGCTACGTGGTCGCCGGCGCGGAGGCGGGCTCCAAGCTCGACAAGGCGCAGACGCTGGGCATACCGATCCTGGATCAGGCGGGCCTGCTGGCCCTGCTGCACCAGGCAACACCATCGACGACGGAGTAACACCATGCCGACAAGGAAAGGACCCATCAAGACTGCCGTGTTTCCCGTGGCGGGCCTGGGGACGCGCTTCCTGCCGATCACGAAGGCGAGTCCCAAGGAGATGCTGCCGGTCGTCGACAAGCCGCTCATCCAGTACGCCGTCGAAGAGGCGGTGGAGGCGGGGATGACGCAGATGGTCTTCATCACGGGCCGCAACAAGCGCTCGATCGAGGATCACTTCGACAAGGCTTTCGAGCTGGAGCAGGAGCTGGAATCGCGCGGTCGCACGGCGCTGCTCGAGAGCGTCCGCAACATCGTGCCTAAGCACGTGAGCTGCATCTACGTGCGCCAGCCGGAAGCGCTCGGACTCGGCCATGCCGTGCTCTGCGCGCGGCCGGTGGTCGGTGACGAACCGTTCGCCGTGATCCTCGCGGACGACCTCATCGACGGGAAGCCGACGACGCTCGAGCAGATGGTGGACGTCTACGCGCAGCAGCAGCGGTCGGTGCTCGCCGTGCAGCGGATCCCGCGGGAGGAATCCAACAAGTACGGCGTGATCCGCGGCAAGAGCCTCGGCGAGAAGCTCCACAAGCTCGACGGCATCGTCGAGAAGCCGAGGCCCGCGGATGCACCGTCGGACCTCGCGGTCGTCGGTCGCTACATCCTCACCGGCAAGGTCTTCGATTTCCTGGAGCGCATCGGCAAGGGCACGGGCGGCGAGATCCAGCTGACCGACGGCATCGCGCAACTGCTCATGCACGAGGACGTCTTCGCGCTCGAGTTCGCCGGCACGCGCTACGACTGCGGTTCCAAGCTCGGCTACATGATGGCGAACCTCGTCTACGGCATGCGGCACCCCGAGGTCGGTGCGGAGTTCTCCGCGTTCGCTTCCGGACTGATGCGCGGCAAGGCGGGTTGATCGTGTCGCTGTCGCGCGAAGCCGCACTGCGGATCCTCGATCGTTCGGATCTCGTCTGCGGTCCCGACGAGGTCGCGGCGGCCGTGACCCGCATGGCCGGCGAGATCACGGCGCGACTCGGATCGCGGATGCCGATCGTGCTGGCCGTCATGGGCGGGGGCGTCGTGTTCTGCGGACAGCTCCTGCCGCAGCTGGGCTTCCCGCTCGACTTCGACTACATCCACGCGACGCGCTATCGGGGCGCGACGTCCGGCGGCGGCATCGAGTGGCGCGTGCGTCCGACGCAGGACGTCCGCGGTCGCACGGTGCTCGTGCTCGACGACATCCTCGACGAAGGTCACACGCTGGCCGCGATCCGCGTGGCGCTGATCGAGGCCGGCGCGGCAGAAGTGTTCTGTGCGGTGTTCTGCGAGAAGCAGCTCGCGCAGGACAAACCCGTTCGCGCGGACTTCGTCGGCGTGCACGTGCCGGATCGCTACGTCTTCGGCTTCGGCATGGATGTCCACGGCGCGTGGCGCAATCTCCCGGCGATCCACGCCGTCAACCAGGAGGACTGATCCGTTGGTTCCGGTACTCGGCATCATCGGCGGCACGGGGCTCGCCCAGCTCGCCAATCTCGAAGGCAGTCGGCGCCAGGTCGTGCGCACGCCGTTCGGCGAACCCTCGGGGCCGCTCACGTTCGGGCGCATCCGCGGACGCGACGTCGTGTTCGTCGCCCGGCACGGCTACGGTCACACGATCGCACCGCACCAGGTGAACTACCGCGCGAATCTCTGGGCGCTTCGCCAGGAGGGCGCACATGCCGTCGTGTCGATCGCATCGGTGGGTGGCATCACGCCCGAACTCGGTCCGGGGACGCTCGCCGTGCCGCACCAGATCATCGACTACACGTGGGGCCGGAAGAGCACGTTCTTCGAAGGCCCGGACCAGCCGGTCACGCACGTCGACCTGACCCATCCGTACGATGGGGCGCTGCGCGCGGAAATCATGGCGGCGGGTGCGTCGGCCGGCGAGGTGCTCGTGCCGCAGGGCGTCTACGCAGCGACCCAGGGGCCGCGCCTCGAGACCGCCGCGGAGATCGATCGACTCGAGCGTGACGGCGCGACGATGGTCGGCATGACCGGCATGCCGGAGGCGGCCCTCGCCCGCGAACTCGATCTCGCCTACGCGGCGATCGCCGTCGTGGCGAACCATGCGGCCGGGCGTGGAGCTAGCCGCGACAGCATCCAGCTCGACGACATCCGCGCCGTCATGGAGCACGCGCTCGCACGTGTCCGGAACATCCTCGAACATCTGGTGGAATGCCATGGCCATTCGTGAAGTGCTTCGCATGGGCGACCCGCGACTGCTCGAGCGTTCGCACGCGGTCGAGGTCTTCGACACGCCGTTGCTGCACACGCTCATCGACGACATGGAAGACACGATGCATGCGCTGAACGGCGCAGGCCTCGCGGCGCCGCAGATCGGTGTCGGGCTGCGCGTCGTGATCTTCGGGGGCTTCCGCAGTCCGCGGTATCCGGACGCCGAGGAGATTCCCTATACGGTGCTGGTCAATCCGGTGATCGAACCGGTGTCCGGCGAGATGGAGGCGGGCTGGGAGGGCTGCCTGTCGGTGCCGGGCATGCGCGGGCTCGTGCATCGCCATCTTCGTCTCCGGTACACGGGCTTCGACCAGTACGGCAAGCCGATCGACCGCACCGTCTCGGATTTCCACGCGCGTGTCGTGCAGCACGAATGCGATCATCTCGACGGCATCCTGTACCCGATGCGCATACGCGATCTCCGCGACTTCGGCTTCCACGACGTGCTGTTTCCCGACGAACCGGACAGCGATGACTAGGGCCTGTTAACACTACGGATGCCAGTGCGAATGAACCTCTCGGCGTGCAGGGCAAGGCGGACGACGCAGCCCGGACTGGACGTCCGGGCAAGAAGGACAACGCCGCCATGCGCGCCGAGAGGTTCATTCCCTCCGGGTTGCCGGCGTGAACGCTCCGATCCGCGTTGCAAATCCTCGCCGGGTGTCCAACCCGACTGCGGTTTGCGCCTTGCTCGAAGCGTTCGCGCCGGCAAGGCATCTGGCATCCGTAGTGTGAACAGGCCCTACTCAGACGATCACGCCACCTTCGGGTGGCGTCTACGTTTCCGCCCCCCCGGCGACTGCCGATCGTCGAC
>CAUJJX010000065.1 GCA_963205165.1 Pseudomonadota bacterium | reverse complement strand
TCGGCATCCCGGGTGGACCGGTGCGGCATGTCGTACCAGAGCGTGAACAGCAGTGCGCCCTTGAGCAGGAACCGGTCGGCGTGCTCCGACTGGCTCAGCCGGTACAAGAGCCGCTCCAGAGCGAAACGCACCAGCACTTGGTTGAAGTCCGCGCCCTGTTCCTTGGCGATGTTGAGCAGACGTGCGCGGACCGAGGCGCCGAGATCCTTGCTCATCCGAGTGCCTCGAGATACGGACGCATCACGTTGGCGACTCTGCAGATCTTCGCGAATCGCCAGAGATCATCGGCCGTCACCTTGCCTGTCGAACGAGCCGCCTTGAGAGCCTCCAGTGCCACGTCCAGTCCGATCTTGTTCCGATACTTGAAGCAATCGGCCACGGTCTTGGCGACGCCGTACACACGCAGAGAGACGCTGTCTCGTACGATGATCTCGACACCCTCGGCATACGCGTCGCCACTGAACTGAAGCACTCTCACGGGTGGGTATTCGATAGTCGGGGCATGGCTGCCGCGCGGCATGGCGATCCAGACCTGCCTCGGCAACTGGGTCGTCAGTTCGTGAACCTGCAGAGCCGTCAGGAGGCAGAACACCGCTCGCGGCGCCTTGATGGCAAGCAACTCCAGACTCTCGGTTTCCGTCGGCATTCGACCGGGCACTCGGTAGAGACCTCGGCCGACGCGCTCGATCCTGCCATCCGCCGCCAGTCTCGTCAGAACGACGCTGGGAATGCCTAGATCCGCGAGATCCTTCGGGCGCACCATGCCTCTGCTCTGCACGAGCCCGAGGACGCGTTCGGTTTGGGTTGTGGTGTCCATGTTTCGATCGGATGTTTCCAATACGCTCCATTTATTCATAAGTGGGGTGTTTTTACAACATCCCGAGGCCTTGTGCCGTTTAGTCTCGTCGCAGGCGACCGCATACCGATGAGGCGAATCCTGTTAGCACTGCTAACAACCGATGGGGCGGCGAGACCTTCGGAAGGATCGCCAGTCGCCCAGACCCCGGGCGGCTTATAGGACGCCCCGACAGATGCCGGGCCCTTCATCGTCAGGACTTCGCGTCTGTCGATCAATCGAGCAGAAGACGCGAGCCACGTCGAGACCCTGCGCTCAGACTTATCCACGGCCGTGCGGGCGGCGCCTCTCACGCACGCAACGCGCGGCGGTGGGGAAGCAGCCATCCCCAACCGCATCCGGCTGTCTGAGCTCGATCCCGGTACACCGCACAGCCGGTAGAAGCGGGCGAGACCCAGGGCTCGTCTCGTTGCTCGAATTTCGAAGCTCTCGTTGCTCGAATTTCGAAGCAGCGGACAAACGACTGCTGGATTACGTATCTACATCCTGTGGCGCCACTTCGGCTTCGCGTGCCAACACGCCAGAAGACTGGGGCGAGCAAGCGGGCAAGGTGAACTGCCGGTATCCGTCCATGAAACACGGACCACCAGAAAAACTTGTTCGCGAATCGAGTGACCGAGCCAGCATGACAGGGGGCAGAACAGCGCCCTTGATCCGGATTCAGACTGTTTCATCGAAGAGGTGCAACCATGACCCGCCCCGTCCGCTACATCCTGATCCCCGCTTTCTGCGCCCTCACCGGCTATTCCGACAAGGCGGTTCGGCGCAAGATTGAGGACGGTGTCTGGATCGAGGGGAAGCAGTATCGCCGCGCGCCAGACGGGCACATCCAGATGGATCTCGAGGGGTACGAGCGATGGGTCGAGGGCGACCGGGTACCGGTGTAGAGCTTCGAGAGAGCTCGATCCGGGTCAGCTTCCAGTATCGAGGGCAGCGTGTTCGCGAGACGCTCGACCTCCCACCAACGCCGCCAAACCGCAAGCACGCGGAACGGCTGGTCGACGAGATCCGACGCCGGATCGCGATGGGGACTTTCCGCTACGCGGACTTCTTCCCAGAATCGCCCCGCGCACAGTCCGACGACGTGGCCCGTCCCAGCACCTTCGGGCACCTGGCCGACCTCTGGATTCAGGCACAGGGCCAGCTGGAAGATGCCACGCGCGACCAATACGCTGGCGCCGTCCGCCTCTGGAAGAAACTACTCGGGACCGAAACCCCGGTGGCCGAGCTGACACACCAGGTCCTGGCCGCGAAGGTCGGGAGCCACGACTGGTCCAGCCCGAAGCGCCACAACAATGCCCTGATCGCCCTTCGCGGCATCTTCGCCCTGGAGTATCGCGGCCGGCGTGCGCTCGACAACCCCATGGCCGGCATCGAGAACCGCCCGGTCGTTCGACGTCTTCCCGACCCGCTGACGGCGGACGAGCGCGATCGGATCCTCGCGGACCTTCGGAAGCACTACGACGAGCGGGTTTGGGCGTACTACGCCTTCGCGTTCTTCACCGGCATGCGCCCCGAGGAGATCATCGCCCTCCGGTGGAGCGACATCGATGTCCAGGCCGGCACGATCCGCGTTCAGCGGGTCCGGACGTTCCGGGGAACCGAGCGCGAGGGGTCCAAGACCCACGCCATGCGAGATGTCGACCTGGTCGGGCTGGCGCCGCAAGCCCTGGCAGTCATGAAGCCACGTACGTTCATGAAGCGCACGGACGACGGCGAGGAGTGGAACATTTTCGAGAACCCCGTCACAGGGCGGCCATGGCACGACGAGCGCAGCCAGCGGGACCACTACTGGCGCCCGGCGCTACGTCGACTGGGGATCCGTGCCCGGCGGTCTTACTGCACCCGGCACACGTACGCGACGGTGGCGCTGATGCGCGGGGTGAACCCCGCCTACATCGCGCTCCAGCTCGGGCACTCGGTGAAGATGCTCCTCGAGGTCTACGCCCGCTGGATCGAAGGGGCCGATCGCGGGACCGAGAGGAGGCTGCTGCAGGCAGCTATGGAATCCAATTTGCCCCTGATTTGCCCCAGCGCGCCGCAGGAATCGCGCAACGCACTGAAGCAAAACGAGGAAATTGGTAGGCGCGATTGGACTCGAACCAACGACCCCCACCATGTCAAGGTGGTGCTCTAACCAGCTGAGCTACGCGCCTAAGGAAACCGAATTCTAGCGGAAAGCCCGCCGTACTCCAAGACTTGCGATGCACCAAATGCGATGAAAATGCTGATTGACGATCAGCGCATCTGGAACAGCTTTCCGAAGTTTGCGATGTCGAGTACCTGCTTGACCGTGCCCTTGCAGTTCACCAGGGCGACGGTCTTGGCCGATGTCTGCGCCTTCTCGCGCAACATCAGCAGCATGCCGAGCGCCGAGCTGTCCACGTAGTCCACCTGCCCGAAATCGATCTGGAATTCCTTCACGTCGGCATTGCCGAGCTGCGGCTCGTAGGCATCCCGAAAACTGCGGTGTGCGTTGAAATCGAAACGGCCGGCCAGCTTGATGGTGGCGGTGTTTCCGGACGTCAGAACCTGCGTCTGCATTTGCATTCCCTCCAGTCATGGCACCCCCTCGCGGGGATACTCGATAGAAAATTCGTTCTCAGACCCGCACGGCGCGATCGGCGCCGGCGCGCAGCATCACTCGCGCTGCCATGTCCTTCAGTGCGACCACCTCGTCGACGGCGCCGACGGCGATCGCCTCACGAGGCATGCCGAACACAACGCACGACGCCTCGTCCTGGGCGAGCGTGTAGGCCCCGGCCTGCTTCATCTCGAGCATGCCCGCCGCACCATCCTTGCCCATCCCGGTCAGGATGACGCCGATGGAGTTCTTGCCGGCCACGTTCGCTGCGGAGCGGAACAGCACATCCACGGAGGGCCGATGTCGATTCACCGGCGGCGCATCGGACAACTCCGTCACGTAGTTCGCACCGCTTCTCGCGAGGAGCAGATGGTAGTCACCGGGCGCGATGTAGGCGTGCCCAGGCAGCACCCGCTCGCCACCTTCGGCCTCCTTGACGGAGATGCGACAGACGCTGTCGAGCCGTTGCGCGAACGATTTCGTGAACGCGCCAGGCATGTGCTGCGTGATCAGGACGCCGGGGCACGCAGGCGGCAGCCCCATCAGGAACGCCTTGATGGCTTCCGTCCCTCCGGTGCTTGCGCCCACGATGATGAGTTTCTCCGTAGCCGACACACGCGACAGCGTCGCAGCAGGCAGGACAGCATCGGCAGTCAGTGACGGTGGCACGTCGAGCACCTGATGTCGACGCACGCGCGCCGACGCCGCGATCCGGACCTTCTCGACGATCTCCCGGCTGGCCTCCTTCAGGCCTTCCTGGATGCCGATCCGCGGCTTCGCGACGAAATCGACGGCGCCCAGTTCGAGCGCCTTCAGTGTCACCTCGGATCCGCGGGCCGTGAGGGACGAGACCATCACGACGGGCGTGGGCTTGAGGCGCATCAGCCGTGACAGGAATTCGAGACCGTCCATGCGGGGCATCTCGACATCCAGCGTGATGACATCCGGATCGGTGGTCCGGATGATCTCGCGCGCCGCGATCGGATCCGCGGCAGCACCGACAACCGTGATGTCCGGGGCCGAATCGAGCATCTCCTTGAGCAACGTCCGCACGAGAGCGGAATCGTCGACGATGACGACCTTGATCTTCTTCCGATGTGCTGCCGACTCGGACGTATTCATGAGAACAACTCCACATCACCCGCAACAGGGGCACGAACGAGCCGCCGCGCGTAATCGGACTCGCGGCTTGCAATCGTGTCATTGGACAGCGAGCGCAGCTTCTTCACCAGCACTCGTCCGGTACGCGGAAAGAAGTAGACCTTCCGCGGATAGTCTTCCATCAGGTCCATCGCCGCGATCGGAATGCTCTCGAGCGCGAGGAACTGCTTCACGAACTGCGCGTTGCGTTCGCCGACGTTCGTGATCGTCATGCCCTTCAGTACATTGCCACCGCCGAAGACCTTCGCCTCCAGATGCGTCCGGCGCGCACCGAGCTTGATCAGTTCGTTGATCAGCACTTCCATCGCGAACGTGCCGTAGCGCGCGGACAACGACACCGGTGCGGCCGAATCCGTGCTGCCGCCTTCGGGAAGCATGAAATGGTTGATGCCGCCGATGCCGCTCTTCACGTCGCGGATGCACGCCGCCACGCAGGACCCGAGCGTCGTCACGAGCAGCATGTCCCGATCGGTCACGTGAAACTCGCCCGGCAGGATCTTGACGGCCTGGCAGTTGAATCCGCGATCGAAATAGAAGTTGGTGGCCTGCGCCTTCGCCACCGCGTCATGCGACATGCACGGACTCCGGTCTGGCGAGTTCGTAGACGGTCTTGCCACGCAGCTTGAACGCATCGGCCACGTGGAACAGGCTTTCCGAATGTCCGACGAACAGCAGGGAATCCGGCGCCATGAGCGGCACGAACCGGCGCAGGATTCCCGCCTGCGTCGGCTTGTCGAAATAGATCATCACGTTCCGGCAGAACACGGCATCGAACGGTCCGCGCACGGCCCACGGATTCGCAAGCAGATTCACCTGCTGGAAGGTGATCATCGACTGCAGCTCCGGCCGCACGCGCACATAGCCTTCCTGCGCACCCGTGCCGCGCATGAAGAAGCGGCGGAGACGTTCCGGCGACATCCGGTCCACGCGCTCGACCGGATAGACACCCGCCCGGCCCTTCTCCAGCACCTGCGTGTCGAGGTCGGTCGCCAGGATGCTGACCTGCGCGTTCGCGCCGAGCGCCTCGATGGCGGTCATCGCGATCGAGTACGGTTCCTCGCCCGTGGACGCCGCGCAGCACCAGATCGACAGCCGGCGCCCGCGACGCGCGGCGAGGTGCTCGGCGAGCACCTTGAAATGGTGTTCCTCGCGGAAGAACGACGTGAGGTTCGTCGTGAGCGCGTTCGTGAACGACTCCCACTCGGACTCGCCGGCGCCCGTCTCGAGATACGTCAGGTAGTCCTTGAAGCGCGACATGCCCAGCGCCCGCAAGCGCCGCGCGAGCCGGCTGTAGACCATGTCGATCTTGACCGGAGCGAGCGAAATGCCCGCGCGCTTGTAGATGAGCTTCCGGACCAGTTCGAAGTCGGCCTGCGTGTATTCGAACTCGCGGGACGCATCGATCGGCACGTCCGAGTCGTCGCGAGCATTCTTCAGGGCCACAAGCATCTCCTCACATTCGTTCCATCACGGCAGTGCGAATCGCACACACCGGCACATCCACCGTCCTGCCGGTCGCGACGACCGAGCAGGCACCATCGTTCAGAACTCTTCCCACTCCTGTTCGGCATCGCGGCCGCCCACCACGCGCGAGCTGCCGCGTGCCGGGGCCCCCTCCGTCGGCGCCGGGCGCGCGGCCTGCGCCGGCATCCGCGACACGTTCGTCGCACGGTTCGGTCCGCGCCGCTCCACGCGTTCGATGCGTTCGGTGCGCTCCACCCGCGGGCTGCGCACCTGCCGCGCCTGCTCTTCCAGCTTGAACTGCGACACCGCCGCGCCCAGCGCCACCGCCTGCTCTTCCAGGCTCTCCGCCGCCGCGGCCGCCTCTTCCACCAGCGCCGCGTTCTGCTGCGTCACCTCGTCCATCTGCGTGATCGCCTGGTTCACCTGCTCGATCCCGCTGCTCTGCTCGATCG
>CAUJJX010000064.1 GCA_963205165.1 Pseudomonadota bacterium | reverse complement strand
CGGCGCAGCGCGGCGTCGCGATCGATGTCCCAGCAGACGAGCTTCGCGATCATCGGGTCGTAGTGGACGCCGATGTCGTCGCCCTCGCGCACGCCGGTGTCGACGCGCACGTTCGCGGACGCCGCGGGTTCGCGCAGATGCGCGAGCCGACCGATCGACGGGACGAATCCGCGGGCCGGATCTTCGGCGTACACGCGCGCCTCGATGGCGTGGCCGCGGATCTCGACCTGGTCCTGCGCGAGTGGCAGCGGTTCGCCGGCCGCGACGCGCAGCTGCCACTCCACGAGATCGAGGCCCGTGATCATCTCGGTGACGGGATGCTCGACCTGCAGCCGCGTGTTCATCTCCATGAAGAAGAACTCGCCCGACGCATCGACGATGAACTCGACGGTGCCCGCGCCTTCGTAGCCGACGGCACGTGCGGCGGCGACGGCCGCGGACCCCATCAGGCGACGTCGCTGCGCGGTCATGCCGGGTGCGGGGGCTTCCTCCAGGACCTTCTGGTGGCGGCGTTGCACGGAACAGTCGCGCTCGAAGAGGTGGATGCAGTTGCCGTGGCGGTCGGCGAAGACCTGCAGTTCGACGTGGCGCGGACGCATGAGATAGCGCTCCACGAGGACGCGGTCGTCGCCGAACGATGCGGCTGCCTCACGTTGTGCCGATGCAAGCGCCGCCCCGAACTCGCCGGGCTCGCCCACGATGCGCATGCCCTTGCCGCCGCCGCCGGCCGACGCCTTGATCAGCACCGGATACCCGATGCGATCGGCTTCGCGCGCGAGCAGTGCGGGCGCCTGATCCTCGCCGTGGTAGCCGGGCACCAGCGGCACGCCCGCGGCTTCCATCAGCGCCTTCGAATTGCTCTTCGACCCCATCGCGCGGATGGCGTCCGCGGGCGGGCCGATGAACACGACACCGGCCTCGGCGCAGGCCGCGGCGAACGTGGCGTTCTCCGACAGGAATCCGTAGCCGGGATGGATGGCCTGGGCGCCCGTTGCGCGCGCCACCTCGAGGATGCGATCGCTGCGGAGATAGCTTTCGCGCGCGGGCGCGGGCCCGATGCAGTGGGCCTCGTCGCAGGCTGCGACGTGCAGCGCACGCGCATCGGCCTCGGAATAGACAGCGACGGTGCGGATGCCGAGGCGACGCGCGGTGCGCGCGACGCGGCAGGCGATCTCGCCACGGTTGGCGATGAGGATCTTGTCGAACATCAGGAGAGACCGGAACGGGTGGTGGCTGCAACCGGCGCAGCGTGGACAGGTGCGGCACTGCGCGGCGCGCGGATCACTGCAGGCGTCGTCGAAGCGGCGCCGGACGCATCGCCAACGACGCGGCGGCGTCGCATCCGGCGCACCGCGGACGACGATTCGTGAACGACCATCGACATCACGGCAGCCAAGCGGCCCGCCGCTTCTCGAGGAACGCCATCACGCCTTCGCGCCCTTCGGTGCTGGCGCGCGTGTGGGCGATGCGGTGCGCCGTGATCTCCATGAGCGACGCGTCGATCGGCTTGTCGGCGACGGTCGAGATGAGGTCTTTCGAAGCAGCCAGCGCATGCGGCCCGCCCATCAGCAGCTGCTCGGCGAACTTCGCGACGGTCGCATCGAGGGCGTCGGCATCGACGACTTCCGACACGAGCCCGAGGCGACGCGCCTCGTCCGCGCCGAAGCGCTCCGCGGTCATGAAGTAACGCCGCGACGCGCGTGCGCCGATGGCCTGCACGACGTACGGACTGATGGTCGCGGGGATCAGCCCGAGCCGCACTTCGGACAGGCAGAACTGTGCCTCGCGCGCCGCGACGACGATGTCGCAGCACGCGACGAGGCCGACACCGCCACCGAACGCGGAGCCCTGCACGCGGGCGATCGTCGGCTTGTGCATGCGATCGAGCGTGTGCAGGAGATCGGCGAGGCGCAGCGCGTCGCTCAGGTTCTCGGACTCGGTGTAGTTCGCCATGCGCTTCATCCAGCCGAGATCGGCGCCAGCGGAGAAGCTGCGGCCGTTCGACGCGAGCACGACGACGCGCACGGCGTGATCGGCATCGAGCCGGTGGAGCGCACCGGTCAGCTCGGCGATCAACGCGTCGTCGAAGGCGTTATGCACCTCGGGGCGATCGAGCGTCAGCGTCGCGACGCCCGTCGGGGCGGTGGTGCAGCGGATGTGGCGGAGTTCACTCATCGGCGCGGGCCTTTGCTCGGATGTCGTCCTTCAGCTTGCCGGGGAGGCGGTTCCAGTGGAGGTCCATGAGGGCTCCCTGGAGGGCGTACAGCATCACGGGCGTCACGTTGTAGCCGTGGCTCTTCATCAGCCGGAACGCATTCACGGCACCCGCGGCCTCGAGGTCCTTGCGGGTGTGGATGCCGACGGCCGCGAGCCATTTCGCGGATTGCGGCCCGATGTTCTTCAGGTTCGCGACGTCCACTTCGGCCGGGGGCAGCCCCCGGGTCTCGCCTTTCTTGTCGACCATCGTCTCGCCCGCGCCCTCGTCTGCTACATGCGGAACACGCCGAACCGCGTGGGCTCGATCGGGGCGTTGAGCGCCGCCGAAAGCCCCAGCGCAAGCACCGTTCGGGTGTCCGCCGGATCGATGATCCCATCGTCCCACAGCCGCGCGCTGGCGTAGTAGGGATGGCCCTGGGTTTCGTACTGCGCGCGGATCGGGGCCTTGAAGGCGTCCTCTTCCTCGCGGGTCCACGTACCGCCCTTCGCCTCGATGCCGTCGCGGCGCACGGTCGCGAGCACGCTCGCCGCCTGCTCGCCGCCCATCACCGAGATGCGCGCGTTGGGCCACATCCAGAGAAACCGCGGCGAATAGGCCCGGCCGCACATGCCGTAGTTTCCGGCGCCGAAGCTGCCGCCGATGATCACGGTGAACTTCGGCACCTTCGCGCACGCGACGGCCGTCACCATCTTCGCACCGTCCTTCGCGATGCCGCCCGCCTCGTACTTCTTCCCGACCATGAACCCCGTGATGTTCTGGAGGAACACGAGCGGTATGCCGCGCTGCGAGCACAGCTCGATGAAGTGCGCGCCCTTCTGCGCGGATTCCGAGAAGAGGATCCCGTTGTTCGCGACGATCCCGACGGGGTAGCCGTGGAGATGCGCGAAGCCGCAGACGAGCGTCGTGCCGTAGTTCTGCTTGAACTCGTCGAGTTCGCTGCCGTCGACGATGCGCGCGATGATCTCGCGGACGTCGAAGGGCTTGCGGGCGTCCGTCGGAATCACGCCATGTAGTTCTTCCGCCGGGTGCAGCGGCTCGCGCGGCTCGCGCAATGCGAGTTCGATGCGCTTCACGCCGTTGAGATTGCCGACGATGCGCCTCGCGATCTCGAGGGCGTGGCGGTCGTCCTGCGCGAAGTGGTCGGCCACGCCGGAAACGCGCGTGTGGACGTCGGCCCCGCCAAGCTCTTCGGCGGACACGATCTCGCCGGTCGCGGCCTTCACGAGCGGCGGACCCGCGAGGAAGATCGTGCCCTGCTCGCGGACGATGATGCTCTCGTCGCACATCGCCGGGACGTACGCACCGCCGGCCGTGCACGAACCCATCACGACGGCGATCTGCGGGATCCCCGCGGCGGACATGTTGGCCTGGTTGTAAAAGATGCGGCCGAAGTGCTCGCGGTCTGGAAACACGTCGTCCTGGTTGGGCAGGTTCGCGCCCCCGGAGTCGACGAGGTAGATGCACGGCAGGCGGTTCTCGCGGGCGATCTCCTGCGCGCGGAGGTGCTTCTTCACCGTCATCGGGTAGTACGTGCCGCCCTTCACCGTCGCGTCGTTCGCGACGATCACGCACTCGCGGCCGCTCACGCGACCGACGGCCGTGATCATCCCGGCGCCGGGCGCCGCGTCGTCGTACATGCCGAACGCCGCGAGCTGCGAGAGTTCGAGCAGCGGCGAGCCGACGTCGAGCAGGCCGCGGACGCGATCCCGGGGGAGCAGCTTGCCGCGGGCCACGTGCCTGTCGCGCGCGACCTGCCCGCCGCCGTCGGCGATGCGCGCGACCTTCGCGCGAAGGTCGTCGACGAGCGCACGCATGGCCTCCGCATTGGCGCGGAAATCGTCGGAACGGGGATTGAGGCGGGTCGCGATCGGCATGTTGGGCGTGTCGTTGCGTGGCTCAGTGTTCGTGCTTCGGTCGCGCGGCCGTCTCGCCGCCGCCGGCCTTCCAGCCGTTGAAGCCGCCGTCGATGTGGCAGACGGGTTCGAGGCCCATCTCCTGGACGACGGCCGTCGCGAGCGCCGAGCGCCACGCCGACGCGCAGTAGAAGACGAACTCCTTGCCGCTGCCGAAGACGTCCTTGTAGTACGGGCTCGCGGGGTCGACCCAGAACTCGAGCATGCCGCGCGGCGCGTGGAAGGCGCCGGGGATCATCCCGTCACGTTCGAGTTCGCGGACGTCGCGGATGTCGACGAACACGACGTCCGGATTGCCGAGCTTCGTCTTCGCCTCGTCGACGCTGATGGTGCGGATGCGCGCGCGCGCTTCCTCGACGAGTTGCTTGCATCCCTTGGTGATCGGCATGGTGTCGTTGCTCCGTTGAATTGTCAGAGGTCTTCCGCCGCGACGAGCTGCGGCAGATCGGGTGCCTGCCATGTGGCGAGCAGCGCGACGAGCGCGTGCGGATCGTCGACGGCGGTCGCGAGCGCCCGGTGTTCGGGGCGCAGGAAACCCTCGGCCAGCGCGTGATCGAACATCGCGACGAGCGGGGCGAAATACTGTTTCGTGTTCAGCAGGACGCAGGGCTTCGCGTGGATGCCGAGCTGCGCCCAAGTGAGGATCTCGCAGAATTCCTCGAAGGTCCCGAAGCCGCCGGGCAGCATCACGAACGCGTCGGCGAGGTCGGCCATCATCTGCTTGCGCTCGTGCATCGTGCGGACGACGCGCAGCTCGGTCAGGCCGCTGTGCGCGATCTCGCGCTGCGTGAGCGCCTCGGGAATCACGCCGACCACCTCGCCGCCCGCGGCGAGCGCGGCATCGGCGACGGCGCCCATCATCCCGATGCGTCCGCCGCCGAAGACGACGGTGAGGCCGGCATCGGCAAGGGCGCGCCCGACGGCAACGGCCGCGCCGAGGTACGCCGGATCACGACCCGGTTGCGAACCGCAGAAGACGCACACGCGCCGAAGGCTCGGTGCCATGTTCAGAAACCGCCCCACGCAAGCCAGCGGTCCACCTGGTCGAGACGGTCGACGCCCCAGAAGGGTTCGCCGTCGACGAAGATGAACGGCGAGCCGAACACGCCGGCCGCGATGGCTGCGTCGACTTCGTTCTTGAGGCGCTCCTTGATGGCGGGGTCGTTCATGCCCGCCGTGATCTCCGCGGGGTCGACACCCTGCGCGGCGGCGAGCGCGACGACCACGTTCGCGTCGCTGATGTTCACGTCGTCCACGAAGTACGCACGGAACAGCGCGTGGCCGAGATGCCGGGCCGCCGCGGAGTCACGCGCGTCGAGCCAGAGGAAGGCGCGTGCCGCCGCGACCGTCGCGATGGGGAACGTCGACGGATGGCGATACGCCACGCCGTGAAAGCGTGCGCTGCGATCGAAGTCGCGGATCGAGTACGCGCCCTTCATCGGGATCGACGCGAGCATCTGCATGCCCATCGCCTTGAAGGCGACGCCCAGCAGCATCGGGTGCCACGCGACCTCGCGGCCGTGCTTCGCGGCGATCGCGTCGATCTTCGTCGAGGCGATGTACGCGTACGGCGAGGAGAAGTCGAAATGGAAATGGATCGGTTCGGCCATGGTGTCGCGTCCCCGTTCAGCGCGCGGGCGTCAGGTCGACGCCGTTCAGCTGCGCCTGCGCCTCGACGACGGACGGCAGCATCTTGTCGGGCGCGCCGAACCCGAGGCCGATCGCCTGGTTCAGGCTCTGGTTCACGGCCGCGATCATCACGCCCGCGAGCTGGGCGTCCGTCGTGGTCTGCACGAGATAGCGGACATCCTTGGCGGCATTCTTCAGCGCGAACTTCATCTTCGTGTAGTCGCCCTCCGCGGCACCGCCGACGACGAGCTGGAAGATGCCGGAGTTCATCGCGCCGACGCTGCCCAGTTCGTGGAGCTTCTTCGGTTCCACGCCCAGCTTCTTGCACGCCACGACGGCTTCCGCGCAGAGCGCCGCCGTGCCGATCGCGATGAAGTTGTTCACGAGCTTCAGTGCGTGCGCGCTGCCGACGGCGCCGATGTGGAAGACGTTCTCGCAGAAGCCGCGCAGCACGGGTTCGATCTCGGCGAACGTCGCGTCGTCCGCGCCGACGAGCGTGTTGAGGCGCCCCTGCTCCGCCTCGACCGGCGTGCGGGTGAGGGGCGAATCGACGAAGCGCACGCCCTTCGCGGCGAAGGCGTCCTTCATGCGCAGCGTCGAGGCCGGCTGGCTCGTCGACGTGTCGATCACGATCTGACCCTCGCGGCACGCGTCGAGGATGCCGCCCGGGCGATGCACGAGATCCTCGACTTCCGGCGTGCCGGTCACGCAGAGGAACACGATGTCCGACGACTGGACGAGTGCCGTGACATTGCCCGCGTCGGTCGCGCCGCGCCCGACGAGGTCGATGACGGGCGCGCGGTTGCGGTGGCCGAGGACGGCAACGGTCCAGCCCTTCTCGACGAGGTTCTTCGCCATGCCGTGGCCCATCAGGCCGACGCCGACGAAACCGATGCGGTGCTTGGTCATTCGTGTTCCTCCATCCATGTTCTTCGAAAGCGTCGCGCACGTCTGCGGTGCGTCGTCCGGTGGTTCCCTACACGCTGCGTCGTCGCGTCGTCGCGCAGGTCGCCATTCACTTCGTGGAGGAATCATCGGTGGCCGCCGACAATCTTCCCCTCCAGTATCCCGGGTGCCGCGAATGGTGCGCGAACGCCACGACCAGCACCTCCGTTGCACTGCGTTCCACGACGACGACGTCGTAGGGAAACCGCTTCATCACGAGACGCTGGAGCCCGCGCGTTCCCGCCACGCCCGGCAGCGGCACCAGCCCGGCCCCATCGGATTCGAGAAGATCGAGCGCCGCATCGACGGCGCGCCCGAACGCCTGGCCCAGCCCGCTATTCCGCTCCTCGTACCACGCCGCTGCCTCGATCACCTCCGAAGCCGCTGCTTCCAGGACTCGGACCTTGCGCATCAGGTGCGGCTGATGCGCGCCTGCAATCCTGCCCGAAGTTCGTCACGATCCACGAAGGTCGCGACCCCGGCCTCGATGTCCGCGAGACGCCGGAGCAATTCGTCATCCCACGCGTCGACCGCGCCTGCATCGGCCGGTGCATCGAGACTCGCCACCAGCGCCCGCGCCAGTGCAGCACGATCGTCCTCGGTCAGTTTCAGCGCCTCGGCCTCGAGGCTGTCCAGCGTCATCGTACCCATCGTCACCTCCCAGCTTCGCCTTTCGCCTCTCGCCTTTCGCCTAATGCCTGACGCCTGACGCCTATCGCCCAACGTCCACCGCCATCGCCGTCGCCTCGCCGCCGCCGATGCACAGGCTCGCGACACCACGCGTCAGGCCGGCCGCACGCAGCGCACCGATCAGCGTCACGAGGATCCGTGCGCCGGATGCGCCGATCGGATGCCCCAGCGCGCACGCGCCGCCGTTGACGTTCACCTTGTCGTGCGGGAGTCCGAGGTCGTGCATCGCGGCCATCGCGACGACGGCGAACGCTTCGTTGATTTCGTAGCGGTCGACGGATTCCGCCGTCCAGCCGGTCTTCGCGAACAGCTTCTGCATCGCGGCGACCGGTGCCGTCGTGAACCATCCGGGCTCCTGCGCGTGCGTCGCGTGGCCGACGATCGTCGCAAGCGGCGACAGGCCGCGACGATCGGCTTCGGACTTCCGCATCAACACGAGTGCCGCGGCGCCGTCGGAGATGGAACTCGCGTTCGCGGCGGTGACCGTGCCGTCCTTGCGGAACGCAGGACGCAGCTGCGGGATCTTCGCGAAGTCGGCCTTGAACGGCTGCTCGTCGCGATCGACGATCTTCTCGGACTTGCCGGACTTCACGGTGACCGGCGCGATCTCCCAGGCGAAGTCGCCGGCCGTGCTCGCGCGTTGCGCACGTTCGAGCGAGGCGACGGCGAAGGCATCCTGGGCTTCGCGCGTGAACGCGTACTTCGACGCGCAGTCTTCCGCGAACGAGCCCATCAGGCGGCCCTTGTCGTACGCGTCTTCGAGGCCATCGAGGAACATGTGATCGAGGACCTGCTGGTGGCCCATGCGATAGCCGGTGCGCGCCTTCGGCAGGAGGTAGGGCGCGTTGCTCATGCTCTCCATGCCGCCCGCGACCATCACGCGGTTCGTGCCGGCGAGGAGCAGATCGTGGGCGAGCATCGTCGCCTTCATGCCGGAACCGCACATCTTGTTGACGGTCGTGCAGCCGGCGCCGAGCGGGAGCCCGGCACCGAGGCTCGCCTGGCGCGCAGGCGCCTGACCCTGCCCGGCGGGCAGCACGCAACCCATGATGACTTCCTCGACGTCGGCGGCGGGAATCCCGGCGCGCTCGACGGCCGCCCGGATCGCGACGGCGCCCAGCTCGGCGGCGGTGCAGTCCCTGAAATCGCCCTGCAGGCCGCCCATGGGCGTGCGTGCGAGCCCGACGATGACGACCGGATCGTTCATGCGTACAGCTCCTTCGGTGGAAGCGGCGCCCCGGCGAGGGGTCGATCGATTGTCGCACGCATCATCACGCGGACTCCGTCGCCGGCAGGGCCACATCGGCGGACTGCCGCGCGAAGCGCACGGCGAAGCGCGCCGCGGGTGAATAGGGGAAGACGTCCTCGATGATCCCGGCCTCGATGCGGCCCTTCATCGCGTTCCAGTAGTCGGGTTCGAGCAGGTCGGCGTGATGCGCGAGGAAGGCCCGGCGCACCCGGTCGGCCGACAGCAGGAAGGGCGCGAACTCCTCGGGAAAGATGTCGTTCTGCGCGACGGGATACCACGCCTCGGCGGACATCTCGTCTTCCGGCGTGCGTGCGACCGGGATGCGCCGGAACTGGCATTCGGTCATGTAGACGATCTCGTCGTAGTCGTAGAACACGACGCGTCCGCCGCGGGTCACGCCGAAGTTCTTGAACAGCATGTCGCCCGGGAAGATGTTCACCGAGACGAGTTCCTTGATGGCGTTGCCGTAGTCGACGACGGCCTGCGCGGCGCTCGCGTCGTCGGCCGAGTCGAGGAAGATGTTGAGCGGCTGCATGCGGCGCTCGATGTAGAGGTGCTTCACGACGATCGTGTCGCCGTCCTCTTCGACGAGCGACGGGGCCTCGTGCTTCAGTTCGTCGATCAGCGCCTGCGTGAAGCGCGCCCGCGGGAACGCGACGTCGGCGTACTCGAGCGTGTCGGCCATGCGTCCGATGCGGTCGTGGCGCTTCACGAGCATGTACTTCTCTTTCACGATCTCGCGGCTGACATCCTTCGTCGGCGAGATGCGGTCGCGGATCACCTTGAACACGTACGGGTACGACGGCAGCGTGAACACGATCATCACGAGCCCGCGGATGCCGGGCGCGAGGACGAAGTCGTCGGTCGAGTATTTCAGGTGATGCAGGAAGTCGCGGTAGAAGAGCGTCTTGCCGTGCTTCTGCAGGCCGAGCGCCGTGTACAGCTCGGCCTTGGGCTTGCGCGGCATCAGGCTCCCGAGGAAGTCGACGTACGCCGACGGCACCTCCATGTCGGCCATCAGGTAGGCGCGCGAGAACGCGAAGAGCGGCGCGATCTCCTTTGCGCCGAGCAGCAGCGCGTCGAGCGCGAGGCCGCCGCCGTCCGCGTGGACGATCGGGATCGCGAACGGGAGTTCGTACTCGCCGTTCACGAGCTTGCCGATGAGGTACGTGCGCTTGTTGCGGAAGAAGAGCGACGCGAGCACCTGGATCTGATGATTCGCGTCGAGCGTCAGCGGACGCGGCAGCGCTGCGCGCATCGCGCGGAGCACGTCCAGGAGATCGCGACGCAGATCGGCGAACGGCAGCCCGAGTCCGCAGTCGACGAGGATGCGGCGCATCACGCGTGCGAGGCCGTCCTTCAGCGGGTAGTAGCTGCGGTAGGCCGGCGTGTCGGCGTCGAGATATTCCGTCGATACGGCGGGCCGCACGAACAGGTAATCGTTGTGATAGTAGGCACGATGCAGCAGGCGGCACGTGACCGAGTTGAAGAACGTCTCGGCGAGTTCCGGCTGCTTGTGGTCGGTGAGCAGGCCGACGTAGTCGAGCTTGATGCGCGTCCAGAGGTCTTCGGGCAGGCGCTCGGCGTCGAAGTCGCGCTGGAGTGCGGCCGCCGTCTCGGTGACGCGCTGGTCGTAGAACGCGATGCGGTCGGCGTGCGCGAGATGCACGGCGGGCCAGTCGGCGGCCTCGAAGCGATGCCGCGCCTCGCGCGAGATCTCGCGGAAGATCCGGTAGTGGCGATCGAAGCCGTCGAGCATCGCGCGGGCGACGTCGAACGATGCGGGCTGGCGCGCTGCGCCGTCGGCGGGGGTCGACATGGGGGGCGTCACTGCGTGCGCGACGGGTTCAGGCGGACTCCGCGAAGAGTTCGCGGCCGATGAGCCAGCGGCGGATCTCGGAGGTCCCCGCGCCGATCTCGTAGAGCTTCGCGTCGCGCCAGAGCCGGCCGACGGGATACTCGTTCGTGTAGCCGTTGCCGCCGAGCGCCTGGATCGCCTCGCCGGCCATCCACGTGGCCTTCTCGGCGGAATACAGGATCGCGCCGGCGGCGTCCTTGCGGAGCGCGCGCACGGCATCGGGCGTCGTCGCGCGATCGCACGCCTGCCCGACGGCGTAGACGTACGCGCGGCAGGCCATCATCGTCGAGTACATGTCCGCGAGCTTGCCCTGCATGAGCTGGAACTCGCCGATCGCCTGGCCGAACTGGCGGCGCTCGTGGACGTACGGCAGCACGGTGTCCATGCACGCCGCCATGATCCCGAGGGGGCCGCCGGAGAGCACGGCACGCTCGAAGTCGAGGCCGCTCATCAGCACGTTCACGCCGCCGCCGACGCGCCCCAGGACGTTCTCGGCGGGAACCTCGCAGTCCTCGAAGACGAGCTCGCACGTGTTCGATCCGCGCATGCCCAGCTTGTCGAGCTTCTGTGCCGTCGAGAAACCGGCGAAGCCCTTCTCGATCAGGAAGGCGGTCATGCCGCGCGGGCCCGCCTCGGGATCGGTCTTCGCATACACGACGAGCACGTCGGCGTCGGGGCCGTTCGTGATCCACATCTTGTTGCCGTTCAGGACGAAGCGGTCGCCGCGCCGCTCGGCGCGCAGGCGCATCGACACGACGTCGGACCCGGCACCGGGCTCGCTCATCGCGAGCGCACCGACGTGCTCGCCGGACACGAGCTTCGGCAGGTAGCGCGCCTTCTGGTCGACCGAGCCGTTGCGGCGGATCTGGTTCACGCAGAGGTTCGAGTGCGCGCCGTACGACAGCCCGACGGACGCGCTCGCGCGGCTCACCTCCTCCATCGCGACGATGTGCGCGAGGTAGCCGAGGCCGGACCCGCCGTATTCCTCGTCGACGGTCATGCCGAGCAGGCCGAGCGCGCCGAGCTTGCTCCAGAGGTCCATCGGGAACTCGTTCGTCCGGTCGATCTCGGCGGCCCGCGGCGCGATCTCGGCGGACGCGAACTGGCGGACCGAATCGCGCAGCATCCCGATGGTTTCGCCGAGGGCGAAATCGAGGGACGGAAAACTCGCGAGGACGACGGGGGCGGCTCGATCCATGGACGGACTCCGGGGCGGAACGGGTGGTGCGGGAAGGCGGCCGAGTCTAGGTACCGTTTACGTCAACGTCAATTTGCGGGCTCGCGGTTTCGCAGGTGCAGCACCGGTCTTCGCCGTGCCGGCCTTCACCACCCCGCGGTCGAGCAATCGACGGCACTGGCTCTCGAAGCTGCGGATCTCGGTGAGCGTGGCCTGGATGTCCTCGAGCTGCTGTTCGAGCAGTTCGCGGCGGCGGCTCAGCGTCGCGAGGAATTCGGTCAGCTGGACGCTCTCGTCACGCGCCGCGTCGTAGATGTCGAGCAGCTCGCGGATCTCGCTCAGCGGCAGGCCGAGGCGCTTGCCGCGGAGCGTGAGCTTCAACCGGACGAGATCGCGCTTGTCGTAGACGCGGTTGCGTCCGCGGCGCGACGGTGACAGCAGTCCGTGGTCCTCGTAGAAGCGGATGGCGCGTGTGGTCAGGCCGAACTCGCGGGCGAGGTCGGTGATGGTGTAAGTCGTCTTGGCGTCCGATGCGACCATGGCTGGCAGGTGTTTGTGCGGTGCAACACAGAGGTATCATGCGAGTATAAAAGACACAGGCTCCAAGCCACCTCACGGATCGATCGACCTGATGCCTCCCACGCCCTCCGTCCTCGCCGGCGACGCCGCGATCAGCCTCGAATTCCCGTTCCCGGAGCTGCCGGCGCCGGCCACCTGGACCGAAGTCGCCGACGGCGTGCGCTGGGTCCGGATGCCGCTCCCCTTCGCGCTCGATCACATCAACCTGTGGCTCCTGCGCGGCCCCAACGGCTGGACCCTCGTCGACACCGGCCTCGGCAACGCCGCGACCCGCGCACTCTGGGACACCCTGCTGCCGCACCACACGCCGCTCGAACAACTCGTCGTCACGCACTACCACCCGGACCACTTCGGGCAGGCCGGCTGGTTCGTCCGCGAATTCGGATTGCCGCTGCTGATGACCGAGGCCGAGTACCTCACGGCCCACGCCGTCTACGAGAACACCTCCGGCTACAGCCCCTCGATGCTCCGCGAAGTGTTCGGTGCACACGGCCTCCCGGAAGAGACGCTGGCGGCGCTCGAAGCCCGGCCGTCCGGCTATCGCAACATCGTCGCCGAGCCGCCCCGCCAGTTCCGCCGCATGACGCACGGTGACGTCATCCGCCTCGGCGACCACGAGTGGCGCGTGATCATCGGTTACGGCCATGCGCCGGAACACGCTTCGCTCTACTGCGAAGCGCTCCGCGTCGTGATCTCCGGCGACATGCTGCTGCCGAAGATCAGCACGAACGTGAGCGTCTGGTCGACCGAGCCCGAGGGCGATCCGGTGCGGCAGTTCCTGACGTCGATCCGGGCGTATCTCGACCTGCCCGCCGACACGCTGGTCCTGCCGTCGCACGGACTCCCCTTCCGCGGGATCGCGCCGCGCGTCGCGCAGCTCGCGAACCACCACGAGGAACGCCTCGCCGAACTCCGCGCCGCCTGCGCCGTGCCGCGCACGGCCGCCGAGATCGTCCCGGTGCTGTTCCGCCGCCAGCTCGACGTGCACCAGATGTTCTTCGCCGTCGGCGAGGCCATTGCCCACCTGAACCACCTCATGCACCGCGGCGTGCTCGAACGCACGCTCGGACCCGATGGGGTCTACCGGTTCGCCGACATCCAACACTGACGAGGTCCGCCATGGCAGACGCACCGAAGCCCGACGCCCCCAAGCCGCCGCAGATCGATCCGGAAGCCCTGCAGAAGTCGCTCGCGAACATCGCCGAGCGCTCCGCGAAGATCGTGAGCGAGTTCGTCGAGAAGCAGTCCCACGCCGACGCCGCGCAGCCGCCGAGCGACGACCTCGGGATCAACCGCGCCTTCATGGAACTCGCGAAGCAGCTCTGGTCCGACCCGGCGAAGCTCGCCGAGACGCAGGTCCGCGCGTGGGACGACTACCTGAAGCTCTGGCAGGCCATGATCGTGAAGGCGACCGGCGGCCAGCCCGAGCCCGTGAAGGCTCCGGCCCGCGGCGACAACCGCTTCAGGAGCGAGCTGTGGGAGAACAACTTCCTGTTCGACTACATCAAGCAGTCGTACCTGATCACCGCAGATCACGTGCAGCGCACGGTCGCCGAGACGCAGGGCCTCGACTCGCAGACGGCGCGCAAGGTGAAGTTCTTCACGCGGCAGTTCGTCGATGCGCTCGCGCCGACCAACTTCGCGCTGACGAATCCCGAGGTGCTGAAGGCGACGAGCGAGTCCGGCGGACAGAACCTGCTCAAGGGCCTCGAGCATCTCCTGAAGGATCTCGAACGCGGCCACGGCAAGCTCGCGATCAGCATGACCGACTACGAGGCGTTCAAGCTCGGCGAGAACGTCGCCACGACGCCCGGCAAGGTCATCTACCAGAACGATCTCATGCAGCTGCTGCAGTTCGAGCCGACGACGCCGCAGGTCGACCGCGCGCCGCTGCTGATCGTCCCGCCGTGGATCAACAAGTACTACATCCTCGACCTGCGCGCCCGGAACTCGTTCATCAAGTGGGCCGTCGACCAGGGGCTCACCGTGTTCGTGATCTCGTGGGTGAACCCCGACGAGCGGCACTCTCAGAAGACCTTCGCCGACTACATGCTGGAAGGCCCCGTCTCGGCGATGACGGCCATCGAGGCCGCCACCGGCGAGCGCGCCATCAACCTGATCGGCTACTGCCTCGGCGGCACGCTCACGGCCTGCCTGATGTCGTGGCTCGCGTCGACCGGCCGCGCCGATCGCGTGAAGAGCGTCACGTACTTCACGACGATGCTCGACTTCACGGAGCCCGGCGAGCTGGGCGTGTTCGTCGACGAGGAATCTGTCGCGAACATCGAGAAGCGCATGGCGGCGCGCGGCTTCCTCGAAGGCTCCGACATGGCGGGCACGTTCAACATGCTCCGCGACAACGACCTCATCTGGTCGTTCGTCGTGAACAACTACCTGCTCGGCAAGGAACCGTTCCCGTTCGACCTGCTGTTCTGGAACTCCGACTCGACGCGCATGCCACCACAGATGCACACCTTCTATCTGCGCAACATGTACATCCGCAACCTGCTCACGCAGCCGGAAGCCCTCGAACTCTGCGGCGAGAAGATCGACCTCTCGCTCGTCGACACGCCCACGTACTTCATCTCGGCGATGGAAGACCACATCGCCCCGTGGAAGTCGACGTACGCCGGCGCGCAGCTCTTCTCCGGCCCCGTGCGCTTCGTGCTCGGCGGCTCGGGCCACATCGCCGGCATCGTGAATCCGCCGGTCGCGCAGAAGTACTGCTACTGGACCAACGAGCAGCTCCCGCACAGCCCCGACACGTGGCTCGAGACCGCCACGCGCCACGAGGGCTCGTGGTGGGACGACTGGGGCCGCTGGGTCGCCGGCTTCGGCGGCGGCAAGGTCGCACCGCGCATCCCCGGTGATCGCGGCCTGAAGGTGATCGAGGCGGCACCGGGCAGTTACGCGAAGCTGCGCCTGGACAGCATGTCGCCGGACGCATCGAAGGCGGTTGCCCCGCAGTCGGCGCCCGAGGTCGCTGCAATGGCGGCACCGGTCGTGGCGCCCGCACCCGCCGCAGCACAACCACCCGCGACGAAGCGCAAGCCCGCCGCTGCGAAGACATCGCCGGCACCGCGCGCGCCCGCGAAACCGGAAGCGTCGAGCCCGAGATCCGCGAACGCCGCATCGACCCCGGCCGCACCCGCCGCCCGCAAGGCAACCGCTGCCGGGCCGGCGAAAGACGTTCCGGCGTCGAAAACTGCACCCGCCGCGAAGTCGAAGCCGGCTGCCGCGAGCGGAAATGCATCCGCCGCCTCGAAGGCCGCCGCGAAACTTGCCGCGCCGAAGTCTGCCGCGACATCGAAGCCTGCTGCCGCGAAGTCCGCGACGCCGAAGTCCGCGACGAAGTCGAAGCCGGCGACGGTCGCACCCAAGGTCACGAAGTCCGGCGCCACGAATTCCGGCGCGACGCAGGCTACCTCCACCGCGGCGCCGTCCGCGAAGAGCGACAAGCCGAAGCGCGCCCCGAAGTCCGAAGCGACGAGGGCCGAAAGCCCCGCCGAAATGATCAGCGCACTCTTCCGGGCGCAATCGCCCGCCGCGAAACGCGAGGCCGCCGAAGCGCAGGCGCCGTCCGCGAAGCCGAAGCGCAAGCGCTGACCACGACGCCGCGCGCAGGGCGCGACGCCTCGCGCGCGGCACCGACTCATGAACGCGGGCTCGACGACTCCTCCGCGCGCGCAGCCCGCACGTGCACGACGCATCGATGGTGGTCAGGTTGCGTGACTCCTCCTCGTCCTCCGCGCGCGCCGATCACGTCGAGCCCGGCGCCGACGCGATCGACTCGCACGTGATCCGGACACATTCGATGCGGACGCGGCCGACGCACGCGGAAGCCCTCGCGTGAACGGCGCACTCGTCGCACTGTGCCTCGGCAACTTTGCCGTCGGTACGGCCACGATGGTCGTCCCCGGCATGCTGCCGGCGCTGGCCGACGGACTCGCTGTCGGCATCCCCGACGCCGGCCGGCTGATCGCCGTGTTCGCGCTCACGATCGCCGTCTTCGGCCCCGGGCTCGCGAGCGCCGTCAGCCACGTCGATCGCCGCCTGCTGCTCGCAGGCACGCTGCTGCTGCTCTTCGCGAGCCTCGCCGCATCGGCGTTCGCCGCCGATTACCGGATGCTGCTCGCGACGCGCGTCGTCTCCGCAATCTGCGCAGGGCTCTTCACTTCGCAGGCGGCCGGCGCGGCGGCGCTGCTTGTCGAGCCGATGCGTCGCGGCAGCGCCGTCGCCTTCGTGTTCCTCGGCTGGAGCATCGCTGCCGTCTTCGGCATGCCCGTCAGCGCGTGGATCGCGGAAGCCTTCGGCTGGCGGATGGCGTTCGGCGCCGTGGCTGCCGTAGCGCTCGTGTCGGCGCTGTCCGTGCGGTTCGCACTGCCGACCGGCCTGCGCGTGCAGCGCGTCGACGCGGCGGCGTGGTTGCGCATCCTCGCGGACCGTCCGCTGCTCGCCGTCGTCGCCGTCACCGCGATCCATTCGTGGGCGCAGTTCACGGTGTTCTCGTACATCACGCCGATCATGAAGTCGCAGCTGCACGCGACGCCGACGACGGTCAGCGCGCTGCTCGCGCTGTTCGGCGTGACGGGTATCGCGGGCAACGTCCTCGCGATCCGCGAGATGGACCGCCTCGGCCCCGCGCGCGTCGTGATGACGAGCCTCGCGCTGATGCTCGGCGCGCACGTCGTGATGTTCGCGGCCGGCTGGTCGATGACGTCGATGGTGATCGCGCTGGCGATGTGGGGCGCGGGCTGCTTCGCGATCAACAGTTCTCAGCAGACGCGGCTCTACGCGGCCGCGCCGGTGCTGGCCCCCGTGTCGATCGCGCTGAACTCGTCGGCGATCTACCTCGGGCAGGCGGCGGGCGCGGAGTCAGGCGCGCGGATCATCGCGGCCTCGGGGTTCGATCCGCTGACGTGGCTGTCGATCCCGGTGTTCGTGGTGGCGATGGTGACGAGTGCGTGGGCGGGGAGGCGGTAGGGCGTCAGGCGTCAGGCGTCAGGCGTCAGGCGTCAGGCGTCAGGCGTCAGGCGTCAGGCGAAGAGCGTAGGTCGGATTAGCAGCGCAGCTGCGTAATCCGACGCTGTCGCCCGCAAAACCGTTTGCCGCCCGCTCGACAACTCGCGTCGGATTACGCGCTGCGCGCTGACCCGACCTGCTCCGGATCCGACCCGCCCGACGCATTTCCCCCCTCACCCATTCTCCCGCAGCAGCTCCAGCAACCGCCGCAGCGCCCGCCCGCGATGGC
>CAUJJX010000063.1 GCA_963205165.1 Pseudomonadota bacterium | reverse complement strand
TGGCCCAGCCCGCGACCTTCACGGAGTGCAGCAGCGGCAGCAGTACCTCGTCGGACATCGGGATGGTCTCGTCGTATACGTTTCTATATAGCGGCACGCAAGATAGCAGCGGGGACGACGGCAAGGCAAGGCAGGTGGTCGCGAGGGCGACCGGAAGGACGGCGCGGACCCACGCACCGCCACGACCGTTTCACACGGCAGATCGCGGTGTGAACAGCGCCTAGACGATCGGCAGCTTCGCCATCAACCGGACGAATTCGCCCATCTCGCCGGTGACGGCCGCCGCCGCCTTCGCTTCCATCGCGAGATAACGCCGGAGGACGTCCTGGCCGAACTCGGTGACGTGCGCCCCGCCGCCCCGCTGGCCGCCGGTTTCGGTGGACACGAGCGGCTGCTTGAAGCTCTGGTTCATCGTGTCGACGAGGAGCCACGCGCGGCGGTACGACATGTCCATCTCGCGCGCCGCGGCCGAGATCGAACCGGCGCGCTCGATCGCCTGGAGCAGCTCGGCCTTGCCGGGCCCCATCGCGATCGCCTTGCGGAACAGGATGCGGATCTGCGGCTTCGGCACGCGCCCGGGGGCGCCAGCGTCGGCAGCCTTCGATGCGCGCGCCGCGGGCTTCGCTGCGCGGGCCTTCGACTTCGCGACGGCGACATCCGCATCGCCCGACTTCGCGGCATTCATGCGTTCAGCCCCAGCGTCCGGCGGCGGCATCGTCGGCCTCGCGGGCATCGACCCAGCGGCTGCCGGCGGGCGTCTGTTCCTTTTTCCAGAAAGGCGCGCGTGTCTTGAGGAAATCCATCAGGAACTCGCACGCGGCGAAGGCCTCGCCGCGATGTGCGCTCGTCACTGCGACGAACACGATCTGGTCGGTCGGCAGCATGCGTCCGACACGATGGATGATCAGGATGTCGATGACGTCCCAGCGGCCCCGCGCCTCGTCGGCGATGGCGCCGAGCGCCTTCTCGGTCATGCCGGGATAGTGCTCGAGCACCAGCTCGGCCACGTGGTCGCCGTCGTTGATGTCGCGGCACACGCCGATGAACGTCGCGACGGCACCGATCGCGGCATTGCCGGCGCGCAGCTGCGCGATCTCGTGGCCGACGTCGAAGTCGGCCTCGTGCACGCGGATGTCGGTGCGGCCCTGCGTCGCGGACGGCCGGGTCGGGTCGTTCATCGTCAGCCTCCGGTGACCGGCGGGAAGTACGCGATCTCGTCGCCGTCGCGGATCGGGGTGTCGTGGCGCGCCATGTCCTGGTTGACGGCGACGCGCACCGGACGGCTCGCCGCGAGTTCCTCGGACCACACGCCGCCGCGGGCGCGAAGCCAGTCGGTGAGCGCGGCGACATCGGCGACACCGGCAGGCAGTTCGATGCGTTCGGTGTCGCGCCCGAGGGTTTCCTTGAGCCGGGCGAAGTACAGGATGTTCAGCATGGCGGATCGAGACTCGGATTCGGGCGCCCGTCGGGCAGCCCCAGGTACGTCAGGATGAAGTCCGCGATGGCGTCGATGTCGTTCAGCGGAAACTGCGGTCTGGGGGACGACAGCGGCTCGTCGGTCGCGACGGCGACGATACCATCATCGGACTCCCAGAGCGTCGGCTTGCCGGTGGCCCGGCGGTGCACTTCCAGCTTCGGAATCGGCTCGCGCTTGTAGCCCTCGACGATCACGAGATCGCAGTCGGCGAGCCGCGCGAGATGGTCGTCGAGCGTCGGCTCGGGGCCGTCGCGCAGCTCGTGCATCAGCGCCCAGCGCTGGCCGCCCGTGACGATCACCTCGCTCGCGCCGGCGACGCGATGCCGCCAGGAATCCTTGCCGGGCTGGTCGATGTCGAAGTCGTGGTGCGCGTGCTTCACGACCGAGACGCGCAGGCCGCGCGCCGTGATCGCGGGCAGCAGCCGCTCGATCAGCGTGGTCTTCCCGCTGCCCGACCAGCCGGCGATGCCGAATGCCTTCATGCGGTTCTTCACTCACGGAAAGGCGCGGATTATAGGAGCCGTCCGGACCGTGGAGCGTTATATTCGGCAGCCTATAATGCCGTCCTCGAACACGCGCCCGCGCGGCGCGACGCACCGGGCAGGAGATCCGAACACCATGCAAGCTCAAACCGCCCCCGGCACCCCCGCGATCCTCGACACCCGCGGTCGTCCGCTGCGCGACCTGCGCATCTCCGTCACCGACCGCTGCAACTTCCGCTGCACGTATTGCATGCCGAAGGAGGTCTTCGGCAAGGACTTCCAGTTCCTCGAACGGGAGAACCTGCTGTCGTTCGGCGAGATCCATCGCGTGACGCGCATCTTCCGCGACCACGGCATCGAGAAGGTCCGGATCACGGGTGGTGAACCGCTCGTGCGCCGCAAGCTCGAACGCCTGATCGAGATGCTCGCGTACCACGAGGACCTCGACCTCACGCTCACGACGAACGGCTCGTTGCTGAAGCAGAAGGCCGCCGACCTCAAGGCCGCGGGCCTGAAGCGGGTCACGGTCAGCCTGGACGCCCTCGACAACCCGACGTTCATGAAGATGAACGACGTCGACTTTCCGGTGGAGAAGGTCCTCGAAGGCATCGACGAAGCCGACCGCGTCGGCCTCGCGCCCATCAAGATCAACATGGTCGTGAAGCGCGGCGTGAACGATCACTCGGTCGTGCCGATGGCGCGCCACTTCAAGGGCTCGCGACACATCCTGCGCTTCATCGAGTTCATGGACGTCGGTTCGACGAACGGCTGGAACCTCGACAGCGTCGTGCCGTCGAGCGAACTCGCCGCCCGCATCGACGCCGAGCTGGGCATCGAACCCGCCGAGGCGAACTACCGCGGCGAGGTCGCCGAGCGCTGGCGCTACAAGGACGGCTCGGGCGAGGTGGGCTTCATCTCGTCCGTGACCCAGGCCTTCTGCCGCGACTGCACGCGTGCCCGACTCTCCGCGGAAGGCCAGCTCTTCACGTGCCTCTTCGCGACGCAGGGCACCGACCTGCGCAGCCTGCTCCGCAACGATTCGTCCGACGTGGAAATCTCGGACGCGATCGCCCGGGTGTGGAAAGTCCGCGGTGACCGCTACTCCGAGATCCGCACCGCCGAGACGGCGAAGCTGCGGAAGGTGGAGATGAGCTACATCGGCGGGTGATGCCGGCCGGTCCGGACTCGATCGTGGTGCAGGCCGCGCGTCCGATGCCCGCCACGATCGACGCTCCGCGCATCCACGATCTAATTCGGGCGCGTCGCACATCCACAACCGCGCACTCGTCGTCCGTGAAACCCGATGCGGTGTCCTGCGCCCAACGCCTAATGCCTGACGCCTGACGCCCAACGCCCAACGCCCAACGCCCAACGCCCAAAGCCTGAATCAGACCCATGACGACTCCGCCCTCCCTCCGCGCCATCGCCGCCGCCGACGACTACGATCCCAACTCGATGCCCGTCGATCAGGCGCGCGCGCACATCCGCGCCTTCCTCACGCCGGTCACGACCGTCGAGCGCCTCCACATCCGCGACGCGCTCGGCCGCATCCTCGCCGAGGACGTCGTCTCGACGATCGACGTGCCCGCGCACGACAACTCCGGGATGGACGGCTACGCGATGCGCCACGCCGACCTGCAGCCGGACGCCGACGTCACGTTGCGCGTCGTCGGGACCTCGTTCGCCGGCCGGCCGTACACCGGTCCCGTGAATGCCGGCGAGGCCGTGCGCATCTTCACGGGCGCCGTCGTCCCGCCGGATTGCGACACAGTGATCATGCAGGAGCGTGCGAAGGCGGCCGACGGCAACGTCACGCTCGGCACCGGCGCGAAGGCCGGGCAGAACGTCCGCAAGGCCGGCGAGGATCTGAAGACCGGCGCCGTCGTGTTCCACAAGGGACAACGCGTGCGCGCCGCCGAACTCGGGATGCTCGCGTCGATCGGCGTGATCGAGGTCTCGGTGTACCGCCGGCTGCGCGTCGCGCTCTTCTCGACCGGTGACGAGCTCGTGCAGCTCGGCGGCACGCCCGGCCCGGGCCAGATCTTCGATTCGAACCGCTACACGATGTACGGCATGCTGGCCGACCTCGGCTGCGAGGTGATCGACATGGGCGTCGTGCGCGATCGCCCGGAAGATGTCGAAGCCGCGTTCGCCGCGGCGGCCGCGGCAGCAGACGTCGTGATGACGAGCGGCGGGGTCTCGGTCGGCGACGCCGACTACGTGAAGCAGATGCTCGACCGCCTCGGCGAGGTGCTGTTCTGGAAGATCGCGATGAAGCCGGGCCGGCCCCTCGCGTTCGGTCGCATCGACGGCGCGCACTTCTTCGGACTGCCCGGAAATCCGGTCGCGGTGATGGTGACCTTCTACCAGTTCGTGCGCGACGCGCTGTTCGTGCTGATGGGACGCACCGACGTGACGCCGGTGCCGATGTTCAAGGTGCCGCTCGCCGCCCCGATCCGGAAGGCGCCGGGCCGCACGGAATTCCAGCGCGGCATCCTGTCGCGCGGCGCCGACGGGGCGCTGTCGGTCGTCACGACCGGCGACCAGGGCTCGGGAATCCTCTCGTCGATGAGCCGGGCAAACTGCTTCATCGTGCTGCCCACCGACCAGGGCAACGTCGACGTCGGAACGCTCGTCGACGTACAGCCGATGGACGGCGTGATCTGAACCAGACCCTGCGGCGTCAGGGCATGCGCGACGAGTGGTGGTCGATGATCGCCCACCGCCCGGCCTCGCGCCGATAGACGAACGTGAAGCGCAGCGGCGTCACGACATCGCCGTCGGCCGTCGGATCGGTCGACCGGTATCCGCCGGAGTTGATCGCGATGTCGCCAAGCACCCGAACGTGGCTGTCGACGAGTTCCATGCGCAACTTCGGCCGGCGCTTCGCGGAATCCCGGAAATACTCGACGACGTCCTCTGGCGTCGTCCGGATCGTCTTCGACACCGTGCCCCAGAACACGGCGTCGGGCGCGTAGAGCGCGGCGATGCGCTCGGCGTCCCGGGTGTTGAAGGCCGCGATCCACGCCTGCGTCGTCGCGAGCACCGCAGCGCGGTCGGCTTCCGCGGCATCGTTCGCCGATGCCCCGTCGATCAGTCCGAGCAGTCCGATCCATCCCAGCAGCCACGCGACTCGCTTCATCTGTTCTTCCCTCTTCCGTCCGGCGCCGGTTGCGCCGCGGGCGGGAGGATAGCGCCCCGACCGCCCTTCGCCGAATCGCCGTGCAACGACTCATCGCCCACCTCGACATGGACGCGTTCTACGCGTCGGTCGAACTGCTGCGCGCGCCGACGCTGAACGGACTCCCCGTCGTGATCGGCGGACGCCGACATCGCGCCGAACCCGACGCGAGCGGCCACGCGCGACTGCGCGATTACGCGGGCCGCGGCGTCGTGACGACGGCGACGTACGCGGCGCGCGCGTTCGGCGTGCACTCCGGGATGGGCCTCATGAAGGCGGCCGCGCTCTGCCCCGACGCGGTCCTGCTGCCCGCCGATTTCGACGAGTACCGCCGCTACTCGCGGCTCTTCAAGGCAGCCGTCGCGGAACTCGCACCGGTCATCGAGGACCGCGGCATCGACGAGATCTACATCGACCTGACCGACGTGCCGGGCGCGCAGGCCGATGGCGGACGCGACATCGCGAAACGGTTGCGACAGCACGTGCGCGAGACGACCGGCCTGACGTGCTCGATCGGCCTCGCGCCGAACAAGCTGCTCGCCAAGATCTGCTCCGACCTCGATAAGCCGGACGGTCTCACGATCGTCACGGAAGCCGATCTCGCGACGCGGCTCTGGCCGCTCCCGGTGAAGCGCATCAACGGCATCGGGCCGAAGGCGAACGAAAAGCTGGAGGCACTCGGCATCCGCACGATCGGCGACCTCGCCGCCGCGGACCCCGCGATGCTCGTCGAGCGCTTCGGTGCGTCCTACGGCGCGTGGCTGCACGACGCCGCGCACGGACGCGACGATCGTCCGGTCGTCACGCATCGCGAGCCGAAATCCTTCAGCCGCGAGACGACGTTCGAACGCGACCTGCATCCGCGCCACGATCGCGCGGCGCTCGGCGAGATCTTCACGGCGCTTTGCCGGCAGGTCGCGGCAGACCTCGACCGCAAGGGCTACGCGGGTCGCACCATCGGCATCAAGCTTCGCTACGACGACTTCACGACCGTGACGCGCGACCGCAGCCTCGACCATCACACATCCGACGCGCAGGAGATCCGCCGTGCCGCCGGCGAATGCCTGAAGCGCGTTCCGCTCGAACGCCGGTTGCGATTGCTCGGCGTGCGCGTCGGCGCGGTGATGACAACGGCGGAACTGCTCGAAGCGCACACGGACGACGGCACCGATGCGACCTCTGCCGACCGGACGGGGACGCTGCCGTTGTTCTGAAGCGGCAGGCGGGGGGAACGCCTCAGGCGTTAGCTTTCGCAGGTCGGATTAGCGGCGCAGCCGCGTAATCCGACACCGTCACTCGCACAGACATCTGCGTCGGATTACACGCCTGCGGCGCTAATCCGACCTACCCGAAGGGCATATGGGTTGACTCGGATCACGGTATCTACCCACTTCGATCGGTCCCCTTGAACCTCCCCCGCCGTTCCGCGCTACCCTCCCGACATGTCCGCGCGTTGCGGACGGCGTCCACCGGAGGCATCACCATGACCAAGCGCGCCCTGCTGATCGGCATCAACCGCTATCGCATCCCGGGCGCGGATCTCCGCGGCTGCGTCAACGACGTCGTCAACATGCAGTCGGTGCTGACCACGCTGTACGGCTTCGCGAAGAAGGACATCACGACGCTCGTCGACTACGACGCGACGAAGAAGAACATGCAGGCCGCGATCAAGGCACTGGTCGCCAGCGGGAAGAAGGGCGATGTCCTGCTGCTGCACTACTCCGGCCACGGCGCGAACGTGCCGGACGCGAACGGCGACGAGGCCGATCGCCGCGACGAGATCCTCTGTCCGACCGACCTCGACTGGAAGGCCCCGCTCACCGACGACTGGCTGCGCGCGACGCTGGACAAGCTCAGGGCCGGCGTGAACCTCACGGTCGTGATGGACTGCTGCCACTCGGGCAGCAACACCCGCGCACTGCTTCCGCCGGACGCGAAATCGATGCCGCGCTACCTGCCGAACCCCTGGGACATCATGGCCGAGGAATCCGGTCGCAAGCTCCGCGGCAAGGTCGCCGTCGGCATGCGCGCCGCCACCGCCGCGAAGCGCAAGCGCAGCGACATCGCGATCGTCGAGATCCCGGAAGTCCTCGTGACCGGCTGCCGCGACACGCAGACGTCGGCCGACGCGAGCATCGGCGGAACCTTCAACGGCGCGCTGACGTATCACCTCGTCGCGGCACTGAAGTCGGCGAAGGGGAAGACGACGTATCGCAAGCTGCACGCGGATGTCCTCGCGCGGCTCGCGAAGTCGAAGTTCGACCAGGTGCCGCAACTCGAAGGCAGCAAGGCGAATCTCGATCGCGGCTTCCTCGATCCGATCGTCTGATCGTCTCCCGCATCGCCGCGCGGAATCCACCAACACAATCCACACCAGGCTCACGCCGATGACCGACACCACCACACCGAAATCGCTGCAGCAGATCCACACCGCCACCGGCCGCCACTGGGTCGGCGACGGATTCCCCGTGAGCACCGTGTTCGCCTACACCGACCTCGGCCGGGACCTCAACCCGTTCATCATGCTCGACTACGCCGCGCCTTACGTCTTCGAACCGACCGAGCGGCGACGCGGCGTCGGCGAGCATCCGCATCGCGGATTCGAGACGGTGACGGTCGTCTACGACGGTCATCTCGAACACCGCGATTCGAGTGGCGGCGGCGGGACCATCGGCCCCGGGGACGTGCAGTGGATGACGGCCGGCGCCGGCATCGTCCACGAGGAGATGCACACGGACGCCTTCGCCCGCGCAGGCGGAACGATGCGGATGGCGCAGTTGTGGGTGAACCTGCCGGCCGAACTGAAACGCACGCCGCCCGGCTACCAGACGATCCTCGCGTCGACGATCCCGACCGCAGCGATCGCGGGCGGCGCGCTGCGCGTGATCGCCGGCGAATACGCGGGCGTCCGCGGCCCCGCGAAGACCTTCACGCCGATGAACGTCTGCGATGTGCGGCTCGATGCCGGTGCCGACACGGCGCTCGACCTGCCGTCGGGCTGGACAGCCGCGCTGTTCGTGATGGAAGGACAGGTGGAGATGGCTGACGGCCGCGCGCTCGGGGCGGGCCAGCTCGGCATCTTCTCGCGCGACGGATCGCGCATCGCGCTGCGCTGCGACGGCCCCGTGCAGGCGCTGCTGCTCGCGGCCGAGCCGATCGACGAACCGATGGTGGGTTACGGACCGTTCGTGATGAACACCCGCGAGGAGATCGTCGAAGCCTTCCGCGACTACGAGGCGGGCCGGATGGGCCGCCTCGCCTGACGTCGGTGCACCGTGCAGCAGTGACCTACGACCAGTGATCACGACGGCCCGGCGCGATGCGCCGGGCCTCGCGCATCCGCAGTGTAGACAGGCCCTAGATGAACTCGAACAGCGAGAGTCCCTGCACCTGCACGAACGATTTCTGCGCCGCCTGCAGCGACACCTGCGCAAACGTGAGGTCGGTCACGGCCTTCGCGTAGTCGAGGTCCTGCAGGCCCGACAGCGTCTGATCGAACTGCACCGCGAGATCCTCGGCGGCACTCCTGTTCGTGTCGACTTCCTTCGCGTACGCACCGATGGCCGCCTGGACCGTCAGCGACACGTCCAGCGAGTTGTCGAGATTGTTGTTGGCAGTATTGAGCGCGTTCGAGAGCCGGGTGTTCTCGGTGGCTCCCGTGCCGGCCGTCTCGAGCGCCGTGATCAGCTCGTGCATCGTCGCGAAGATGTCGTGCGACGAACTCGCCTCCACCGTGAACGTGTCGCCGTCGGCGGGCGCTCCCGTGATCGACCACTCGACGCCGTAGTCGAACGGTGTCGGATTCGTGTCCGGCGGCGACTGCGTCGACAGCGCGACGCTCGCGCCCGGCTGGTAAGTGCGGGTGTGCGGACCCGCGACCGCGGTCACGCCGGTCAGCAGCGAATTGCCGCTCGCGGGGTCGACGATGTCGTACGTCGTGACCGGCGTCGGCGTCGAGCTGTCCACGTGGAAGCGCATCTCGAACGACTTCGGATTGCCCGCGGCGCCCCACGCGGCGTGATCCTTCACGACCCCTTTCGTCACGATGCCGGTGCCGACGTTCGTGGCATTCGCGGCCGTCTCGAACGTGCCGTTGCCGTTGCGGATGCGCTGGAAGATGTCGGACCCCGCGAAGCTGACCGGCAGGTCCCGCGACGGCGCCACCTGGATCAGGCGCTGGCCCTGGTCGCCGTTGTAGGCCACGACGCCCGGCGAGTTCTCGGTGAACGGCTGCGTCTCGCCCTGATATCCCGAGAAGAGGTGCAGGCCGTTCGCGTCGGTCGTGTTGGCGATCCCGAGGAGTTCCTCGTAGCGGCCGCGCAGTTCCGCTGCGATGTCCTTCAGCTCGCGCGGCGACAGCGCGCCGTTGCCGGCCGTGACCGTGAGCGTCTTCGCATCCTGCAGGAGCCGCGTGTAGCGCCCCATCGCCTCGTCCTGGAGATCGATCGCGGACCGCGCGCTGTCGGCGTTGCGGATCATCATCTCGTTCGTCGATTTCGCCTGCGTCACCTCGAGTGCGCGCGCCGAGGCCACGGGATCATCCGACGGCGCGAGGATCCGCCGGCCCGTGGAGATCTGCTCCTGGCCACGGATCAGCGTCGTCTGGTTGCGCTGGATGTTGAAGACGCCCTGATCGAATACCGTCTGCGTGCTGACTCTCATGTTCTTCCCCTGCCTTTTCTAGCCGAGTTCCAGAACCGACTGGAACAGGCTCGACGCGATCTGCAGCACCTTGGCCGAGGCCTGGTACGCCTGCTGGTTGCGGATGAGCTGCGCCGCCTCCTCGTCGAGATTCACGCCCGAAAACGACTGCTCCGCCTCGACGGTCTGCCGCGTCAGGGTGTCCTGCGCTTCGAGCTGGACCTGGATCTCGCGCGTCGCGTTGCCGACGTTGCTCACGACCTGGCTGAAGGCCGCCTGATAGTTGGCCGAGCCGCCGTTGATGATGTTCGTCGTCTGGAGGCGACCGAGCAGCAGCGCGTTGCGGTTGTCCGCGACGCCCGCCGTGTTGTTCGTGATCGTGAACGTGTCGCCATCTGCCGGCGTGCCGGAGATCGCGAACGACATTCCGTCGAAGGCGATGGACGCGCCCGACGTGTACGCGAACGGGCCCGGGCTCGATGCAGAGCCCGTCACCGAGAACTCGTTCGTGGCCTGCGCGTAGGTCAGCGTGACGGTGCCGGGCAGCGGCATCGCGGTCACGTCCGACACGACGCCGGCCGTGATCTTCCCGTTGCCCGTATTGGTCGTCGCAGCCCCCGTCCGGACCGGCGCGGCGGCCGCGACGAGGTTCGTGTCCTTGATGGCGACGGCGATGTCGCGCGCCGCGTAGCGCGTCGGCTGGATCAGGTAGCCGTCACCGTCGAGGATGGTTCCCGAAGCGATGTCGATGTCGATGCCGTCGACGGTCTGCGGGAGCGTCGCGTACGTGCCACGCTGGTCGTCGCTCAGCCGGGTGATCGTGTAGTTGCCACCGCTGTAGGTCAGCCGGTAGTCGGACGCCGTCACGGCCGTGACGTCGGAGATGGTCGCGCTCAGCACGCCGTCGCCGGTGTTGGTCGTCC
This sequence comes from Pseudomonadota bacterium, assembly GCA_963205165.1. Taxonomy (GTDB): domain Bacteria; phylum Pseudomonadota; class Gammaproteobacteria; order Burkholderiales. The sequence continues at coordinate 9,414 of CAUJJX010000063.1, read as the reverse complement.
GTGAATGGATGACCGGCGCGGGCTCGACGAAGAAGTCGCCGCCCAGCGAACCCTGGAGATCCTGGCCGAGCCGGTGCTGATCGTTGAACGTCATCGCGAGCGCGAGCGCCACGCGGCCGAACGCGTTCTGGGCGTCGTTGAGCATGCCGTCGCGGAACGCGAGCAGCCCACCCAGTTCGCCGCCCTGGAACACCTCCGGCGGCATCGGCACGGAGATCGCGCCGACCTGCAGATTCACGCTCGTGGACGACGGATCGTCCGCCGACGGCGACGCGGAAAGCGTCATGACGTTCCGGCCGACGACGAGGCTCTGGCCGCTGCCGACGAAGACGTTGAACGTGCCGTCGGCCTGCGTGACGGTCGTGACCCGCACGAGCTTGTTCAGCTCCGACACGAGCTGGCCGCGCTGGTCGAAGAGGTCGTTGGCGGGCTTCTCGTCGGAGCTCGCCACCGCGACCATCTGCCCGCTTACATCGGCGATCGCCTGCGCGAGCGTGTTGATGTGGTCGACCGTCGATCCGATCTGCGACGCGACACCGCTGCGGAGATCCTCGAAGCGCGTCTGCAGTGCGGCGAAGCGCGAATCCATCGCTTCCGCGCCGCTCAGCAACGACTGGCGCGAGGGCACGGACGCGGGGTTGGACGAGACGTCCGCGAGTCCCGAGAAGAAGGACTGCAGCGAAGGCGAAAGGCCGCTCGTGGGGTCGGCCAGCATGTTGTCGATCTGCGCGGCCTGCGTGTGATACGCGTCGAGATAGCTCTGCTGCGTCTGGGCGTTGAGCCGCTGCGTCTCGAGGAACTGGTTGTAGAGGCGCTTGACAGTGTCGACCTCGACACCGCTGCCGATGAAGCCCGCGCCGGAACTCTGCGGCATGGCCTCCGACTGCACGATCTCCTGGCGCGAGTAGCCCGGAGTCGCCGCATTGGCGATGTTGTGGCTGGTCGTGGACAGCGCGAGTCGCGCTGCGTTGAGACCGCTGAGTCCGATGGAGAAGATGCTGCCTGACATGTCCCGTTCCTGTTCAGTCGTTTACGGCAGGGACGGTCGCGGGCTTGATCCCGCGGCCCTCCGCCTCGCGGACCTGTCGCACGATCATGTCGGCGAGCCCGAGCCCGCGGCCGTGCGTGAGGGTCTGCGCGTACTGGTCGTCCAGCATGCTCGTGAAGGATTTCGTGGCCTCGCTGTCGCCGAGTCCGTCGCCGGGGCTCGCCTCGCGCATCGACTTCAGCAGCTGCCGGGTCATGATCGCCTCGAACTCCTGGGCGACCTTCAGCAGCGCCTTGTCGTCGCCCTTCCGTGCGAGACCCTTGAGATCACCGAAGCCCTGCGGGTCGATGGCGAGCCCGCCTGTGTCCGCCGTGGCGTAGGTCGTGAATGCGTTGGTGCCGATGTCCATGTCGGGTGCTCCGTGCGCGTCCGGTTGCTGCGACTAGATGATTTCCAGCTCGGCCTTCAGCGCGCCGGCGGCCTTCATGGCCTGGAGGATCGCGAGCAGGTCGATGGGCGTGGCGCCGACAGCGTTGAGCGCCCGGACGACATCCGCGAGCGACGTCGTGTTCGGCACGACGACGAGACCGGACTTGTCGGACTTCACCTGGATGTCGGGCCGGTCAGTCACGACCGTCTGCCCGCCGGCCAGCGCGTTGGGCTGGCTGACTTCCGGATTGCTCTGGATCGTCACCTGCAGGTTGCCGTGGGCGATGGCACAGTTGCCGAGCGTGACCCGCGTGTTCATCACGACGGAGCCCGTGCGGCTGTTGACGATCACGCGCGGCGACGCCTCGGCCGGATTGATCAGCAGGTTCTCGATGCGCGAGATGAACGCGACGCGCTGCGTCGGATCGATCGGTGCGCGGATCCGGACCTGACGGGCGTCGGCGGCCATCGCCGTCTCGGCGCCGAGTGTCCCGTTGATCGCCTCGACGATGCGCGAGACGGTCGTGAAATCGGAATCGATGGTCTCGTACGTGATGAAGTCGCCCTGCCCCAGCGCGGCTTGCACCGGACGCTCGATCGTCGCGCCCCCGGGGATCCGGCCGGCGTTCAGGTGGTTGACCGCGACGCTCGTCCCGCCGGACGAAGCGCCGGCGCCGGCGATGAGCACGTTGCCCTGCGCCAGGGCATAGACCTGCCCGTCGACACCGCGCAGCGATGCCAGCAGCAGCGTGCCCCCGCGGAGGCTGCGCGAGTTGCCCATCGACGAGACGGTCACGTCGATCGCCTGTCCGGGCCGGGCGAACGCCGGCATCTGCGCCGTGAGCATCACGGCCGCGACGTTGCGCAGCTGCAGCGCGAGGCCGGGCGGGAGCGTCACGCCGAGCTGGTTGAGCATGCTCACGAGGCTCTGCGTCGTGAACGGCGTCTGTGTCGTCTGGTCACCCGTGCCGTCGAGACCGACGACGATGCCGTAGCCGACGAGCTGGTTCGAACGCACGCCCGAGAGCACGGCGAGATCCTTGATGCGCTGGGCACCGTGGGCACCGCCCGACGCGAGCACCGCGGCGAGGGTCAGGAACACGGCGAGGGCGGTGGTGAACGACTTCCGCAGGGTCTTCATGGAGGCTCCGGATCAGAACGGCGAGATGGACAGGAACAGGCGCTGCAGCAGGCCCATCGTCTGCGCTTCGTCGCCGTACCCCTTGCCCTTGTATTCGATGCGCGCATCGGCGACGCGCGTCGACGACACCGTGTTCTGCGCGCTGAGGTTCACGGGATTCACGATCCCGGAGAAGCGGATGTACTCCGTGCCCTGATTGATGCTCACCTGCTTCTCGCCGCTCACGAGCATGTTGCCGTTCGGCAGGACCTCGATCACGGTGACCGAGACGTTGCCCGTGAATGCGTTGTTCGCCGCGCTGTTGCCGCTGCCGTCGAACGTCGAGTTGGAGCTGGCCGACACGTTGATGCCCTCGAGGCTCGCACCGGGGAGCTTCGTGATCGCGGGCAGGCCGATGGCCGTGCCGCCGGTGCGTGCGGCCTTGCTGCTCGCGGCCTTCGTCGCGGTCGTCTTCTCCTCGATCACGACCATCAGCGTGTCGCCGATGAGGCGGGCACGGCGGTCTTCGAAGAGCGCGAGCCGCGCGGTGCCCGGCTGGTAGATCGCACCGTTGTCCTGCGACGCGACGGGCTGGGGCGCCGGACGCGTGGACATCGGCTGATGCACGACGGTCGGCGGCGTCATGAGCGCGCAGCCGGAGACGAGGGCGGTACTGACGGCAAGGAGGATGGGGCGCATCGTGGTTCCGTGGGAGCCTGGGTTCGCCTCTCTGTCTGCACTCGCCGTGCCAGCCTGAAAACTCCGCTGCTTTCGACTATCTTTCAGTGAGTTGCCACATTCTTCCGGGGACGATACGGCACGGTCGGTGGGTGCCACGGCAAGCGGACGCCGGCCCGGGCGGCAAGGACGTCCACCCTGCTCCGCCGCTGCCGCCGCGGTCGCGGCCGGACGCCGGACGATCCACGAGACGACGCCCCGTCACGCGGCGGGAACCGCGCGGGTCGGGGCGTCATGCGGACCTCACCCGACCGCGAACGCGATCACGGCGAGGTCCGGGAGAATGATCAGAGCTGCGTGAGCTTCTGGAGCATCTGGTCGGACGACTGGATCGAGCGCGAGTTGATCTCGTACGCGCGCTGCGCCGTGATGAGGTTCACGAGTTCCTCGGTCACGCTCACGTTCGACGTCTCGACGAAGCCCTGGTTGAGGGCGCCGAGACCGTTGCTGTTGGGCTGGTTCACCTGCGGCGCGCCGGACGATGCCGTCTCGAGGAAGAGGTTTTCGCCCTTCGCCTGCAGGCCTGCCGCGTTCACGAAGTTCGCGAGCTGGATCGTCCCGACCTGCGTCGGCGTCTGGCTGCCGGCGACGAGCGCCGTGACGGTGCCGTCGTTGCCGACCGTGATCGTGATGGTGTTCGGCGGAATCGTGATGCCCGGCTGGAGCGGGTAGCCGCTCGACGTGACGACGTTGCCCTGGTTGTCCTGCTGGAACGAACCGTCGCGCGTGTAGCCCGTGCTGCCGTCGGGCAGCAGCACCTGGAAGTAGCCCTGCCCGTTGATCGCGAGGTCGAGCGAGTTGCCGGTGTTCTGCAGATTGCCGTTCGTCAGGATGCGCGCCGTCGCGACGGGCCGCACACCGGTGCCGAGCTGGAGACCCGTCGGGACCTGGTTCAGCTGCGAGGTCTGGGCGCCCGGCTGGCGGATCACCTGGTAGAGCAGATCCTCGAAGACCGCGCGCTGCCGCTTGAACCCGTTCGTGCTGACGTTGGCCAGGTTGTTCGAGATGACGTCGACGTTGAACTGCTGGGCTTCGAGACCGGTCTTGGCGGTCCACAGGGAACGGATCATGGCGGTGGCCTTCGGGCGTTGGGCGGTTGGGCGTTGCGTGCGTGCGTCGGCGCGGCGATCAGGCGCTGAGGCTCAGGAGCTGCGACAGTCCGCGGGCGTTCTGGTCGGCGGTCTGCATCATGCGGACCTGCGTGTCGTACTGGCGCGACACCGCGATCATCGAGGTGATGGCCTCGACGGCGCTGACGTTGCTGCCTTCGAGCATGCCGCTCGTGACCCGCACGGCGCCGTCCGCCGCGGCCGGCTGGCCGCTCTTCAGGCGGAACAGGCCGTCGGTGCCACGATCGAGCTGCTTCTCGTCCGGATTCACGAACTTGATGCGACCGACGACCGTCGAGGTGTTCGGCACGCCGACCCGCGGGATCGCGGAGACCGTGCCGTCGCGCCCGACCGTGATCGTGTTGTCCGGCGGGATGGCGATCGGGTTGCCGTTCTCGTTCACCACGGTCATGCCGTTGCGGGTCTGGAGCGCGCCCGTCGGACCGACGTCGAGGGCGCCATCCCGCGTGTAGGCCTCGCGCCCGTCCGGGCCGCGGACGGCGAAGAACCCCTGCCCGTCGATCGCGAGGTCGAACACGCGGCCGGTCTCGCGCAGCGGTCCGGGCGTGAAGTCGGTCCCGGTGGTCGTCTCGGCCACGTAGGTCCGGGTCGGCGCGCCCGGGCCGACCACCGGCAATGCCCGGAAGGCCGTCGTCTCGGCGCGGAAGCCGGCCGTCGACACGTTGGCGAGGTTGTGGGCAACCTGGGCCTGGCGGTCGAACATGCTCTTCGCGCCGTTCATGGCGAGGTACAGAAGGCGGTCCATGGCGTCTCGGGGTATCCGGTGGCGGTGACGGGAGCGGCGGCCGTGCTTACCTGAGGTTCACGATCGTCTGGAGGATCGCGTCCTGCGTCTTGATGGTCTGCGCGTTGGCCTGGTAGACCCGCTGCGCCGTGATCATCGAGACGAGTTCGGACGTCAGTTCGACGTTCGAATCTTCGACAGCCCCCGACTGCAGATTGCCGATCGTGCCGCTGCCGGGCGTCGAGACGAGCGGCAGGCCGGAGTCGACGGTGTCCTGCCAGAGGTTGTCGCCCTTCGACTGCAGGCCCTGCGTGTTGACGAAGTCGGCGAGCACCACCTGCCCGAGATCGCGCGACTGGCCGTTCGTGTAGCGGCCGACGATCACGCCGACCGACGACACATCGAAGCCGGACAGCCGGCCGGAGGTGTAACCGTTCTGGGACATCGCGGTCACGCTCTCGACCGAACCGTAGTTCGACGAGCCGGTGAAATCGAGCGTGTAGTTCAGCGGGTTGATGGCGCCGTTCGCGAGCGTGACGGAGGCGTTCAGCGGCATCGCGGTCGTGAGCTGGCCCGTCGTGTCGAAGGTCAGCTGGATCGCCGCGCCGGGACCGGCGCCGAGGTCGACGTCGGTCGTCGGGCCACCGTCGTTCGTGCCGTAGACGTCGTACAAGCCGGGCGTCGCGGTCCGCACGAAGTACATGGTCATGACGTGCGGGTTGCCGAGCGAGTCGTACGTCGTGCCCGACGTCGTGAAGTTGAAGCTGCGCGTGTCGGTCTGGTCGAAGACCGCGACCGACGGCTCCAGCTCGCGGGAATCGAGGTTCACGCTCGTCGCGAACGCCGATGTCGGGCGCGGCGGGATGTCGGACGTATTGAACTTCAGCGGACTCGGCGCCGCGTTCACGATGTTGCCGTTGGTGTCGACACCGTAGCCGGTCAGGTTGAGTCCCGACGCGTTGACGATGTAGCCCTCGTTGTCGAGCCGGAACTGGCCGTTGCGCGAGTAGAGCGTCGAGCCGTTGTCGGACAGCCGGAAGAAGCCGCGGCCGGAGATCGCGAGGTCGAGCGGATTGCGCGTCGGGGTGATGTTGCCCTGGTCGAAGCTCTGCGCCACCGACTGGACCTTCGCGCCGATGCCGATCTGCATGCCGCCGCCACCGTTCGACGAGGCCGAGAACACATCGGAGAACTGCGCTGTCGCGCCCTTGAAACCGACGACCGATGCGTTGGCGACGTTGTTGCCGATCACGTCGAGGTTGCGGGATGCGACGGAAAGACCGCTGAGGCCGGACTGGAAACCCATGGTGCTGACTCCTTTCGGTGTTGACCGTTACCCGGTCTCAGATGATTGCCTTGACGTCGTCGACGGCGATGGCGCCGAGCGCTTTCGTGTTCACTGTCACGCCGTTGTCGAGCGACACGCTGTCGACGCGGGCATAGCTGTAGGTGGTCGCCTTGACGGCGGCCTGCTTCGCGTCGAGTGCCTCGACCTTCAGGACGTAGTTGCCGGGCCCCGCCTTGCCGCCGTTGTCGAGCGAGCCGTCCCACGGGAGGTCGATGTGACCCGCCTCCGTGTTGCTCAGCTCCTTCGTGAACAGCGTCTGGCCGCCCTTGTCGAGCACGGAGACCGTGACGCTCACGGCACGTGCGTCGAGGTCGAAGGTCAGCGGCACGGCCGTGCCGTCGTACTCGATGGTCTTGCCCGCGATCTGGACGTGGCGTCCGATCATGGCGCTCGCCTGCATCGACTGCGCACCGACGAGCCGGTCGCCCAGCGACGTGACGGAAGTGTTCAGCTTGTCGATGCCGGTCACGGTGTTGATCTGCGCGATCTGGCTCGTGACCTGCGCGTTGTCCATCGGGTTGAGCGGATCCTGGTTCTGCATCTGCGTGACGAGCAGTTTCAGGAAGCGGTCCTGGGATCCCTCGCTCGCCTTGGCGGACGAGGAACCCGTGAGGCTGTCGAGGATCGCGCTGTTGCTGGCGCCGGTCGCGGATCCGGTCGAGCTGGTGGTGGTCATGGCGTCACTGTCCCAGGCTGAGGGTACGAAGGAGGAGGCTCTTGGCCGTGTTCATCACGTCCGTGTTGATCTGGTACGAGCGCGAGGCCGAAAGCATGTTGGTCATTTCCTCGACGACGCTCACGTTCGGGTACGTCACGTAGCCCTTCGCGTCGGCGAGCGGATGCTTCGGATCGAACACCAGCCGCGGCGCGGACGGATCGTCGATCACGGCCTTCACCGAGACGGCGGGTGCCGCATCGCCGGCGTTCAGCGGGCGCGCCTCGAACACGATCTGCTTCGCGCGGTACGGCGTGCCGTCCGCGCTCACGGCGCTCTCGGCGTTCGCGAGATTCGAGGCGACGACATTGAGCCGCTGCGACTGCGCGGAGAGCGCCGAGGAAGCGATGTCGAAGACGTTGGAGAGGTTCATCGTTCGTGTGCTCCGGTGGCTCGGTTACTGGCCCTGGATCGCGGCGCGCAGTTCGCGGATGGTGTGGCTGGCGAAGGTCATCGACGCCTGGTAGCGCATCGCGTTGTCCGAGAAGCGGCCGACCTCGGCGTCCATCTCGACGGTGTTGCCGTCGATCGACGGCTGCACCGGATGGCGGTACTGGAGTTCGGGCATCCCGGCCGGACCGGACGCGCCGTCGAGATGACGTCCGCTCGTCTGTGCAAGCCGCAGGTCGGCGTCACGCCGGGCACCGCTGAAGGCCGCCTTGAAGTCGAAGTCACGCGCCTTGTAGTTCGGCGTATCGGCGTTGGCCAGATTGCCGGCGAGCACCTCGCTGCGATGGGCACGGAGGTCCAGCGCGCGGAGATGCGGTGCGAGGGTTCGGTCGAGTCGGTCGAGCATTGCAGTCACCTGAGGGTCGGACACCCACCTATCTGCAGTAGCCGTGCCAGGCCATGACTTCACGATGATCCGAGCATTTCGCCTTTCGGCTCAGTCGGTTGCAAATCGACATCCGGCACTGGAGGAAGGCGGTGGCCGATGCCACCGGCAAGGCGGCACCGCCCCGGATTGCCGGGCGGCAACGGCTTGCCGGGCGGCAATCCCGGCCGCGGTGGTCGCCCGGTAACGCACGTGTGTCCAGCGAGTCCGGACGAGACAACGCCCCGGCGACGCATGTCGGCCGGGGCGCTGCATGAACTTCAGGGATGCGTTGCGGGGTCGTCGGGCGACCGCGCAGGCCGGAGCAGGCGCCGTCGACCGTTCGAGTCCGACGGGTGCGACCCCGCAGCGGGATGCCGCGCCGACACCCGGCTCAGTCCGCCCGGACGACCTGGTTCTTGCCCTGCACCTTCGCCTGATACATCGCCTGGTCGGCGCGCTGCACCAGCTGCTCCTCTTCCTCGCCCTTGCGGATCTGCGCAACGCCCGCGCTGAAGGTGACGAGCAGGCGCTCGTTGTTGTGGAGGAAGAAGCGCTTCGTGAGTTCGCGCTGCAGCCGCACCGTGATGGAGACGGCGGTATCGAGATCGATGTCCGTCAGGATGATCACGAACTCCTCGCCGCCATAGCGCGCGATGACGTCCGTCGGACGCACCGTGTGGCGGATGACCTTCGCCAGGTGCACGAGCGCCGCATCGCCGGCCGCATGGCCGTGCGTGTCGTTCAGCTTCTTGAAATTGTCGAGGTCGAGCATCGAGACGCACATCGGCTTGCCGGTGCGACCCGCACGGGCGATCTCGCGCTGCATGGCGTCGTTCATCCCGCGTCGATTGAGCGTGCCGGTCAGGTGATCCTCGCGGACCTGCTCGCTGACACGTTCGAGCTCGCCCTCGAGCTGACGCACGCGCTGCTCGGCCTGTTCCGCCTGTCCGCGTGCGCTCATCAGTTCGTCGCGCGAACGCATCATGTCGACCTGCATCCCGCGGGTGTCGGACATCAGTTCGTCGACGAGCGTCTTGAGGCTGTCCATCGATTCGGTCGACGCGATGCGCTCCGCGTACTTGCCGATCTTGCCGTGGAACTCGACGGTGTGACCCGTCACGTCGGCGAGCCGCTCCACGAAGACGGACAGCAGCGACTTCAGCGACTTCTTCGCGTCGGCCAGCCCCGCCTTCAGATGCGACTGCTTGAAGATCACTTCCTTGAAGCCACGTTCGGCCTCCCGCACGGCCCGCAGGTCGACGGGCTTGCTGACGAGTTCGCGCAGCAGCGCCATCTGACCGTGGACCCACTGCTCGTCCTCGACGAGCTCGTCGATGTTGTCGACGAGCAGGCCGATGAGGCGCATCAGATTGGTGAGCAGTTCCTCGTCGGGTTCGGCACGCAG
>CAUJJX010000062.1 GCA_963205165.1 Pseudomonadota bacterium | reverse complement strand
CAACTTCGTTGCTTCGGCCACGAAGTCGTGTTCAAATCCGCCCGTCGGCTTCGTGCAACTTCGTGGCATCTGTCGCAATCCCCCTGCTCCACGGGCGGCACGACGCTCGTCCGGGAACCCTTTCGGCTCTCTCCTTCGGGGTTCCAGTTCATGCGGCCGGATCCGTTGCGGATCCGGCCATTTTTTTCGGGCGGCGCCGACGCGCGATCCGTGGACTGCGCGCCCGGCCGGAGATCGCCGGCCGAAGCCACGTGCCGACCGACGGATCAGGGCCTGTTCACGCCACGGATGCCCGCGCGGGAACAGGCCCCTGCCTCAGCGACGACGGCGCGCGAACAGCCCCATCAGCCCGAGGCCGGCACCGAGCATCGCGTACGTCGACGCCTCCGGCACCGGCGCCGCCAGCTGGATCGCTGCCTGCTGCTCGTCGACGTTGAACCCGACCATCTGTGCGCCGACGAAGGCGCCGACGTACGTCTGCTCGAACTGTTCGAGGTCCTGGTCACCGCCCTTCAGGATGTCGTTGCAGTCCTGCTTGCAGTCGACGCGCCCGTCCGCATCGACCTCGATGCCGAGTCCGTCGAGATTCACCTTGTAGAACTCGTAGCGGCGCAGCACGGCCCGGTCGTCGTCCTCCAGGACATCCTCGATGCCCTCGATCTCGACTTCGTCGATGTTGCCGTCATCCATGCCCGCCGGCGCCTTCTGGAAGAGTTCCCAGCGGATGCGGGTCTTGATCTCGGGCGCGGCGGCTTCCTGGTCGTCGTCGCCGCGGAACAGGTCGGCGAGATCGACGTCGTGCTTCACCTTCGTCTTGAAGCTCCTGACCCAGAACGCCTCGCCCCAGACGCCGTCGTTGTCCGGTGCCTCGCGATTCGGCGCCACGGCCGCGATCACGGCATTGAGCCGCGCGGGCTGGGCCGCGACTTCACCGGCTGCCTGCACGGGCGGCGTGTACTGGAACTGCACCGCCGGGATCGCGGCCTGGACCGGCACGAGATTGCCGCTGCCGGGGGTGTCCTCGACGAGCCACTTGTAGCGCGTGACGGCCGGCTGGCCGAGCGTGCTAACGCCGTAGTGATCGCAGGGCGAACCCGTCGACCAGCCGGCACCCAGCGGCCAGCAGCTCTCGCCGGGCGTGTTGAACGAACCGTCGTTGAACGGCGTGAACACGTTGCCTACGGTGCCGCCGAACGTGATCCGGACGCCGAATCCGGGGATGTCCTCGATCCTGGGGGTCCCGAAGCGGACGACGGCGCCGGGCCCGCCCGCGAGACCGAAATCGCGGTCGTAACCGAAGACGCTGGTGATCTTCGAGCTGCTGAAGCTGGAATCCTCGAACTCGATCTCGAATCCGTAGGCGTTCCGGCCCGTGTCGTTGACGACGTCGAAGTTGGCGAGCGAACCGATGATGGTCGCGCTCGCGGGGGCGGCGGCGCCGAGGGTGATGACCGCGGCGGCGATCGCGTTGAAGTTGCGGAAGTTCATGGACAGGTCCCTGTTGTCTGTTGTGATTGCCCGTGCCCTGTCTTGGGCACTTTGCTGAATACGGTTTCGCTGGACGTCGGATCGACGACACCGGCTCGAGGCGAGCGGAGGCTAGCATTCAGCATCGCGTTTGTGGGATTTTTTTCCATTTATTGGATCAGAAACATCGACACGAGGTCGCGCCTCCTGATCCAAGCAGCGCCCCCGCCCCCCGGACGAGGCAGCGTGCGGCCCGCCCGGCATCGACCGGCAAGCCGCGGAGCCGCTGGTTCCGCGAGGCCCGACGGTGTCGGCGCGAGCAGGCCGGAACCGCCGCGACCGTGGTATATGAAGAACTGCTCAGGAACACACGGATCGCACGGATGGGACATTCCTACCGCTGGGCCGCCGGCATCGTCGCGACGGGTTCGGCGCTGCTCGCACTCGCGTGCCTCGACATGGACACCGCCGACACGGCCGACCGCATCGAGCGCGGACTGCCGCTGCGGGCGGGTTACGCGATCGAGGCGCCCTTCGCCTATCTCGACGAGCGGGGCCAGGTCACCGGCGAAGCGCCCGAGATCCTGAGGCGTGCATTGAGAGGGGCGGGCATCGACGGCATCGAATGGATCCACGCCGACTTCGGCGATCTCATCCACGATCTCGAGGTGGGCCGCATCGACGTCATCGCCGCGGGGCTCTTCGTCACGCCCGACCGTGCCGCCCGCGTCGCATTCACGCGCCCGACCGCGCTCGTGCGCACCGGGCTCCTCGTCCCCGCCGACAACCCGCGCCGGCTGCGGACGCTCGCCAGCATCGCCGCGGATCCGGAAGCCCGGCTCGCCGTCATCGAGGGTGCCGTCGAGGCGCGCCAGGCTGCGGCGGCCGGCGTGCCGGAACAGCGCATCGGTGCGTATCCCGACGCCCGCAGCGCCGTCGCGGCGGTGCAGTCCGGCCACGCCCATGCCTTCGCGCTGTCGGCCGTGTCGTTGCGGAGCATTCTGTCGGGCATCGACGGCCACGACCTCGCGGTCGTCACCGCACCGACGTCGGTCACCGTGACCGGCGAAGGCAACAGCGGCCTCCCGGCGCTCGCTTTCCGCCGCGACGACAAGTGGCTGCGCGACCGCGTCGACGGCG
>CAUJJX010000061.1 GCA_963205165.1 Pseudomonadota bacterium | reverse complement strand
CGTCCACGTCGGATACCGCGCTGCGCGCTATCCGACCTACGCGCTGACCCGACCCACCGGACTGCTCACCCCCGTCATTCCAGCGCAAGCTGGAATCCAGTCGGGCGGTGGCAGTCGCGATACCCGCTGCTGGACCCCAGCGTTCGCTGGGGTGACGGGATGAGGAATGCCGGATACCGAAGATCCAGCGGGCTGCGCCACTCCGCGATGCGTCAGAACAACCCCTGCCTTGACTCGGATCACGGTATCTACGCGAAGCATGCGTCATCGCACCACGCCCTCACCCGTCCGCTCAATCCGCCGGCGCCGAGATCCCGTACTTCGCCGCCCAGCCGAGCCCGGCCACCGTCGCGCCGCGCGGACGGTACTCGCAGCCGATCCAGCCTGTGTAGCCCAGCTCGTCGAGCAGGTCGAACAGAAACGGATAGTGGATCTCGCCGACGTCCGGTTCGTGCCGCCCCGGCACGCCCGCGATCTGGAGATGCCGCAGCCTCGGGAGATACGTGCGCAGCGTGTCGGCGAGGTGACCTTCGAGCACCTGCATGTGATAGCAGTCGAGGTGCAGCCACGCGTTGTCGTGGCCGATCGCGGCGAGCAGCCGGTGCGCGTGCTCGCTGTGGTTCAGGAAGTACCCGTGCATGCCCTCGGTCGTGTAGCTCGCACCGCCCTGCACGAGACCCATCCTCGGATTGATCGGCTCGATCACGACGGCGATGCCTTGCGGCGCGAGGAACTCCGCGGCGTGGCGCTGGTTCGCGATGTACGTCCGCTCGCATTCCGCGTAGTCCATCCCGGGGCCCACGACGCCCGCCATCACGTGGACCGTGTCGCAGCCGAGCGCGCGGCCGTACGTGACGACGCGGTCGAGGCTCGCCCGGAACTCCGCTTCGCGGCCCGGCAGGCAGGCGAGGCCGCGTTCGCCGGCGTCCCAGTTCCCCATCGGCGCATCGAACAGGACCATCTCGAGCCCGCACGCGTCGAGGCGTTCGCGCAGCACTTCCGGCGGATGGTCGTAAGGCACCTGGAACTCGACGCCGCGGAAGCCGCACGCCGCCGCCGCCGCGAAGCGGTCGAGGAAGGGCAGTTCGGTGAACAGGTAATGCAGGTTGGCAGCGAAGCGCGGCATGGCGGATTCCGTCGGGAGGTGGGGACGATCGTTCGATGCTGAGCGATCGGGAGCGCGGTGCGATGGCGCGACGACGACACGGCGCCGGCACCGAGTATCACCGTGCGTCCGCGGGGCTTCAACATCGGGAGGGCGCGTGCGATCCTTCGGCGCCCGTGCGGCCCGGAGGGGATTTCGCCGCGCCGGGCTGCATCCACAACGACCACGACCCCATGACCGTCCATCGCTCCCGACTCGTCGGCCTCATCGGCGCCGGCATCCAGGCGTCCCGCACGCCCGGCATGCACGAACGCGAGGCGCGGCACCACGACATCGCGTACGTCTACCGGCTCCTCGACCTCGAACGTCTCGGCATCGGCGCCGAGGTGCTGCCCGATCTGATCGCGACGACCGAGGCCTTCGGCTTCGACGGGCTGAACATCACGCATCCGTGCAAGCAGGCCGTGCTGCCGCTGCTCCACGAACTCTCGGACGACGCCCGCGCCATCGGCGCCGTCAACACCGTCGTGCTGCGTGACGGACGTCGCATCGGCCACAACACCGACAGTTCCGGATTCGCCGAAGCCTTCCGTCGCGGCATGCCGGACGTCGCGAAGGACCGCGTCGTGCAGCTCGGCGCCGGCGGTGGCGGCGCGGCCGTCGCGCACGCACTGCTCAAGCTCGGCGTCCGCGAACTCACGGTGTTCGATCCGGTGATCGAACGCGCGGCCGTGCTCGTGACTTCACTGGCCGATCGCTTCGGCACGCGTCGCGCACGCGTCGGCACCGACCTCGCGGCTGCGATCGAGCGCGCCGACGGCCTCGTCCACGCGACCCCGACCGGCATGGCCGCGCATCCCGGGATGCCGCTGCCGGCCGCGCTGCTGCGACAGTCGCTGTGGGTCGCGGAGATCGTGTACTTCCCGCTCGAGACCGAGCTGCTGCGCGTCGCGCGCGACCTCGGCTGCCGCACGCTCGACGGCGGCGGCATGGCCGTCTTCCAGGCCGTCGAGGCCTTCCGTCTCTTCACGGGCATCGCGCCCGACCCCGACCGCATGCGCCGGCACTTCATCGAACTCGGAGATCCGGCATGAACCCGACGCACAGCCCCGCACGCACCCGCGTGCGCTTCGAGGTGCTCGCGCTGCTGACGGCCGCGACGATGGTCAACTACCTCGACCGCACGGTGCTCGGCATCGCCGCGCCGGCGCTCACGAAGGACCTCGCGATCAGTCCGGCCGTGATGGGGCTCGTGTTCTCCGCGTTCTCGTGGACGTACGCCGTGATGCAGATTCCCGGCGGCGTGCTGCTCGACCGCATCGGCACGAAGCTCACGTACTTCCTGTCGCTGACGCTGTGGTCGCTCGCAACGCTGATGCACGGATTCGCCGTGAACCTCGGCACGCTGCTCGGTTGTCGATTCGCGCTGGGCGTCGCGGAAGCCCCGTGCTTTCCGACGAACAGCCGCGTCGTCGCGACGTGGTTTCCGCAGAACGAGCGCGCGTTCGCGACGGGCGTCTACACGTTCGGCGAATACATCGGCCTCGCGTTCCTGAGTCCGCTGCTGTTCTGGGTGATGGCGAGCTTCGGATGGCGCGCGCTCTTCATGGGCGTCGGCGCCATCGGCATCGTGCTCGGCTTCGTGTGGTGGGCGCGCTATCGCGAGCCGCACGAGAGCACGACGGTGAACCAGGCCGAGCTGGACCACATCGCGGCCGGCGGCGGCATCGTCGCGAAGGCCGATGCGGTCGGGAAGAAGTTCGAATGGAAACTCGTCGGCCGCCTGCTGCGCGAACGCCGTCTCGTCGGCATCTGCATCGGACAGTTCGCCGGCAACTCGACGCTCGTGTTCTTCCTGACGTGGTTCCCGACCTACCTCGCGACCGAGCGGCAGATGGGCTGGATCAAGATCGGCTTCTTCGCGATGCTGCCGTTCATCGCGGCGTCCGCCGGCGTGCTGTTCGGCGGCTGGCTGTCCGACCGGCTGCTGAGCCGCGGCCACGGCGCGAACATCGCGCGCAAGCTCCCGATCATCGCGGGGCTGCTGCTCGCGTCCGTGATCGTCACGGCCAACTGGGTCGACGACATCCGGATCGTGATCGCGATCCTGTCGGTCGCGTTCTTCGCGCAGGGCATGGCGGCGCTCGGCTGGACGCTCGTCTCGGACATCGCGCCTGCCGGCCTGCTGGGCCTGACCGGCGGCATCTTCAACTTCGCGGCGAACCTCGCCGGGATCGTCACGCCGCTCGTGATCGGCTTCATCGTGCAGTCGACCGGATCGTTCGTCGGCGCGCTGACCTTCATCGGCGTCGTCGCGCTGGTGGGCGCGGCGTCGTACATCTTCGTCGTGGGGGACGTGAAGCGGATCGAGCTTTGAAGGCGGGCGTCGGGATGCCCGACGCCCGGTCGTGGATGGGCGCTGCGGCCCGAGGTGTCGTCAGGCCTTGCGGCGTTTCGCGCCGAACCCGACGAGGCCGAGACCGGCCAGCAGCAGGGCCCACGTGGCGGGTTCCGGGACGGGGGCCGAGACGACCTGCGTCAACTCGTAGTAGATGTTGCGGGCATCGCCCTCGGCGAGGTCGGGGCGCTGCAGCGGATTCGTGATCAGCGGAACAGGCGCCGTGGGCCAGGTGAGATCGATCGCGTGGCCGTCGGAGAAATCGACGTGGATCGAGCCGCCGTTGAACAGGTAGTCCCGGGCGTCCGGGGTGTTGCCCGAACCGGCGTGGAAGGTGTCCGGATCGGCGTCGAATCGCATGTAGTCGCCCGCATCGAATCCGGTGAAGGTGTACGCGATCGTCGTGTGCCAGGTCACGTTCTGGACGCGATCCCCAGAGGTCAACGTGTAACCCACCCCGGCGCTCGCGGATTCGCCGTCCACCGTATCCCAGAGGCCGGTGGCGACACTGCCGTCGTTCATGCTGAAGCCGGTGATCTCGATGCCGGCTGACGAGAGATTGGTCAGTTCGAACTGGGGATATGCGAAGGCGTAGGCCGCCGTGTCGTCGGGGTAGCCCTTCATCGTGAAGGACAGTCCGTAGGACTCTGCCTGTGCCCAGGCGGGCGCGAGCAGTCCGAGGAGGAGTGCGAGTTTCTTCATGTTGTCGTTCGCCGTCGGGTGATGGGGAAGTCGGTCGACGATGCGTTCCGGTGAACGCGCCCGACGACCACGACGGCCGCATCGCAATTCGCGAACCATGTCGGCGCCATCGGTGGATAGGGCTTCTCGATCAGATAGATGGAGAACACATCCGCGGGTCGGGCGGCCCGGCGCGGCGGCCACCCTGTATGGGATGTCGACACGCCATCGGGGTATATCGATTCATGCGCGTCGGGTCACGGACAGCGTCCTTCGCGGCGAACCTGCGGCTACCCGGACGCCCGGAACCTCACGCCTGCGACTTCCCGATCGGATGCGTCTTCAGGAACCGCCGGAACAGCCACGCCAGCATCGCCAGCAGCACCCCCGTCGCGACGAACGGCCCCGGATAGCCGAAGCGGTCCATGATCGCGCCGAAGGCCGTGACGCCGACGGCCTGGCCGAGGAACAGGCTCAGCGCGAAGAACGACACGCCGGCGCCGCGCGCGTTCGGCGACATCTCCGTCGCCCGCACCTGCAGCGTGTTGTGGAGCATGTAGAACCCGAAGCCCAGCAGCACGACGAACGGCACCGTCGCGATCCACGTCGGCATCGTCGCGAGGCCAGCGAAGCACGCGACCAGCACGATCCCGCCGCCGCCCACGAGACCCGTCTCGCCGAGGCGCTTCACGAGTCGCGGCACGAGCACGCTGTACGCGACGCCGCCGATGCCGAAGCCCGCGATGATGAGTCCGGTGAGGCTGTCCGACAGTCCGAAGCGCTGCTTGAGGTAGGCGCCCGCGAAACCGAACGCGCCGAAGAACAGCATGCCTTCGATGCCCACCGTCGCGAGCACGGCGCGCGCGCGGGCGCTGCGCAGCATCTCGCCGTAGCGTTGCCACGGCGGGGTGAACCGGGCGCCGCCGTGGTCACCGTCGCGCGCGGCCTCGCGACCGAGCAGCACGCCGACCACGAGGAACGCCGCCCCGAGTGCGCCGAACGCCGTGCGCCAGCCGAAGAGATCCGAGAGCGTGCCGCCGATCAGCGGTCCCATGCTCTGGCCGAGCAGCGTGCCGGCGATGAAGCGTCCGAGCTTCGCCTGGCGGCCCTCGTACGCGAAGCGGTCGCCGATGAACGCGAGCGACAGCGGGATCACGGCGCCCGCCGTCATGCCGGTGAGGAAGCGGTAGATCGACAGATCGGAGAGTCCGTCGGCGAACGCGCACGCACCGGCGGCGACGGCCGCGAACAGCATCGCGATCGACACGACCCGCAGCTTGCCGAAGCGGTCGCCGATCGCGCCGTGGATGATCTGGAACATGCCGTACGCGAACACGAACGCCGTCAGCACCGAGGCCGCGTCGCGCACGCGCACCCCGAACTCGGCGGCCAGCGTGGGGAGCAGCGGATCGGACGCACGCATCGACGCGCCCGACACGAAGCCGGCGGCGGCGAGAAGGATCAGCGTGGAACGCCGGGTTTCGGGCGGCTTCATGCGCGGGCCGCGGCCCGGCGCGTGACGGCGGGAGTGGTCGTGCGGCGCGTGCGCGGCGCGCAGGCGGACGACCGGGGCAGGAGGGACGGGAGCATCGCGCCGAGGATACCGCACGGTGTGGCCGCGTCGGCCGTCGGTGCAGGCGCCCGCGGCGCGAATGGGCGAACGCTGGCGACGGGCGTCTTGCGGCCTGGCGGTTGCCGTCGTGTTTCGCTGCGTTCGTCGGCGCCGCGCCGTGTGTCCCGACGCGCGAGGCGCCGCACGTCCGCCGCGCGCCTCGCCAGTCGCGGACAACCTACTCGACGTTGCCGCCCGGCCCCGTGACCGATTGCGCGACGACGACCGGATCCCGCGGGAGCACGACCACGAAGTCCGCGCCGCCGCGCGCGTTGTTGCGGGCGTGGATGCGGCCGCCGTGCTGCTCGACGATCTCGCGCGTGATGGCGAGACCGAGGCCCGTGCCGCCGGCACCGCTCTTCGTGCTGCTGCTCTGGATGAACTTGTCGAACACGGCCTCGAGTTCGTCGTCCGGAATGCCGACGCCTTCGTCGCTCACGGTGACGCGCAGTGCGGGGCTGCGCGCGCCGGGGGCCACGGCGGCGCCCGCGAGGTCGCAGGACTCGACGATCACCGTGACCTCGCGCTCCGCCGGGGTGAACTTCAGTGCGTTCGAAAGCAGGTTGCGCACGACCTGCGCAATGCGCGCGGGGTCGAATGCCGCGCGCGTGTCCGCCGTCCGGCACTGGATGCCGATGCGCACATCGCGCTCCTTCGATACGGCTTCGAGTTCGGCCGTGCGGGCCTGGACGGTGGCCTCGAGCTCGTCCCGATGCCGGCGCAGCTCGTCGTGCGAGCGGGACAGCGCGGTCACGTCGACGACGGTGCCCGCGAAGCCGACGAGGCGGCCGGTCGCATCGTGTCGAGGAACGCCGTGGAAGAGCCCCTGGCGCACCGAGCCGTCGTCGCGCCGGAACCGGAATCCGATCCGGAACGGCGCGGCATCGACCACGGCGCGATCGATGTCACCGGTCACGAGGTCTCGGTCTTCGTCGATCACGCGTTCCGTCCGGCGGCGCCCCGCGTTCCCGGCCTGGGTCGTGCCGGTGTACTCGAGCCACGTGCGGTTCACGAACTCGAAGTTCAGGTCCGCGTCGGACATCCAGATCGCGAGCGGAAGCGCGTCGGCAGGAATCCGCGTGGCGGGTCCGGGGCGTCCGGCGCAGTGCTCAACGGGAGATTCCGTCAGGTTCGACGATCGCCGCGTCGTCGCGACGCGCGGGCGCGGCCCGTGCCGGCCGGCACGCGAACCATCGGGGCACTCGACGACGCGCGAGCCGGCCCGTTCACGCGGCGGAATCCGCAGCGATATCGACGTGCGGCGGCTCGGTGGGCAGTACCAGCGTGAACGACGCACCATCGTCGACGTTGTTCGCGGCCCAGATCCGCCCGCCGTGCTGCAGCATGATCTCGCGGCAGATGGCGAGGCCGAGGCCCGTGCCGCCTGCACCGCTCTTCGTCGTGCTGCTCTGGACGAACTTGTCGAACACGGTCTCGAGTTCCTCCGCCGGGATGCCGACGCCTTCGTCGACGACCGTGAGGCGTGCCGCAGGCGCGCCGTCGAGCACGTCCGCGCCGATCATGATCCGGATGCTCCGGCCGGGCGGCGTGAACTTGAGCGCGTTCGACACGAGGTTGCGCACCACCTGGACCATGCGGCCCTCGTCACACCACGCGACGCTCGATGCGTCGGACTGTTCGATGAGGATGGCGATGTCGCGGTCCCGGGCGAGGGCGCCGAGTTCCGTCACGACGACGCCTGCGATGTCGCGGAGGGAGTGCCGCGCGAAGTCGTAGTGCATGCGTTCCGCCTCGAGCTTCGACAGGTCGAGGAGGTCGTTGAGCAGCGAGAGCAGTCGCTGGCCGCTCTGGTGGATGCGCCCGAGGTACTGCGCGAGCTTCGCCTCGTCGCCGCGGCCGGCGGCGTGCCGGTCGAGGCCGAGCTTCGAGAACGACAGGATCGCGTGCATCGGCGTGCGCAGCTCGTGCGACATGTTCGCGAGGAATTCCGACTTGGCGCGGTTCGCTGCCTCGGCCGTCTCCTTGGCGCGCGTGAGTTCCGCCGTGCGGGCCGCGACCTGTTCCTCGAGTACGTCGCGATGGCGCCGGAGCTGTTCCTGCGCGGCGCGGAACTCGGTCACGTCGAGGCTGCCGCCGACTGCGCGCAGCGCCCGCCCGCCGGCGTCGCGTTCGACGTGCGCACGCACGAGCGTGTTGCGCCAGGTGCCGTCGGCCTGGCGCAGCCGGTACTCGACCTCGTAGTGGTCGGCGTCGCTGTGCAGCGCTGTCCGGATGGTCTCCTGCATCCGCGGGAGATCCTCGGGATGCACGTGGGCCTCGAAGTCCTCGACGGTGTGCAGGACCTGATCGGTCGGGTCGCCGCGCCGGGTGGATTCCTTCCCGGAGACCGTCAGCGTTCCCGCGGCGATGTCCCACGACCAGATGTCGAGGTCCGACGCCCAGATCGTCGTCTGCAGCAGCGCCTCGCGGTCGCGCAGTGCCTGCTCGACACGGCGGCGTTCCGCCTCGGTGTGTGCGTTGACCTCGGCCACGGCGAGGTACTTCGCCGCCTCTGCGATCGTCTCGATCTCGTGCGCGGACCACGGTCTCGCGACCCGGTCGACGACCGTGAGCATCCCGCGCACCCCGCCGAAGGCACCAGCCCGGATGGGTGCGTGCACCGACGTGCGGACAGCGGCGAGCGCGGCGGGGCGGGGGCGGTCGTCCGGCACCGCGTTCCCGGTGGCCTCGACCACCTGCGGGTCGGAGCTCGTCAGGATCGCGTCGCGGTAGCCCGGAACGTCGCGCAGCTCGAAAGCCGTCGGCGCCGGCGCGTCCTCGAAGTCGGGGCCGACCGCGGCGAGCGGAAGCATCCGGCCGGCGCTGTCGTCGACGAAGCAGATCACGTCGAGCCCGCCGAGCATCGTCGACAGGCGGCGGACCGTCTCGGCGCGGACCGCCTCGATGTCGACGCCCAGCGTCATCAGTCGGGCGATCGCGTTCAGCACCTCGAGCCGCGCCCCGGTCTCCCGCAGGCGCTCCTCGGCGCGCTTCACGGCCGTGATGTCGGTGATGGCGGTGATGAGGTAGCGGCTGCCGTCGGGCATCGTGACGGGCGTCTTGTTCCGGAGCACCCACGGTGCCGGGCTGGCCGGGTTGACCGTCCGGTGCTCGATGACGCGACCGACGCCGGTGCGCAGCATCTCCGCGTCTTCCGCATCGAACCGGCTGCCCATTTCGTCGCCGTAGATGCTCCGGTTGGTGCCGCCGATCACCGACGCGCGGTGCAGGACCGAGATGCGGCACAGCGCGTCGTTGACGAGCACCCAGCGGCCCGCCTCGTCCTTCACACACACGCCCAGCGGAATGGACTCGATCAGCGCATTCATGAATGCCCGGCTCTGCTCCAGCTGCAGTTCGGTGCGCTTGCGCGCCTCGATGTCGAGGAACGACACCGTGACGAATTCGTCGCCGGACGGCGTCCGGAAGGCGCGCTTGATCTTCATGACCCACGTCTTGCGGCCGTCGACGAGCTCGTAGTGCTGCTCCTGCGTCGACTCGCCCATTGTTTCGAACAGGCGGTCGTCTTCCTCCATGTTGCGGCGGGCCGTCTCGGGCGAGAACAGTTCGAGATCGGACTTGCCGAGGAAGGCCTGGCGGGTCGATCCGAAGAATTCCAGGATCCGCTCGTTCGCGAGCCTGATGCGATGGCTGCGGTCCTTGACGACGACCGACACCGGGATCGACTGGAGCACGGCATCGAGGAAGATCTGGCTGCGCTCGAGTTCCATCTCGGCGCGACGGCGCTCGGTGATGTCCAGCGCGGTGACGAGCACGAGGCGCTCGCCCGAGGGCTGCGTGATGGCGCGCCGCGTCTCGATGAACCAGCGCGGCTCGCCGTCGGCCGGCGTGATCGTCGTCTCGTGCTCGACGTTCGCTTCCGACGCGAGGGCCTCGCGGTCCTGCTCCGTGTCGGCGTCACCGCGCCCCACGCCGAAC
>CAUJJX010000060.1 GCA_963205165.1 Pseudomonadota bacterium | reverse complement strand
ATGTGGTAGATCCGCTCGAAGGTCGGGATGATCTTCTCGTCGTGCGTGACGACGATGATCGCGGTGTCGAACTGGCGCGCCATCTGGTTGAGGATCCGGATCACCGCGAGGGCGCGTTCGCTGTCGAGCGGCGCAGTCGGTTCGTCCGCGAGGATGACCGGCGGCCGGTTGACCAGCGCGCGGGCGATCGCGACGCGCTGCTGTTCGCCGCCGGAGAGCTGCGACGGCATGGCACGGGCACGATGTCCGACGTCCAGGGCCTCGAGCAGTTCCAGCGCGCGCCGCCGCGATTCCGCGTTCGAGTGACCCGCGAGCATCGGCAGCAGGGCGACGTTGTCGGTGACGTCCAGGAACGGGATCAGGTACGGCGCCTGGAACACGAATCCGATGCGGTCCCGGCGGAGCGCGCTGAGGTCGTCGATCTTCCAGCCGTCGTCGTAGATCGTCTCGCTGCCGAGCGTCATGCGCCCGGCCGTCGGCTCGATGACCGCGCCGAGGCATTTCAGCAGCGTGCTCTTGCCGGACCCCGAGGGTCCGATCAGCCCCACGACCTCACCGGGCGCGACGGACATGTCGACGCCCTTCAGCGCATCGACGGCCGTGTCGCCTTTCCCGTAGCGCTTGCGCAGTCCCTCGATGCGGATGCCGCGCACGTCCGACTCGACGCGCGGCCTATCCACCGATGGCCTCCGCGGGGTCGACGGCGAGCGCCGCCCGGATCGCCACGATGCTCGCGACGATGCAGATCAGCACGACGGCGACGAAGCCGCGCACGGCGTCGCCGGGTTCCAGCAGCACGTATTTCGGGAAGAACGGTGCCCAGATCGTGGCGGCGATCTTGCCGACGACGAAGCCGATCAGGCCGAGACCGACGGCCTGCTGCAGGATCATCGAGGCGATCGTCCGGTTGCGCGTCCCGATGAGTTTCAGCACCGCGATCTCGCGGATCTTGCCGAGCGTGAGCGTGTAGATGATGAAGGCGACGATGGCCGCGCTGACCACCGCCAGGATCACGAGGAACATGCCGATCTGCCGGGCCGAGGTGGAGATCAGCTTCGACACGAGGATCTCCTGCATCTGCGCCCGCGTGTAGACCGTGAGCCGCTGCCAGCGCCGGATCGGTTCCGCCACGGATTCCGGATCGGCGCCCGGCTCGATCTGCACCAGCACCGCGTTGACGAACGGGTTGGTGCTCTGCGAGGCGATCACGGCATCGAGCAGACCCGGCAGGCCGGGGCGGTTCAGCGCGGGGTTCCGGGCGGTGCGGGTGCGCTGCCTCACGATGGCGTCGTTGTCCTTCAGGAACTGCGCCTCCTGCGCGTCGCGCAGCGGGATGAACACCATCGGATCGCCACCGGAAGACACCATCCGGCGGGTCAGTCCGACGACGACGTACTCGTTGCGCCGGATGCGGATGCGGTCGCCCAGCGCCAGCCCGGAGGCGATGTCGGCCACGGCCTCGCAGTGGCCGCGGGTGATCTGGCGTCCGTCGACGAGATAGCCCGGCTGGCCCGGATGGCCCGGACCGTCGGGCGTCACGCCGACCACCATCGCACGCACGTCGCGCGGATTCGCGCCACCCGGCTGCCGGACCTGCATGGTCAGGTACGTCACGTTCGCGGCGCGCGCCACGCCCGCGACGCCCCGGATGCTGCGGTAGGCGTCGTCCTGGATGCTCGACGGTTCCGCGTAGGGCCCGAGCGTGTCCTGCTGCACCACCCACAGGTCGGCACCGCTGTTGTCGAGCAGCACGTTCGCGTCGTCGACCATGCCGCGGTACACGCCCGCCATGGTGAGCGTCACGCCGATCAGCAATCCGAGTCCGACGCCGGTGAAGACGAACTTGCCCCACGCGTGGAGGATGTCGCGCCCGGCCAGGCTGATCATCGGGGGCGGTCCACGATCCGTTCGACGACCTCGATCCGGCTGCCGGCGTCCAGCGCCTTGCGGCTGTAGACGACGACGCGTTCGCCACCGGCGAGTCCGTCGAGGATCTGCACCCGGCCGTCGAGATCGGTCGCGCCCGTCCGGACCGCGACGAAGCGCAGGCGGCCGTCGTCGACGACCCACACACCGAGCCGTCCGTCGACGCGCTGCACGCTGGCGTTGAGCACCACCGGCATCGCCTGCTGCGCCGGCAGCGTGACCGTGACCTCGACCTGTTCGCCGATGGATGGCAGCGGCAGCGGACGCTGGTCGAAGTCCACCTTGGCCAGGCTCTCCTCGGTGACGGGGTCCGCATGCGGTTCGATGCGCGCGATGTGGCCCGCCAGCGCGTCGCCGGTGCGCGACCGCAGGACGATCCGTGCCGGCAGCCCGGCGCGCAGGCCCGTCGCGCGCTGCTGGTCGAAGCGCGCGCTGATCCAGACGCTGTCGGACGCCACGATCTCCAGGACCGACTGGCCCGCGACCACCGTCGTGCCCGGGTCGGCGTCGCGCCGGGTGACGATGCCGTCGACCGGTGCGACGAGTCGCAGATTCGCCCGCTGTCGCGATGCCCCGGCGCGTTCGGCGTGCACGCGGTTCCGGTCCTGGCGGGCGCCCTCGAGACCGGCGCGCACTGCCGCCAGCGCCGACTGCGCGACCTGGACTTCCTGCCGCTTCGCCTCGACGGCCTCCCGGCTGACCGAGCGCGTCGCGAACAGCTGTTCGTAGCGGTCGGCCTGCGCCTTCGCGAAGGCGTGGCGGGCACCGACTTCCCGGACCTGCGCCTCGAGCGCGAGCACGCCGGACTCGGCTCGCCGGAGCGCGGCCTGCTGTGCGCCGACCTTCTCGTCGAGATCGACCGGATCCATCTCGCCCAGCAGCTGGCCGGCCGTGACGCGGTCGCCGGGCTGGACCTCCACGCGACCGAGGCGACCCGGGAACGTCGGCCCGATCCGGTGCGTGTAGCGGGCCTCGACGGTGCCGATGCCGAAGAGTCCCGGGGCGATCGCGCGGCGCTCGACCGCTGCGACCGTCACGGGCACCGGCGCGAGCGGTCCGGACCGGACCGCGACCCAGGCGAACAGGGCGAGCAGCGGGACCAGCACGGCGGCGAACGCCAGCGTCCGGCCGTGAAGCGAGAGGAAGCGCTTCATGGCCGGGCCTCGAGCCCGCGACGGTAGATCGCGAAGACGTCGGGGGCGTCGACCCGGATGCGCTGCAGGTCACCGGACAGCATCGATTGCATGACCAGCCCCTGGATCGTCCCGATGAACAGGATGGCTGCCGCCCCGGTGTCCACCTCGGGGGCGATCTCGCCGGCGGCCTTGCCCTGGTCGATGCGCGTGCGAATGCGCTCGGCGTAACGGCGGATCAGCCCCTGCGCGACCTGCCGGGCCGGCGTCGCTTCGGCACGCTGCAGCTCGCCGAACATCATCCGGGGCACGCCGGGATGCTCGATCACGAACTCGACGTGGCTCATGAAGATCGCCTGCAGCGCGGCCAGCGGC
>CAUJJX010000059.1 GCA_963205165.1 Pseudomonadota bacterium | reverse complement strand
GATCTGGATGGGCATGGGCTTCGGCCTCACCCGCCAGGAGATGCTCGACACCGCCGACGGTGTCCGGCCCGTCCTCCGCGACGTCCAGTCGCTGACCGACTGGCTCTGGTACATCAATGCGAAGGGCTCGCTCCCCGAGGCCGTCGCCGCGACGAGCTTCGCGATCGAGGGCGTCACCGGCGAACTCGCCCGCCGCCTCATGAAGGGCTTCGAGTCGTACCGCAGCCGCCCCGGTGTCGACATGTCGCCGCGCACGATGCGCTGGGCACGGGCGCACGCGCACTACGACGACATCCATCCGAAGGTCGCCCTCGAGATCGTGAAGAAGCACGCGATCGACGAGCGCACGCAGACCAAGGTGATGCTCGCCGCGAAGCGCAGCCTGCAGCTCCTGCATCTCGCCCTGACCACCGCCCAGCGGGCGCACGTGCCGGCATCCAACGTCATCCCGCTCGTCGACAACGATCACCGCGAGTCCGATCGCCGCACGCGCCAGGTGCAGATGGCTTTCCCCGAGCGTCGCTTCCGCGATCGTCGCGGGCTGGGGCACACTGCGAAGCTGATCGGCTGACGTACACGACGCGCCGGCACCAGCCGGACAGCGCAGCGCGAGGCGGGTCGCGCCACCGTGATGAACGGGGCGCGGCCCGCGTCGTTTTCGACCGCCCATTTTTCGATCGCCCCTGTTTCGACAACCTCTTCTTCCACTTCCGGAGAATCCATCCATGGAATACCGCAACCTCGGACGCAGCGGTCTCAAGGTCTCGACGCTGTGCCTCGGCACCATGATGTTCGGCGACCGGACCGATCTCGAGGAGGCCGACCGCATCCTCGGATCGGCCCGCGACCACGGCGTGAACTTCATCGACACGGCCGACCAGTATTCGAAGGGCGGATCCGAGGTGATGGTCGGTCAGCTGATCGCGCGCGACCGCGATGCCTGGGTCCTCGCGACGAAGGTTGGCAACGTCATGGAGCCGGGCCCGAACGGGATGGGCCTCGGCCGCAAGTGGATGGCCCAGGCCGTCGACGCGAGCCTGAAGCGACTGGGCACCGACTACATCGACATCTACTACCTGCACCGGGATTTCGCCGACGCCTGCCTCGAGGACGCCGTCGGCGCCATGGGTGACATCCTGCGGGCCGGCAAGGCGCGGTACTTCGGCATCTCGAACTTCCGCGGCTGGCGCATCGCCGAGATCGTCCGGCTCTGCGACCAGATGGGCGTGGCGCGGCCGATCGTCTGCCAGCCGTACTACAACGCGCTCAACCGTATGCCCGAGGTCGAGATCCTGCCGGCGTGCGAGCACTACGGGATCGGTGTCGTGCCCTACAGCCCGATCGCGCGGGGTGTCCTGACGGGCAAGTACCTGCCCGGCCAGGAGCCGCCCGCCGAGACCCGCGCCGGCCGAGGCGACAAGCGGATGATGGAGACCGAGTTCCGCCAGGAATCCCTCGTGATCGCCCAGAAGCTGAAGGAGCACGCCGAGGCGAAGGGCTTCACGGCCGGGCAGTTCGCGTTCGCGTGGGTGCTGGCGAATCGTCTCGTGACGGGCGTGATCGGCGGTCCGCGGACGCTCGCCCAGTGGGACGAGTACTTCCGCGCGCTGGAATACCCGTGGGGGCCGGACGACGAGGCGATCGTCGACGACCACGTGCGGCCGGGGCATCCGTCGACACCGGGCTTCAACGATCCGCAGTACCCGCTGATCGGGCGCTTCCCGCGCAGGGGCTGAGGCGGGGCGGTCGCCTGTCTCGCGGGCGGGCGGCGATCATCACGACGGGACGGCGGTGCCGTCCCGTCGTCGTTTCAGCAGGGGTTTGTTACAGCCGGCGTCGTTTCAGCCTGTCTCGCGGCCGCGGGCATGCCACAGCACGCCGGCGACAACCCCCGCAAGAATCGACGCGACCGACAGCAGCAGGGCGGCCTGCACCCCGGGGACGACATTCAGGATCGCGACTGACCCCGCGAGCGACGCCAGGACAGGCAGGTAGACGCGCCAGCAGTCGAGGGCGTCGGCGAGCAATCGCAGCCAGCCACCGGCTTCGGGTTGCACGATCGATCGCGCGGGGCTGGCGTACGCCGGGTTACTGCTGCGTCGGATCGAGCACGAAGCCGAGCTTCTTGAGGCCGCCGGCCTGCACGGCCGCCATCAGCTGCGCGACCTTCTCGTACTGGACGGTCCGGGCGCCGCGCACATGCACCTCGGGTTGCGGATCGTGCTTCGCGGCTTCGGCGATGCGCGCCTTCATCACGTCGACCGTGATCTCCTCGGCGTTCCAGTAGATCTTTCCGGCCTCGTCGACCGAGAGGTTGATGCTCTCCGGCTTGATCTCGTTCGGCTGGTTCTGCGCGTGGGGCAGGTCGAGCTTCACGGCGTGGTTCATCACCGGGATCGTGATCATGAAGATGATCAGGAGCACCAGCATCACGTCGACGAGCGGCGTCGTGTTGATCTCGGGGTTGAACTCGTCTTCCGAGTCGCTCAGGGAACCCATGGCCATGGCGGACGCTCCCTAGACCTTCGCGGCCGACACGGCCTCGAGGCGCGTGGGCGCGTGGGTGACGGCCGCCTCGCCGACGCGGGTGCCCGTCAGGAAGTACGCGTGGAGGTCGTAGCCGAACCGGTTCAGCCGGGACACGATGTTCTTGTTCGCACGGACGAGCGCGTTGTAGCCGAGTGCCGCCGGGATCGCGACCGCGAGGCCGAGGGCCGTCATGATCAGCGCCTCGCCCACGGGGCCGGCCACCTTGTCGAGCGACGCCTGACCGGCGAGCCCGATGGCGACGAGCGCGTGGTAGATGCCCCAGACCGTGCCGAAGAGCCCCACGAAGGGGGCCGTCGACGAGACCGACGCCAGGATCGACATGCCGCTCTGCATCTTCGCGGCGCTCTCGTCGATCGACGCGCGCAGGCCGCTCGCCATCCATTCGCTGCGGCCCATCGCGCCACCGAGCGTGCCTTCGTGATGGCGATGATGCTGCGAGCAGTCGAGGCCGGCCTGGGCGAGCGTACGGAAGGGCGTGTCGTCCTCGCCGAGCGCTTCCATGCCTTCGGCGATCGAGCGCGACTGCCAGAAGGCTTCGCGCGCCGAGGCCGCGACCTTCTGCAGGCGGATGAGGCTCCAGGACTTGAACGCGATCACGTACCACGACATCGCGGACATGATGACGAGCAGGATGGCCACGGCCTTCTGCACGACATCGGCGTTGGTCCAAAGGTGATCGAGTCCGAACTGTTCCACGCGTCCTACCTCCCTCTACGAATCCAGCTTGAACGAGAACGGCACGACGACCCAGACGGGTACGGCGCGGCCGCCTTCCATGTATGGCTTGAACTGCGCCCGTTTCGCCGCTTCAGTCGCTGCGGTGTCGAGTCGCTTGAAACCACTGCTCTTCTGAACTTCGACCTTCTGCACCGTGCCGTGTTCGTCGACGAGCACCCGCACGAGCAGGTCGCCGGTTTCCTTGAGGCGCAGCGAGATGGGCGGATAGCTCGCGCTCGGCGCGCGGACGTACTCGATGCCCGCATCGCCGATCGAACGCACCTTCGGCTCGGCCTGAGGCGGCGGAGGCGGTGCCGGCGGCGCCGCGACGGGCGGCGGTGGCGCGGGCGGCGCCGGGGCGACGACGACGGGCTCGGGCGCGGGCGGCGTCTTCGGCGGTTCCGGCGGGGCGGGCGGCAGCGTGATCGCGGTGGGCGGCGGGGGCGTGTCGACCGGCTTGATCGTCGCGGTGGGCGGCGGCGGAGGCGGTGGCGGTGCCACGACCTTCGGCTGGGGAGGCGGGGGCGGCGGCGGGGGAGGCGGCGGTTCGTCCGGGAGGATCAGCCGTGCGATGACCTCGCGGTCCAGCAGGCTGCTGGCCTGGCGCAGCAGCCCTGACTGCATGGCGTAGAAGAAGCCGATGTGCAGCAGGACGATGAAGGAGATTACGGCGGCGTGCCGGCCCGCGGGCATGGTGTTCGACGATCCTCTGGCAACTGCGGGCCGGCGGGATTCCCGCCGGGAGGCCCACCGGGGTTTCCCCGGGTTCGACCGGTCTCTGGGGGACCGGAATATCCCTGAAACTCTAACGGATGACCCCTCCAGATGCAAAGCATTCTCATTTGGAAGTCGCTGTCGGGAAAGATTCCCGGTCGACCGATCAGCTGCCGGCGACGATCCTCTCGAGCGCCGTCCGGAGTTCCGCCGGCAGCGGCACGGGGCGCCGGCTCTCGCGGTCGACGTAGACGTGGACGAAATGCCCGCGGGCGGCCGTCAGCGGATCGTCGTTGCCGAACAGCCCGATCTCGTACCGGACGCTGCTCGTCCCGAGCTTCGCCACCCGGATGCCGGCGTGGACGACGTCCGGGAAGGTGATCGAGCTGAAGTAATTGCACTGTGTCTCGACGACGAGGCCGACGACCGTGCTCGTCCCGATGTCGAGCGCGCCCTGCTCGATGAGGTACTGGTTCACGACCGTGTCGAAGTACGAGTAGTAGACGACGTTGTTCACGTGGCCGTAGACGTCGTTGTCCATCCACCGGGTCGGGATGATCTGGAAGTGCCGGTAGTCGGCGCGGGCGTCGGGCGTCGGTTTCATGGGGCCTCAGTTCTGGCGCGTGGAGGGGCCGGACGCGGGGCCCTGGCGCAGCTGCCGCCAGTTCACCGCGAGCATCCCGGCCGAGATGATGATGGTCATGCCGATCAGCGTGCCCT
Source organism: Pseudomonadota bacterium (assembly GCA_963205165.1). GTDB lineage: Bacteria > Pseudomonadota > Gammaproteobacteria > Burkholderiales. The sequence goes on along the minus strand of CAUJJX010000059.1, from coordinate 3,845 downwards.
GGTCGGGGAAGTCCCCGAAGACGAGCCAGCCGAGCCCGGTGGACCAGATGAGCTGCACGTAGACGAACGGCGACAGTGCCATCGGCGATGCGTGCTCGACGGCCCGGATCAGCAGGAAGTGCCCGAAGCCGCCGAGACAGCCGATGCCGATCATCAGCGCGGCCTGGAACAGCGTCGGGGTCTGCCACATCACCGGCAGCATCAGCGTCGTGATGACGGCACCGGCCAGGGCGCCGAAGAACAGCGTCGTGAGCGGATTCTCCAGTCCGGCAACCTTGCGCGTCGCGATCTGGTAGAGGCTGAAGAGCAGCGCCGTCACGAGGGGCAGCACGACGGCCGGCGTGAACACGGCGCCGCCCGGCCGGATGATCACGAGCACGCCGACGAACCCGAGGATCACCGCGCCCCATTGCCGTTTCGTCACGCGTTCGCGCAGCAGCGGACCCGAGAACGCCGTGACCAGCACGGGGGCGACGAAGCTGATGCTCGCGGCTTCGGCGAGCGGCAGGAAACGGAGTGCGCCGTAGAAGCACACCGTCGATCCGACGAGCACGACGCCGCGCACGACCTGCAGCACGGGGAACTTCGTCCGGACGAGGCCGAGGCCCATCCGCGGTCCGAACACGACCAGCATGATCGCGAACTGCATGAAGTACCGCGCCCAGATGAGCGGCCCGATCGGGTAGTCGCGCAGCGCGAGCTTCGCGAGGGTGTCCATGGCCGAGAACATGAACACCGCGATCATCATCAGGAAGACGCCGCGCAGCAGATGGTGGCGGCGGTGGTGGTGGGCTTCCACTGACGATCAGGTGAGCGGCAGGCCGGCCTGCGGCGGCAGCACGCTGCGGCCGGCGAAGCGCGCGGCGTCACCGAGGGCTTCCTCGACGCGGAGTGCCTCGTTCCACTTCGCCATCCGTTCGGACCGCGCGAACGAACCCACCTTGAGCTGGCCGGCGTTCCAGCCGGTCGCGAGATGCACGATGGTCACGTCCTCGGTCTCGCCGGACCGCGCCGACACGATCGTCCCGAAGCCCGCCGCGCGGCCGGCCTCGCACGCGGCGCGGGTCTCGGTGATCGTGCCGGCCTGGTTCGGCTTCACGAGCACGGCATTGCAGTCGCCGTCGCGCGCGGCCATCCGGACGCGGTCGGCATTGGTCACGAGATAGTCGTCGCCGATGACCTGGATGCGATGGCCGACGGCGCGCGTGAACGCCCGCAGGCCTTCCGGGTCGTCCTCGGCGAGGGGGTCCTCGATGGACGCGATCGGATACCTGCGGCACCAGTCGAGCAGCATCTCGATCATTCCGTCGCGGTCGAGTTCGCGGCTGTCGAGGCCGAGGCGGTAGCGGCCGTCCCGCCCGAATTCCGACGCGGCGATGTCGAGCGAGATCGCGACTTCCTCGCCGGGGATGTAGCCGGCGCGCTCGATCGCGCGCACGAGCATCCCGAGGGCTTCCTCGTTGGAATCGAACACGGGCCAGAAGCCGCCTTCGTCGGCGACGCCCGCGAGCTTGCCGGCATCCTGCATGAGCAGACCCGCGGCGCGGTAGACCTCGGCCGTCATCGTCAGCGCCTCGGCGAAGGTCCGGGCGGACAGCGCCATCACCATGAAGTCCTGGATGTCGACGCGCCGCCCGGCGTGGGCACCGCCGCCGAAGATCTGGATCTCTGGCAGCGGCAGGCGCACCGGCGCACCCGCGGCGAGATGGGCGTACAGCGGGACGTGATCCGCGGCGGCCGCAGCGTGCAGCACGGCCATCGACACGGCGATCGTCGCGTTGCCGCCGAGCCGCGCCTTGTTCGGCGTGCCGTCGAGTTCGATCAGCGCGGCGTCGACGGCCGACTGTTCGCGGGCGTCCATGCCCTGGAGCACGCGGGTGATGTCGCCGTTCACGTTCGCGATGGCGCGGGCCACGTCGAATCCGCCGAGCACGTCGCCGCCATCACGGAGGTCGATGGCCTCGCGGCTGCCGCGCGATGCGCCGGCCGGTGCGATGGCCCGGCCGATGATGCCGCTGGCGAGGTGGACTTCGGCTTCGACGGTCGGGCGTCCGCGGGAATCCCAGACGCGCCGGCCGAGGACGCGGACGATGGCGGAAGTTTTCATGGCGTCTCGATCGATGGTTTCGTTGCGGGCCGAGCGATGTCAGCGGACGGGCAGGCGGTCGCGCGACAGTTCGGCGCTCCAGGCCTGGCTCACGTCCGTGAGTCTCGCGACGGGATGCAGCAGCAGTTGCCGCGCGACGCGTCGCACGCGGTCGCGGTCGGCGTCTTCGGTGATGTATTCGGCGGGCGACTTGCCGTCGATGCGCCCCAGGAACAGTCCGGCCAGCAGATGGGCGACGCGGGCTTCGAGGGCCTCGCGCGGTTCCCAGGTGACGCGGCTCAGGTAGACGCCGTGGAGCGCCGCGAAGCAGTCGAGATAGCGCGCCCACCAGAGCGGCCGCCACAGGCATTTCAGCAGCAGGTGGTTCAGGCAGAACGCAAGATCGAAGGCCGGGTCGCCGTACCAGGCGCACTCGGCGTCGAGGAACACCGGCCCGGTCGGCCCCACGAGGATGTTCTTCGGGCTCACGTCGCCGTGCACGAGCGCGCGCTTCGTCGAGCCCGTGATCTCGACGAGCTGCATCAGCTGCGGCGCGAGATCGGGGTGTGTCTGCGCCGTCGCCGACAGATAGGGCTCGAGCCGGATCGGGAAGAAGATGTGATCGGTCTGGAAGCGTTCCGCGATCGACGCATCGTCGGCCGTGGCGGCATGGATGCGCACGAGCCGCGCACCCACTTCGCGCGCGACGATCGGATCGATGATTCCGTCGCGCAGCTGCGCCTTCCAGACGGGATGGTCGGCCGGATCGAGGAAGTCCATCGCGAAGAATCCGCCCTCGCGGTCCTCGCCGAGCACGGCGGGCACGGCCCCGGGGACGATGCTGCCCGCGACGCGCATCCACTCGACTTCCCAGCGGTTGCGATCGACGGGTGCGCGCCAGTCGGCCGCGACCTTGAGCTTGGGCAGCGCGCGCTTCACGCACGCGTCGCCGCCGGGAAAGCGCGCGCGGAAGATGTCGGACGAGACGCCGCCCGTGAGCGGTTCGAGTTCGAGCGCGTCGCCGGGTTTCAGCAGGCCCATGCGTTCGAGCGCGGGGCGGAAGGCGTCGGCTTGTGGTTCCAAGAGTTCGGGTCGGACGGATGCGGGCGTGCGTGAACGATTCGGCGGCGGGCGCCGCGGTCGTGCCCCGGATCCGGATGCGTCGACTGGCGGCTGGGACCGGGTGCTGCGGGCAGGTGGCCCGGGGCATCGATCGCGGCCGACTCTAGCATGGGCGGCTGCGATGGCGGCGTCGGTCGCGCAGCGAAGGGATGCGGGCCTGCTCACGCGCCGGCAACGCGTCGGCATCGCTTGTTCGAACAGGCCGGCGATCGCACGCGGCAGCTTGTCATGGACGCGTCGGACCATCGGCGCGAGACTCCCGCCGCCCGATCGCGGTGGCGGCGGGCGAGCGCCGATGCGACGCCCGGACACCGGAACGCGGCAGTGTCGCGACCGCGATGTGCACAACCTCGAACCACAGGAAAGCCCCCCGATGACCGAAGACCAGTTCTGGAATCTCGTGCAGGAGGCCCACGACGCCGCCGAAGGCGACATGGACACGAAATGCGCCGCGATCGAATCCCTCGTCGGCGCCTTGTCGCCCGCCGACGCGACCGCGTTCGGCGCTCACTTCGAGCGCTGCATGGCCGAGGCCTATTCGTGGTCGCTGTGGGGCGCGGCATTCGTCATCCGCGGCGGCTGCAGCGACGACTCGTTCTCGGATTTCCGCGCGTCGCTGATCTCGCGGGGGCGCGCG
>CAUJJX010000058.1 GCA_963205165.1 Pseudomonadota bacterium | reverse complement strand
CGCGACACGTACGCCGACGACGAACGCGAGATGCATCGCGGCCGACAGCCCCACGGCGATCCCGATCCGACGCAGGGTCGCGGGGTCGGGGGCCACGATGCTGCCGGCTGCGTCGTCCACTCTCCGTCGAAGGGCGGTCCGGCGTTACTTGCCGGCGGCCTTCGACAACTCGGCTTCGAGCTGCGCCGCATTCAGCGCGCCGGGGATGCGGGTGCCGTCCGCGAAGATGAGCGTCGGCGTTCCGTTGATGCCGAACTTGCGGCCGAGCGTCACGAGGTCGGCGACCGGATTGGCGCAATCGCTCTTCGCCGTCGGGGCGGTGCCGCGGAGCATGTAGTCCTCCCAGGCCTTGAGCCGGTTCGGCGAGCACCAGATGGCTTTCGCACGGTCGGGGGCCTTCGGATGCAGCTGCTCGATCGGGTACAGGAAGGTGTAGATCGTGAGATCGGTCATCTTCTCGAACTCCTGCTCGATGCGCTTGCAGAACGGGCAGTCGGGGTCGGAGAACACGACGACCTTGCGGGCGCCGTTGCCTTTCACCTTCTTGATGGCGCGGTCGAGCGGCAGCGTGTCGAAGTCGATCCGCGTGAGGGCGCTGCGGGTCTTCTCGGTCAGGTCGGCCATGTTCTTCGTCTCGACCAGGTTGCCCTGGAGCATGAAACGGAACTCGTCATCGGTGTAGATGATGATCGGCTCTTCCCCGCGCGGGATCACGATCTCGTAGAGGCCGAGGTCGGGCAGCTTCCTGACGCTATCGACGTTGGCCTTCGGGAACTTCGCCATGAACGCCTTCTTGACCGAGGCTTCGTCGGCGCACGCGGCGGTGGCGGCGAACAGCACGGCCGCGAGGGCGTGCGCGAGGGGGCGATGCGTCATCGAAAAACTCCTGTTCGGGGCGGGCCCGGTTGGACAAGTCAGGTGAGCGCGTGTTGCGCCAGTGCGCGGCGGATGATGGGCAGCCGCGCCGTCAGTTGTAATCCGATATTGCGAAACCTGTTCGCGCCGGGCAGGCGGCTCGAGAACAATCGCTGAAGTGTGTCCGTCACGGCGATCATGCTGCGGACGTCCTCGCCGCGGGCGCGCTCGTAACGGCGGAGCAGCGGAAGCACCCCGCAGTCGCGCTGCGCGCCACGTGCGGCGAGCACCGCAGCGAGTTCGCGCACGTCGCGGAATCCGAGATTCACGCCCTGGCCCGCGAGCGGGTGCACATTGTGTGCGGCGTCCCCCACCAGGGCAAGGCGCGGCATGACGCTGCGATCGGCCGTCAGCGCCCGCAGCGGGAAGGCGGCCGGCGGCGTGACGCATTCGAGGGCGCCGAGCGCACCGTGCGATGCGGCCTCCACCCGCGCGGCGAGTTCCGGAAGCGGCAGCGCCATCAGTTCTTCCGCGACGGATTCCGTGGCCGACCAGACGATCGACACGTGGTCGCCGGGCAGTGGCAGCAGCGCGAGGATGCCGTCCTCCCGGAACCACTGACGGGCCACCGCGCCGTGCTGCCGGGCGCAACGGAAGTTCGCGACGACGGCCCGCTGCGGGTATGCACGGCTGCGAGTCGAGAAACCGGCGACCTGCCGGACCCACGATCGCGCGCCGTCGGCGGCGACGACCAGACGGGCAGTCACTGGTGCGCCGTCGTCGAAGCCGAGCCGGGCATCACGTTCGTCGATGTGCAGGGAGGTCGGGCGCGCCGGGATGCGCACGTCGACACGTCCGAGCGCCTGGAGGCGCGCCCACAGCGCGGCGGAGAGCGTGCCGGATTCGACGATCCAGGCGAGTTCCGCGACGCCGGTTTCCAGCGCGTCGAAGCAGAGCGGGGCACCCGGGCGGTCGCCGAAGATCTCCATCGCGTGGACGGCCTGAAGGCGATCGGCCGGCATGCGGTCCCAGGCGCCGAGCCCGGCGAGCCAGTCGGCGCTGCCGGGGCTGACGGCGTAGATGCGGGAGTCCAGGGATTCCGGGGCGGGCGGCGGTGATTCCGCGCCGATCAGGACGACGTCGAGGCCGGCCTCCGAGAAGGCGAGCGCCGCGGCGAGTCCGACGAGGCCGGCGCCGACGACGGCGACGTCACGACATGCGCTCGACGTCGTGACGGGCGTCGAAGCGATTTCCGATGTTGACAAGTCCGGGGTCCGAAAAGTAGATTCTGCGCCCCTGTGATGCAGGGCACGTGGCGAATTAGCTCAGCGGTTAGAGCAGCGGAATCATAATCCGTTGGTCCGGGGTTCAAATCCCTGATTCGCCACCACCGAATACAACAGCTGCGAGCACGGTCTCGCAGTTCCGGAAAAGCGGTCGCCGGCGTTGCCTCGCAGCGTCGCAGATCGCGGCACACACCCCGATGTCGGAATCTGCGGGTCGGCCCGATGGCCTCCCGGTGATGCAGCGTCCGCCGTCCTCGAGCCCGGCCTCGACCGCAGCGCCGACCTGCCGGCTCCACCCCCCACCAGTTTTCTGCTCGAGCTTCGACTTTCCGCATGGCGCGTTTGCGCGCCCTCGCGGGCGGGCACCGGTGTCCATCGCATCTGTCGTCCAGTGTCCGATGACGCACCTGCTACGCCGACAGCCGTTCGTGCGCGTCGAACGCGAGCGCGGCGAGCCCGAGCGTCAACGCCAGGTACTGGATCATGTATCGCATGCGATCGGCCGGCGACGCGACGATCGCGTGGACCGGCGTGGTGCCCTTCATCGCGGCCCACGCCTTCGGCAGCGCCAGGACCGCGATCACGACGAGCAGCGGATTCGGTCGCCAGAAGAACACGGCCCCCAGGATCGGCAGGCCCACGAGCCACAGCTTCGGCGACACGACCTGCACGATGCGGCCGCCGTCGAGCGGCGTGAGCGGGATCAGGTTGAACAGGTTCAGGAAGAAGCCGGAATACGCGATCGCCATCCAGAGCTTTTCCTCGTTGCCCCGCGCGACCAGGTAGCACGCGAACGCCGCGGCCGTGCCGAGCATGGGGCCGGCGAGGCCGACGTAGGCCTCCGTCTCGGGATCGAGGTCGGTCGTCTTCAGCGCGATCCACGCACCGAGGAAGGGGATGAACACCGGCGCGCCGACCGCCAGCCCGCGATTGCGTGCCGCGATGAAGTGGCCCATCTCGTGGATGAAGATGAGCCCGATGAAACCGGCGGCGTAGCGCCATCCGTAGAGCTGCGCGTAGACGAACAGCGAGAGCGCCATCGTCCCGACGGTCAGCAGCATCTTGCCCAGCTTGCCGGTCAGCAGCAGCGCCGCGATGAACTTCAAGCCTCGTCTCCGCGCGCGCTCATCACTTCGCGGTACGCCTGCGTGATCTCCCGGGATTTCCGTTCGGCGAGTTCGCGCAGTTCCGGCCCGAGCGACGCGACCTTGTCCGGGTGGTACTGGCTCATCAGCGACCGGTAGGCCGTCCGGATCTCGGCGGGCGAGGCTTCGGGCGCGACGCCTAGCACTTCGTGCCACGGCCGCGGACCCGGCTGCGGGTCTGGCGGATCCGGTGGTCGCGATTCCGATCCGGGCGCCGATTCCGGCCGGGCCGGGCGTTTCTTCTCCATCATCAGCGACACGACCCAGTACCCGATCGCGGCGCCCGCCACGATGATGAGGATCTCGGTGAGGCTCATGCCTGCGCGCCCTCGACGAATCGCATGCGCGACTCGCGCAGCCGGACTTCCCGTTCGGATC
>CAUJJX010000057.1 GCA_963205165.1 Pseudomonadota bacterium | reverse complement strand
CGCAACGCCGGCTGGCTCGACATCAAGATGGTCCCGGAGCGGCACAACGCCGTGAAGGTGCTGCTGTTCCTCGACATCGGCGGCTCGATGGACGACCACATCCGCGTCTGCGAGGAACTCTTCTCGGCGGCGCGCGGCGAGTTCAAGCACCTCGAGTACTTCTACTTCCACAACTTCCTGTACGAGAGCGTCTGGAAGGACAACAAGCGGCGCAACAGCGAACGCTTCGGCACCTTCCCGCTCATGCACACGTTCCCGCACGACTACAAGGTCATCTTCGTCGGCGACGCGACGATGAGCCCGTACGAGATCGCGTATCCCGGCGGGTCGGTCGAGCACCACAACGAGGAGGCCGGCGCCGTCTGGCTCCAGCGCGTGCTCGACGTCTACCCGAAGGCCGTGTGGCTCAATCCGCAGCCCGAGGATCGCTGGGACTACTACGAGTCGATCCGGATGACGAAGCAGCTGATGGGCGACCGCATGTTCCCGCTGACGCTGGCGGGGCTCGAAGGCGCGATGCGGGAGTTGACGCGGTAGCCGGTGCCGCGACGCGTGCTGCCCCGGTCGTGACGATCGCAGGCGGCATTCACTCGAACTTCCCGATCGCCCGCGCCGCGCGCCAGTCGCGCCACCACCGCAGCGGCGAGAACCCGCGTTCCGGCGGCACGAACGATTCGACGCCCGCGTGGCGGTCGACCTCCGGGTTCTCCCGCGTGTGCTGCGCTTCGCTGCCGACGAAATAGAGCCGGCCGTCCGAGTGCATCAGCGGCGTGCCGGTCGTCGACCGCGGGACGTCCCACGGGGCGCGCGACAGCGGCTCGTTCGTGAACAGATCCACGAATCCTTCGAGCACTTCGGCGGGGTCGCGCTTCTTCGCCGGCGGGAGGATGTTGTTCATCCAGAGCCGGCCGTCGCCGACGTGCGCGCGGATCGTCCGGACGAACTCGTCGGGCTCCTCGGCGAGCGAGCGGAAGAACTCGCTGCGGTTCGTCCACGCGCCTTCGACGAAATCGAAGGTGACGACGCCCTCCCGACCGATCAGTCCGACGCGACCCGAGTCTGCCGCGTCGACGACGAGCGTCGGCACGATCGCGACCGGCGGTGCAGGCAGCAGGCGCGTCCGGCCCGTCGCGACATTCCAGACGAGCGCGCTGTCGACGGCGGCACCGTCGCCGCGCGTCCCGAGGACCAGCACGAGGTCATCCGACAGTTTCACGAGCGCGTGGACGCGGCCGAGGCTCGGCAGCATCGCGAGCTGCGTGAGCGATCCGTCGCGCCAGTGCCAGCGCAGCACCTGCACGCCGTTGCCGTCGGACGCCTGCGCGAGCGCGAGATCGCCGTCCGGGAGCTGGAGCGCGAGGACGCCGCGCGTGATGCCCGCGACAGTCGATGCGCTGACCTGCGACTGCATCGTCTTCGGATCGATGACCTCGATCGGCAGGACGGGGCGCGAGGCATCCGGCGTCTCGAACGCGAGCCCGCCGACGATCGCGACGCGGCCGTCCGGCAGCGGGAAGGCCTGGTGACGGAAGCGGCGATGCCGGAGCTGGCCTGTCGCGACCGAGCGCTCCGTCTTCGGATCGAAGAGTTCGGTGTGGCCGAGCACCTTGAACCCGGGCACGCGGTCGCCGGGATGCAGCGGCGCGAAGTGCCCGCCGGTCGCGAGCATGCGGCCGTCGGCGAGTTCGGTGGCCGTGCCCTCGCGGCGTCCGATGGAGAGGTAGCCGGTGGGCAGGACGCGGCCGGCCGTGATGTCATGCGGATCGACGAGGCTGTGGTCGCCGTGGTCGCGGCTCTCGAGGGTGGCGTACGGATTCAGGTAGGCAGTCGTGCTGCCCGGCGACGCGACGATGATCTCCGTCGCGTCGAACGGGAGGCCGGCGAAGACTTCGCGGCGGGCGTGTCCGACGATGTCCCACTGGTCGCGCGCGGGGTCCCAGATCTCGACGTACGGACTGCCGCCGCCCATCGCGAGCACACGACCGTCGGCGAGCCGCGCGAGCACCGGGAGGTAGCGCGGGAAGTGCATCGGATGCACGGTCTTCCAGCCGCCGTCGCGCCAGAGTTCCACGGCGTCGAGGACATCGGGTGCGCCCTGTCGCGGATCGAAGCGGAGTCCGCCGGCGACCAGTACCGAACCATCGCCGAGCAGCAGCATGCCGTGCGAATGCCGGGCCGTTGCCATGGGCGGGGCTGCGGTGGTCGCCTCGCGCAGCGGATCGTAGAACTCGACGCTCGCGATCGGCGGCGCGCCGAATCCGCCCTTGCCGAGACCACCGGTGAGCAGCAGCCGGCCGTCGGGCAGGCGCAGCGATGCGAAGCGCGACCGGGCCTCCGACATCGGCGCCGACAGTCGGGACACGCCGGTCGTCAGGTCGACGCGTTCGACGGTGTCGGTCGGCACGAGGGCGGATTCGCCGCCGAGCACGACGACGTCGTGCGGGGTCACGGCGAACGCTGCGTGATACGCACGGGGCACGGTCATCGGGATCGCGCGGTCCGGATGAAACGGACCCACCTGCCAGACCGAGTGGACGGCGCGCGCAGCCTCGCGCGGCTTCATGTGGTCGTGGCCACCGGACACGAGCACGCGGTCGTCGTCGATCTGCACGACGGTCGAGCCCTGCCGCGCGAGATCCATCGCGAGGCCGGTGTAGTTGTTCCGGGTGCCACGCTTCGAGTCGGCCGTGCGCCAGAGCACGTACGGATTCCAGGTGCCGCCGACGACGAGGGCGCGCAGGTCGGGCGCCTTCGACTGGAGTGCCAGCGCGATCCCGCCGCCGTGGGCCGTGCGGAGGGCGGGCGCCGGGGCGAGACGCAGGTCGAGTTCCGGGACCTTCGCCAGTTCGGCGCGGAAGCGGGCTTCGCGCGCCTTGTCACGCTCGGCGAGCGACGCGCTTTCCTTGTCCATCACGCGCAGGTCGCTCTGCAGCGCGAGGTGCAGGCCGTAGCCGATGGCGAGCATCAGCGCGATCGGCCAGAGCGTGAGCCGGGTCACCCACTTGGCGACGAGTCGGGGGATGCGTTCTTCGGTCACGCGGGGGGCTCCTGTCGGGGGATGGCTGGCGGCGATGGCGCGGCCCGCGGCGGACGCACTGCGGCGCGGTTCAGGCGGCATCCGGAGCGGATGCGCCCGATGCCCCAACGACCGTCACGCGCCGAACTCGAGCTGCCGGATGGACAGGTAGCGGCGCGCGATGTCGTCGGCCGGCAGCGCCTTGCTGAAGAGATAGCCCTGGTGCTCGTCGCAACCGAGGCGCTTCAGCACGCTCAGCTGCGCGAGGTTGTCGACACCCTCGGCCGTGACGCGCAGGTTGAGGCTGTGGGCCATGCCGATGATGGTCGCGACGATGACGTCGCTGTCCTTGTCGGTGTCGACGTCGCGCACGAACGAGCGGTCGATCTTGAGCGTGTGGATGGGCAGCTGCTTCAGGTACGAGAGCGACGAGTAGCCGGTGCCGAAGTCGTCGACGGCGATGCGGGTGCCGCTCTTGCCGAGGCGGCGCAGCACCTGGATGCTTTCCTCGGCGGTCTTCCAGAGCACGGACTCGGTCATCTCGAGTTCGAGCCAGACGGGGTCGAGGCCCGTGGACGCGAGCACGCGGTTCACGGACTTCGCGAACTCGCGCGGCTGGTCGAACTGCCGCGCCGAGATGTTCACGCCCATGCGCAGCGGCGGCAGGCCGGCATCCTGCCAGGCCTTGTTCTGGGTGCAGGCCGTGCGCAGCACCCACAGTCCGATCGCGTCGATGAGGCCGGTCTCCTCGGCGACGTCCATGAACATCGACGGGAACACGAGGCCCTTGCGCGGATGCTGCCAGCGCAGGAGCGCCTCGACACCGACGATGCGGCCCGTCGCGATGTCGACCTGCGGCTGGTAGTGCAGGAGGAATTCGTCGTGGTCGAGCGCGAGCCGCAGCGCCGTCTCGAGATCGTGGCGCTCCACGGCGCGGATGTTCATCTCGCGCGAGAAGAACTGGTAGTTGCGCCGGCCCTTCTCCTTCGCGTGGTACATCGCGGTGTCCGCGTTCTTCATGAGCGTCGCGGAGTCGTCGCCGTCCGTCGGGAAGATGCTGATGCCGACGGAGCACGACGTCGTGAGCGTGTGGCCCGCGATGTCCATCGGTTTCGCGAGCGCCGCCAGGATCTTCCGGGCGACCTGCGCGGCGTCCTCGGCGTGCTGGAGTCCCTCGGCGGTCACGACGAACTCGTCGCCACCGAGCCGCGACAACGTGTCGCCCTTGCGCAGGCAGCCCTGCATGCGCGTCGCGACTTCCTTGAGCAGCAGGTCGCCGACGTGGTGGCCGAGCGAATCGTTGATGTTCTTGAAGCGGTCGAGGTCGATGAACATCAGCGCGACGGATTCGCGGCTGCGGCGGGCGGCCAGGAGCGCCTGTTCGAGGCGGTCGTGGAGCAGCAGGCGGTTGGGCAGGCCGGTCAGCGGATCGCGGGTGGCGAGCTGGCTGATGCGTTCCTCGGCGACCTTGCGGCCCGTCGCATCGCGGGCGGTGCCGCGGCGTCCGACGATCGCGCCGGTGTCGTCGCGCATCGGCACGGCGTTGACGGCGATCCAGACGGTCGCGCCGGACCGCGTGACGAGCATGTGCTCGAGATCACGGAAGCCGCCGTCGGGCTGGGGGTTGTCCTCGAGCCAGCGCGCTACGCGCTCGGCCTCGCCGGGCGGCATGAACTCGGCGACGCGGCGACCGAGCAGGTCGTGGTCGTCGTACTCGAGGAGATTGCGCACCTTCGGCGACAGGAAGGTGTAGCGGCCCTCGAGATCGGTCTCCCAGACGAACTCGCTCGCGGCCTCGGCGAAGTCGCGGAAGCGTGCCTCGCTCACGCGGAGCTGCTGTTCCACGAGCTTCAGTTCCGTGATGTCGCGGCCGACGCCGCGGTAGCCGCGGAACGTGCCGTCGGCGTCGAAGATCGGATCGCCGTTCGAGCTGCCCCAGCGGCCGGTCCGGACGCCGCGCAGCACGAGTTCGCGGAAGGGCAGGCGGGCCGCCGTGAGTTCGCGGTGCTCGCGCTCGGCCTCGGGGGATTCCCACTCGAAGACGCCGTCGAAGCGGGTCTGGCCCATGATGTCGGCGGGCTCGACGCTCGCCCGGCCCCGGGCCGTCGGCGAGAGGTATGTGAAGCGCAGCTGCTCGTCCTGCTCCCAGTACCAGTCGGCGGACATCTCGGTGAGGCTGCGGAAGCGCTGCTCGCTCGCCTTCAGCTTCTCTTCCGTCTCGCGGCGGGCCGTGATGTCGATCATGAGCAGGACGACGACGCGGGCGCCGTCCGGGGCGGTCAGGCCGGTCTTCTGGACCATCATCCAGGTCGTCCGGCCGGCGATGCGGTACGGGTATTCGTAGTGGACGTCGGCGTCGTTCGCGAGCGCCCGGTCGTCGGAGTCGATGAAGAAGGCGGCGTCTTCCTCGTTGAAGAAGTCGTGGTCGGTCCGGCCGAGGATCAGGTCCGGGCTGCGCTCGAAGAACTTCTCGAACGCGCGATTGGCGGCGATGTAGTGGTGCCCGGCGTCCTTCACGAGGACAGGGCTCGGGATCGCGTCGATGAGCGACTGCAGGAACTGGGTCGACTGGCGGATCTCGTCCTGGGCGCGGTGTTCGATCGTGACGTCGCGGGACACGCCGCGGTAGCCGTGGAAGCTGCCGTCGTCCGCGAAGACGGGCTCGCCGCTGATCGCGACGACCATCGGCGTGGCGGCGGTCTCCGGGCTCGGGACGAACGTCACGTCGTAGAAGGGCTCGTGCCTCGCGACCGCGTCGTCGTGGCGCCGCCGCTCGGCGTCGGTGATCACGACCGGGAGGTCCCAGCGGCGGCGACCGAGCAGGCTGGCGGCGCTGATGCGGCCCTCGTCGATGGCACGTCCGGCGATGAAGGTGATCCGGCCCTCGGTGTCCTGCTCCCAGAACCAGTCCATCGAGAGCGACGACAGCGCCCGCAGGTGGTCGTGGCTCGCGCGCATGGCGTGCGAGGCCGCGCGCTCGGCGAGGGCGGTCGCGGACGCCAGGAGTGCGGCCGTGGCGCTGATCGCGACGAGTGCGAAGAGCAACCCGTGACGCGTCATCGGCCGTGCGGCGGCGAAGGGACCGGTGTCGTTTGCCTGTGCCCAGAGTGCGAACGCGGCGAGGATCACGACGGCGCCCGTGATCTCGCGCGTGCCGCCCGCGATGACCAGCCAGACGATCCCGGGGATCAGCAGGAAGGCCACGGTCGGATGGCCGACCCAGCCGATCAGGACGCCGCTGAAGACGAGCGCACACGCGATCGTGTGTGCCGCGAGCGGTGCGGCGACGGTCCACGGCTTCGATATCGGCGTTCGCGGGGTGGTCCAGGCGAACACGAGCGGCGTCGCGACGACGATGCCGAGGCTGTCGGCGAGCCACGCATACATCGCGGACGGCGCGAGGGCTTCGGCGGGGAATCCGTGGAGGCGGGCGAGCAGCGCGGCGGCGACGGCGGCGGCGAGCGGTGCTGCGAGACCCGGGCCGAGGACGAGGGCGAGAACGTCGCGGACGCTCGTGATGCGGGTGCCGGCGCCGATCCGGCCGACGATCCAGCCAGCGATCGCGGCTTCGGCCACGCCGCCGGCGGCACCGACGATCGCGGCGAGCAATCCGCCGCCGGCCGCCAGCGTGCCGAGGGCGAGGCCGGCGCCGATCGCGGGCAGCACCCGCCGACCGACGGCGAGCACGCGCGCGACCGCGAGCCCGGCGGCCGGCGCGAACAGCACGGCACCGACCGTCGATCGCGCGAGACGCACGCTTGCGAACGTCAGCAGCAGGATGACGGCGGCGAGCAGTGCGTCGTCGATCCAGGCGGGACGCTGCGGCGCCGGAGGCGATGCGGGGAATGTCACGGCAGCCGGATCCGGATTCATTCCGCGGGCCGGTGCTTGCGGCTCGGGGCGACGACGGGCGGCGCGGCCTTCAGGACTTCCTCGATCGTCGTGACGCCTTGCGCAACCTTGAGCGCGCCGCCGATGCGCAGCGGCTTCATGCCGTCGCGCTGGGCCTGCGCGCGGATCTCGGCGAGGTCGGTCTCGGAGGTCACGTAGCGGCGCTGCTCGGGCGTCATCAGCATGATCTCGTAGATGCCGACGCGGCCGAGGTAGCCGGTCATGCGGCATTCGAGGCAACCCTTCGCCGTGTAGACCTGCTTCGGCCGCTCGGCCTTCCAGGGGGTGATGAGCATGGTCCACGTCTCGGCGTCGATCGGCACCGGTTCGCGGCAGTGCGGACAGAGCGTCCGGACGAGCCGCTGGGCCATCACGCCCAGGATCGTCGAGTGGAGCAGGTAGGGCGGGACCCCGATGTCGAGCAGCCGGGTGATCGCCGACGGCGCGTCGTTCGTGTGGAGCGTCGAGAGGACGAGGTGGCCGGTGAGCGCCGCCTGGATCGCCATCTCGGCCGTCTCGAGGTCGCGGATCTCGCCGACCATGATGATGTCGGGGTCCTGGCGGAGCAGCGTCCGGACGCCGGCCGCGAAGTCGAGTCCGATGCCGTGCTGGACCTGCATCTGGTTGAACGCGGGCTCCACCATCTCGATGGGGTCCTCGATTGTGCAGACGTTCACGTCGGGCGTCGCGAGCTGCTTGAGCGTCGAGTAGAGCGTCGTCGTCTTGCCGGAGCCCGTCGGTCCGGTCACGAGGACGATGCCGTGCGGCTGCGTCGTCATCTTCACCCAGCGGGCCTGGTCGTCGTCGGAGAACCCCAGCTCGCGGTAGTCCTTCACGATGACGTCCGGGTTGAAGATCCGCATCACGAGCTTCTCGCCGAAGGCCGTGGGCATCGTCGAGAGACGCAGCTCGATCTCCTGGCCGTCGGGCGTGAGCGTCTTGATCCGGCCGTCCTGCGGGCGGCGCTTCTCGACGACGTCCATCCGGCCGAGGATCTTGATCCGGCTGGTCATGGCGGCCATGACCGGCGTCGGGATCTGGTAGACCTGATGCAGCACGCCGTCGATCCGGAAGCGCACGTTGCCGGCGTCGCGGCGGGGCTCCATGTGGATGTCGCTCGCCCGCTGCTCGAAGGCGTACTGGAAGATCCAGTCGACGATGTGGACGACGTGCCGGTCGTTCGCGTCGACGTTGCCGCGGTTGCCGAGCTGGACGAGCTGCTCGAAGTTCGTGACGTCGTGGACGTCGCCGGTCTTCTGCTGCTGCGCGCCCTGCACCGAACGGGCGAGGTTGTAGAACTCGACGAGGAAGGAATCGATGTCCTGCGGGTTTGCGATGACGCGCTTCACCTCGAGCCGCAGCGCGCGGGTAAGTTCGGGTTCCCATTCGCGGTAGTGCGGCTCGCACGTCGCGACGACGCACTCGGTCGCGGTGACCCGCACCGGCAGGATCCGGAAGCGCGTCGCGTAGGCGTTCGACATCACCTTGGTGACGGCCGCGAAGTCGATCTTGAACGGGTCGATGTGGAGGTAGGGGAGGCCCACGCGGCCGGCGAGCCATTCGGCCAGGGCTTCGAGGTGCAGCAGCTTCCTGGGGCTGCGCGGGTCGCGCCATTTCTCTTCCGCGACGGCGACGAGCGGGTGGACGGCCTTGCGCAGCGACGTCTGCTTCGCGAGCAGCGCCTGGGCGGCTTCCGGTGACGCGAGCCCGTCGGCGATGAGGTCGACGAGGATTTCCTGGAGCGTCAGGCGGTGGTCGGCGGCGGGGGCGGAAATGTCCATGGAATGAGGCGGCGACGGGCCGCCATTGTCCGTGCTTTTGGTGATGCCGTGCCACCCGTTCGCAGCGGTGCCGTGCGGTCCGGATGCACCGGTTCGTTCTGTTCGAGTGCACCGGTTCGTGATGGCTTGCACCATTCGGGTGCGGCCGCAGCCGTCGCGGACGCCTTGCGGCATGATTTCGGGCGCCGGACACGGAGAGGTCCGGGATCGTCACGACACCCGAGTCCCCAGGAGGATCTTCCATGGAAACCGTCCGTCACCAGGACGTGCTGTTCATTCTGCTCGGCGCCATCATGGTGCTTGCCATGCACGCCGGCTTCGCCTTTCTCGAGCTCGGGACCGTCCGCGGCAAGAACCAGGTGAACGCGCTCGTGAAGATCCTCTCGGACTTCGCGATGTCGACCCTGGCGTACTTCTTCGTCGGCTACGGCATCGCCTACGGCACCGGCTTCCTCGTCGGCGCCGACCGGCTCGTCGCCGGCAGTGGCTACGAACTGACGAAGTTCTTCTTCCTCCTGACCTTCGCGGCGGCGATCCCCGCGATCGTCTCGGGCGGCATCGCCGAGCGCGCACGGTTCTACCCGCAGCTCGCCGCGACCGCCGCGATCGTGGGCGTCGTCTACCCGGTCTTCGAGGGCATGGCCTGGAACAACCGGTTCGGCTTCCAGGACTGGATCACGTCGACCTTCGGCGCGGCGTTCCACGACTTCGCCGGCTCGGTCGTCGTGCACGCGGTCGGTGGATGGATCGCGCTGGCGGCGGTCGTGCTGCTCGGCGCGCGCCAGGGGCGCTACCGGCGGGACGGCGGGATCGCATCGCATCCACCGTCGAGCATCCCGTTTCTCGCGCTCGGCGCGTGGATCCTCACGGTCGGCTGGTTCGGCTTCAACGTGATGTCCGCCCAGACCCTCGACAAGATCAGCGGACTCGTCGCCGTGAACTCGCTCATGGCCATGGTCGGCGGAACGCTCGTCGCACTGCTCCTCGGCCGCAACGACCCGGGCTTCGTCCACAACGGTCCGCTGGCCGGGCTCGTCGCGGTCTGCGCGGGGTCCGACCTGATGCATCCGGTCGGGGCGCTCGCCACCGGTGCGGTCGCGGGGGGCGTCTTCGTCGTGCTGTTCCCGATTGTCCAGAACCGCTGGCGGATCGACGACGTGCTCGGCGTCTGGCCCCTGCACGGCATCTGCGGCGCCTGGGGCGGGATCGCCGCCGGGATCTTCGGCGCGAAGGCATTCGGCGGCCTCGGGGGCGTCAGCCTCGGCGCCCAGCTGACCGGCACGGCCATCGGGATCGTGGTCGCGCTGGCCGGTGGCTTCGCGATCTACGGGGCGCTCAAGGTCTTCGTCGGCATCCGGCTCGATCCGGAGGCCGAGTTCGAGGGCGCGGACCTGTCGATCCACAAGATCTCGGCGACGCCGGAGCGCGAATCGTCGTTCTGAAGACGCCGATCGGGTGGCTTTCGGTCGGCGCTCGCGGTGCCGGCCGCAGCGGCCTCGACGGGGTCTCGCCGGCTGCCCGCGCTTGCACCCGAAAGGCCTCGACGGGCGCCCCGCTGCGCGTCCGGTCCGTGGTGCTTTCGGCGCGCCGAAAGGCTTGACAAACGGGTATCCGGAACCGCGCCGGAGCGCCTCCGGAATCATCCACAGATCCTGTGGATAAGTCTGTGGATGACTGGTCGGATAACCCGAAAAAAGGCTTGTCGGCGCTGGACTTAGGGTCGACCGATCAAGAAGTGGTCAGTCCAACTTACTTCAAATAAACAATGGGTTGTCAATGTTTCCCTAGGGCGGCTCCGGCGCGGTGCGGCGCTTGACATTGCCATCGCCGGCGTTCTCCCGGGCGTTTGATAACTTTTCGCCGAACAGCTTGACAGAGCCCCTTCGAATACGCTCCCCGAGCATTCGCAGCGTTCCCCGGGCGGTGGCAGATGCAACCCCAGATTTCACGCGGCTTTCCGCGATGTGACCGTCGCGTGATCCGCGTCACAGGCCGTTCGGACGGGGCGTTTCTCGATGCGGATCCGGCGCCGGTGCCGGCAGACGGACGGTCGATCGAGCGGGGGAGGCGGCCGGATGGAACAACCTCGGGTCGTCCGTGTCCACGATCCGGGAAACACGGAGACCGACCCCATGAGAGCCGTCCTGACCACATTGATCCTGGCGCTGCTGCCGACCGCGGCGAGCGCCGATCGCATCAGCGAGATGACCCGCACGGAGCGCTGCACGTACTCGGCGCGGATGCAGGTCGTCGCCGCGCACTACTTCCGGAAGGGGACGCCGCGGGCGGAGGTGAAGATCCTGTGGCACGGCGACGAGACGCCGGCGGAGGTCGCGTTCGTGAACCGGCTCATGGACGAGGGCTACGCGGCGATGCAGCGGGAGGTCGATGCCGGGCGCGGCGACATCCCGTTCGAACTGCTCGGCGACCGCGTCTACGAGACCTGCATGAAGGAGCAGGCGCTCTAGGATTCCCCGGCCCGGGCCTCGATCAGACCGGCGCGGCCTCCGCGGCCTCGAAGTCGAGTTCGACGCGCGCGCCGCTCGGATCGTGGCAGAAGAGCTGCCAGACACCGGAATCGTTCTGGCGGCGCAGGTCGTAGCGGATGCCGTGGGCCTTCAGCTTGTCGGTCACTGCCTGCAGGCCCGTCGCGCTGAACGCCATGTGGTCGAGGGCGCCCCGCGGGTCCTCCGGCATTGCGCGACCGGCGATGACATGCAGGACGGCGGCGTCGCCGACGTAGAGCCACACGCCGGGGAATCCGAGGTCCGGGCGCGGGCCCGGACGGAGGCCCAGGAGGTCGACGTAGAAGCGCTGCGTCGCATCGAGGTCGGCCGTCAGGACCGTGAAGTGGTTCATGGCAACGATGGACATCGCGGATCTCCGGGGGCTTGGGGGGGGTGGATACGGTGGCGGCGGAGGTGGCGTCGAGGTCGGCGGTCCGCCGCCGGACGGGCCTTACTTCTTCGTGGACGGCGCGGGGGCTGCCGGCGCCGGCTGGCGCGGGCTCACCGTGACGCTGACTTCCGAGCCGCGCAGGCCGGACGGACCGATCTCGACGGTCGCGGCGCGATCGCTGCGGACGAACGTGATCGTGCTCACCTTGCCCTGGATCGCGGTGACGGGTTCCCAGCCGAAGGCGCCCATCTGCTCCTGGTAGTACGCGTACGCCTGCGTCGTCGGACGGTCGAGGACGAGGAGCATCTTGCCGTACCAGCGGTCGGCGCCGCCGAGGATCACGGAGCGTTCCGTGTTGATCCTGGTGCCCGCCGGGATCGGGATGTCGGTGACGGGCTGGTAGTTCGGTGCGGCCTGCGTGGTCGCGGCCTTGTCGGCACTGCCGGCAGTGTTGCCGCCGAGCGCGGAGCAGCCGGCGAGCAGCACGGCGGACAGTGCGATGGAGAGGGTACGGATCGATGCCTGGACAGCCATGACGATGGGGATCTCCTGAAGGGTCGACCGATGATGGCGGGTGGCGCGGGACAGTGTCAACGCGATGGCCGAAGCGCGCCGCAGGCGGTGCGCCGTGGGTTAACTTCACCCTTTCGATTCACCGGATCCGCCCCTTGGACCGCACCGAACGCTTCTATCTGATCAAGCGCCTGCTCGGCGAGGGACGCGTCGTGGGCATCGACACCTTCCTCGACCGGATCGAGGTGTCGCGCGCGACGTTCAAGCGCGACATCGAATACCTGCGCAGCCGCATGCGCGTGCCGATCGTCTGGGATCGCGACGCCGGCGGCTACCGTCTCGACGCCGCCGGAGAGGGCGCCGAACTGCCGGGACTCTGGTTCAGCGCGGCCGAGGCGTACGCGCTGCTGACGATGCACCACCTGCTGGAGCAGCTGGACCCCGGGATGCTCGATCCGCATCTCTCGCCGCTCGCGACCCGGCTCGAGAAGCTGCTCGGCAGTCGCGGCCACACGGCGGACGAGGTGCGCCGACGCATCCGGGTGCTCCACGCCGCGCGGCGGAAAGTCACGGCCTCGCAGTTCGAGGCGCTCGCGCAGGGCTTGCTCGAACGGCGACGCGTCGCGATCCGGCACTTCAACCGCGCGACGGGCGAGCACCTCGACCGGGAGGTGTCGCCGCAGCGGATGGTGTTCTATCGCGACAACTGGTACCTCGACGCGTGGTGCCATCTTCGCGGCGGATTGCGCAGCTTCGCGGTCGACGCGATCGAGGGTGCGATGCTCCTCGAGACGCCGGCCGACCTCGTCGACGAGTCGCTGCTCGATCGCGAACTGTCGAGCGGCTACGGCATCTTCTCCGGCAGTGACATCCGCTGGGCCGTGCTGCGGTTCACCCCGGCGCGCGCCCGCTGGGTGTCCGTCGAGGAATGGCATCCGGGCCAGCGCACCCGCACCGAGGCGGACGGCAGCCTCGTGCTGGAACTGCCGTTCAGCGATCCGCGCGAGCTGGTCATGGACATCCTGAAGCACGGCGCCGAGGTCGAGGTACTCGATCCGCCGGGGCTGCGCGAACAGGTGGCGGCGCAGCTCGCGGCGGCGCTGGCGCGCTACCGGTCCTGAGGTTCGGCGATCCGGCGACGCGTGCGCGGTCAGCGCCGGTCGCGTCGCACAGGCGGTGGCTCATCCCCTGAGCCACCGGGCCGCCAGACTGTCTCCCATCCCGCGCATCGCGGGCTTTCGAGGAGACGACCATGAGACCTTTCGACGACGTGCGGGTGGTGCGGTTGCAGCGGGTGTGGGGTGGCGGACAGCCCGAGCAGACGATCCCGGTGCGGGTGTTTCCGCGCCGGACGCGCGAAGGTGCGGTGGACCGCGACGTGCCGGCCGTCTGGCGGCGCCGCAATGCCGGCGGCGCACCGGTGCGATGACGTGGCCGGTGCGCATCGCGCGCATCGATGCCGGCGCGGCGTCCGGTCCGGGCGCCCCGAAGCACGACGGGCGCCCGAAAGCACGACGGCCGCCCCCTGCGAGAGGGGCGGCCGTCGGGGTGAAACCGTGATGCGTTCGACTTACGACGTGACGCGGCGGCGGTATTCGCCGGTCTTCGTGTCGATTTCGATGCGGTCACCGGTCGCGCAGAACAGCGGCACGGAGACTTCGAAGCTGGAGCTGATCTTCGCGGGCTTCAGCACCTTGCCGGACGTGTCGCCGCGCACGGCGGGTTCGGTGTAGATGATCTCGCGCACGACGGACGACGGCAGGTCGACCGAGATGGCGCGGTCCTGGTAGAACACGACCTCGCACTGCAGACCGTCTTCCAGGTAGTTGAGCGCGTCGCCCATGTTGTCCTTCTCGACCTCGAACTGGTTGTACTCGGCGTCCATGAAGATATACATGGGATCGGCGAAGTAGGAGTACGTGCAGTCCTTGCGCTCCAGGTTGACGACTTCGAACTTGTCGTCGGCGCGGTAGACGGTCTCGGACGTCGAGCCGGTGAGCAGGTTCTTGAACTTCATCTTGACGACGGACGCGTTGCGTCCGGACTTGCTGAACTCGGCGCGTTGCACGACCAGGGCTTCGGTGCCCACCATGATCACGTTGCCCACGCGCAGTTCTTGAGCGATCTTCATTCGGGGAATCCTGCTGAAAGCGGTTCGAGGAGAGGGCGGAAAAAAGGCGCGGGATTATATCCGCGCGGCCGAGAATCGCACCAGATTTTCCGTGAGGTTTCCGATGGTTCGGAGGTGCGCAGCCCAGCCGGCGTCGTGGGCGCGCAGGTCGTC
The DNA here is from genome assembly GCA_963205165.1 of Pseudomonadota bacterium. Classification (GTDB taxonomy): domain Bacteria; phylum Pseudomonadota; class Gammaproteobacteria; order Burkholderiales. The sequence goes on along the minus strand of CAUJJX010000057.1, from coordinate 7,154 downwards.
GCGCCAGCTCCAGAAGCGCCGCCACGCGTGGCCCAGATTCGCGGCCGAGGTCTCGCCACGGTTCCAGAGCCGCCAGAACTCCCGGACGGCGTCGCGGGCATCCTCTTCGAGCCCCTCGCCGTACGTGTTCACGAAACTGTGCAGCTTCGTCCAGTGGGCGCCGCCTTCCTGCGGATAGATCTGCCAGACGAACGGGCTCTCGGCCCATTGCGCCCGCACGAACGAATCCTCGCCGCGCACGAAGTTGCAGTCCGACAGCCACAGCAGCCGGTCGTAGCCGGCCTGCGTCTGGAACGGGATCGTCCGCACTTCGAGCGCGTCGCGGACGAGGCGCGTGCCGGGCAGCGCGCCGTCGACGCCGAAGAACGCGAGGACATCGCGCGACATCCGGCTCGGCGGGAGGACGCCGCAGACCGGGGCATCGCCGGACGCCCACGCCTCGAGCATCGACGCGACCGACGGACCGCCGTAGCCGAAGAGGGACACCACCGTCGTCCCGGCGGCCGGCGGATCGAAATGCCAGCCTGCCCACGCCGCGGCCGCCATCGCGGGGTCCCGCAGGAAGGAGAAGCGGTCGAGGGCGAGATCACGCTCCTCGATGAGTCCGCCGGTCGCTTCGGTGAATCCCGGGAAGAAGAAGTGCCGCACGATCGGCAACTGCGGATGCGGCGACTGCATCCCGTGGCAGTCCTCGACCCAGTCCTCGGCGCTCAGGTATTCGAGGTTGATCCAGACCGGGGGCGGCGCCTTGCGCGCCATGCGTTCGACGAAGGCGTCGGGTGCGCGCGAGCCGAAGACGTCGACGACGACATCGCCCGGTTCGCCGAGGTCGGCGTCGGGTGTCCAGTGGCCGATCTCGACGCCGTCGACGTGCTGGACCCTGGCCGTCGCATCGACGCCCGAAACCAGACGATGAAAGGTGGCGAGGTCGTCGACCCAGAGCCGGACCGCGAGCCCGTGGTCGACGTGCAACTGCCGGGCGAGTCGCCACGAGACGGCGATGTCACCGAAGTTGTCGATGACATTGCAGAAGAGGTCCCAGCGGCGCGCGGTCACCGGCCACCCGCCGTGCGCGGCGCCGAGCGCGCGAGCGCTTCCAGCACCACGTCGCGGGTGAGCAGCTCCGGCAGGAGTTCCGGCGCGCCGCCACCGGCCGGGTAGAGCGCGTAGACCGGCACGCCGCTGCGGTTCAGCCGGGCGAGCGCCTGCGTGATGTGTTCGTCGCGATGGGTCCAGTCGGCCCGCATCGTCGTGACCGCTCGGTCGGCGAAGGCCTGCTTCACGGCGTCGGTCGCGAGCACGACCCGCTTGTTCACCTGGCACGTCACGCACCACGCGGCCGTGAAGTCGACGAAGACGGCGCCCTTCGCGCGTGCCGTGGCGAGTGCCTCGTCGGAGTACGGCGCCCAGTCGGACGTCGACTGCCGGACCGCATGGTCGTCCGTGCCCGGCCAGCCGACCCAGATAGCGGCGGCCAGGAAGGCGAGGCCGACGAGGGCGCCGGTCGCGGGGGCGAAGCGGCGCCACGCCCAGATCGCCGCCGTCACGATCACGAGTGCTGCAAGAAGCTTCGCGGCAGCCGTCGTCCCGAGCTGTTCGCCGAGCACCCAGACGAGCCAGACGACCGTCAGGTAGAGCGGGAAGGCGAGGAACTGCTTCAGCGTCTCCATCCAGCGGCCGGGCCGCGGCAGGAGGCGCGTGAGCCCGGGGGCGAACGAGAGCAGCACGTACGGTGCGGCCATCCCGAAGGCGAGCGACGTGAAGACGAGCATCGCCTCGATCGCCGGCTGCGTCAGCGCGTAGCCCAGCGCCGCGCCCATGAACGGTGCCGTGCAGGGCGTCGCGACGGCGGTCGCGAGCAGGCCCGACAGGAATGCGCCGGTCAGGCCGTGGCGGTCGCGGACGTCCCCGGCGATCGACTGCACGCGCGCACCGACCTCGAAGTAGCCGCCGAGATTGAGTCCGAGCAGGAAGAACAGCACGGCGAGCGCCGACACGACGATCGGCGACTGCAGCTGGTAGCCCCAGCCGAGTGCCTCGCCGCTCGCCCGCAGTACGAGCAGCAGTCCGGCCACGGCCCAGAAGCACAGCACGATGCCGGCGGCGAACGCGAGACCGTGGCGTCGGAGGTCCGCGCGATCGCCGTGGGCCTGCTCGACGAACCCGAGCACCTTGATCGACACGACCGGGAACACGCACGGCATGAGGTTCAGCACGAGCCCGCCGAGGAACGCGAACAGGACGGCCGCTGCGAGCGCGAGGCCCGGACCGTCGCCGGTCACGGACTGCATCTCCGCGGCGCTCATCGTGGCGCCGGCCGGCGTTGCGGTGACCTTCGGCGCACCGCCCGGCCACGGCATGGCGACCGTCGCCGCGCCCGTCGGTCCGAGCGGCGGATCGGCGACGAGGAGTCCGTCGAGCTGCGTGATGGCGCCCTTGAACGACGGCGCGGCCATGAGCAGCAGGCGGACGCCCGATGCGGTCTTCTCGAGCGTCTGCGGCGACGCGTTGTCGACGGCGTCCGGCGTCTCGGGGATGAAGTCGATGCGCGTCGGCGCCGGTGTGCCGGCCGGCGGTGTCACGTCGATCACGATGTTCCGGTCGGTCGGCGCCGCGCGGATGGTCCAGCCGGCGAGTGGCTGCGGCAGCGTTGATCGCACGGTGTCGATCCGCGGACCCCACGTCGGATCGGGGCGGGCCGCCGGCCCGGTCGGCACGTCGAGCGAGAGCGAAGCCCCGCCGGGGATGCAGACTTCCTTGCAGATGAGCCAGTCGGCCTTCGCGCCGAGCGTCATCGGCTGGCCCGTCGGCCACGACTTCGGCACCGTGATCTCCGAGAGCAGCAGCACCTCGCCCTCGTAGCCGTAGTTCATGAGCGGACCGACGGGGAGTCGCCGCGGCGTCGGCCAGAGGATCGGTCCGGCCGTCACGCCGGCGGGGAGCGTCCAGCCGATGCGTGTCGGCATCCCGGAGTCGCCGGGGTATCTCCAGTACGTGTGCCAGCCGGGTTCGTGCGCGATGCGCAGGGCGACGGTGAGTGTCCGTCCGGGGGCGGCGGTCGCGACGTCGGCCACGAGTTCTGCGGTGGCGTGAGGCACCTGGACCGGTGCGGCCATCGAGACGACGCTCGCGATCCAGAGGGAGACGACGAGGAGGATTCGGATCATGGGGCCGGATTCTAGGGCCTGTTCGCACCGGCATCCGTGGTGTCGACAGGCCCGATGGAAGGACCGCGCGTTCCGGGCGGATCGAACGGAGCGTGCAGTGCGGATCCGGGCTGTGATGCCGCCGGACGGCGGGAGTTCGCCGGTGACGGTGGATGTCGGCGCGTGGATGCCGTGATCCGGGTCAACCCATGTGGCCTTCGCGCAGTGCGGATCAGCGACGCAGTCGCGTAGTAATCCGACACAGGGGCTCGCGCAACCGTCCGCGTCGGATTACGCGCTGCGCGCCGATCCGACATGCGGAACGCTCACCCTCGTCATTCCAGCGCAAGCTGGAATCCAGTCCGGCGGTGGCCGGAGCGATGTCCGTTGCTGGACCCCAGCGTTCGCTGGGGTGACGGTACGAACAATTCCCAGTGCCGAAGATCCGGCTGGCACCGTCCGGCGCCGACACGGGCGTCGGTTGCCGCGACGCGTCCGTGCCGGCCTGAGCTGGCTACGAACGTGGTGCTACTTGACGAAGCACCCGTAGTCGTCCGGGTCGCCGTCGCGCAGGAAGATGTCGCGGTCCAGGAAGACCGGCGTCACGCCGAGCCGCACGAAGCGCTGGCCGTTGCGGTCGACGTAGCCCGTCTCGCCCTTCGCGAGCGTGAAGAGTTCGGTGCCCTGACCCTTCAGCGTGACGACGCCGTCGCGCACGTGGACGTAGGTTCCTGGCTCCGCGAAGTCGTCCTGCTGGAGCCCGAACAGCTCGTTGACGTCGACGTTCAGGCGGTCCGGGCGCGGTGGTGCCGAACGATTGAAGTACGCGGGCACGGGCACGAGCGACTGGGGCTTGTCGTCGGCCGTCGCGACGTTCAGCGCCTGGCCTTCGCATGCCTGCGCCTCGCCCTTGTCGTTGGTCGCGGTGTTGCAGCCCTGCCAGTTCGCGAGCGTGAGACCCGTCGGGACGCCGTCCTCGGGCGGGGCATTCGTCTCGGAGCAGGCGCCGGTGCAGACCATGTCGAAGCCGGTGCCGCGCACGCCGATCGTCGCGACCGCCGTGTTCACCTGGAACTGCCGGCTGTTGCTGCGGGCGATCAGGCCGGTCAGGGCGCGCAGGCCGCCGGTGAAGAGCCGGAACACGACGCTGCCGGTGGCGGGGCGCGAGGGTTCGTACCGGTAGCGCTCGACGCCGAACCGGGTGTTCTGCTGCAGGACGACGCGGGTGCCGTCCTGGAAGACGAGCACGCCGAAGCTCGCGGGGCCGGTCTCGAGGACATCCTCCGCGTAGACCGGGTCGCCCGATGCGAGCGGCTTGCCGGCGCGCGGCCCTGTCGTCGACGCGAGCCGCCCCTGCACCGTCACGAGCCGGGCGATGTAGCCGGGAGTGCGGGCGACGCGATTCGCGACGCCGGCCGATTTCGTCTCGGCGGCGCAGTCGGTGTCGCAGAGCCGCGTGATGAAGTCGGTACCGCGGATCCCGATGGTCGCCGTGCCGGTGTCGAGCCGGAAGGCCGCCGGGCGGCGCTGGCCGAGCAGGCCGCTGATCGTCCGCATGCCGCCCTTGAGCAGCTTGAGGAAGGTGCTGTCTTCGTCCGGGTTCGCCTGCGCGAAGCGATAGCCCTCGATCCGCAGCGCGGTCGACGGTCGCACCGTGAGCTTCGCGCCGTCGCGTAGTTCGATGACGGCACGGCTCTCGGCCTGCGTCGCCACGGTGTCACCGGCCCGGACGAGCGACCCGCGGGCCACGACGCCGAACGAGCCGTCGGCACGCTGCACCGACACGATGCCGGTGACGCTCGAGGCGCGTCCGGCCTCCTGGGCGTGGGCGCCGAGCGGGGCGAGGAGGGCGGCGGACAGCAGGAGGAGCGGGGACAGGGTGCGCATCGGCGGGCATTCCTACTGGCAGACGGCGAGGCCGTCGGACGGGAGCGGAAGATCCTTCTCGGGCCACGGGTAGGGCAGTTCGGGGCGCAGGAACGGCTGCACCGCCGCGAGGGCTGCGTCGACGGCCTGTACCTCGACGGCGCCAGCAGCGAACACCGGGACACCGTTGTTGTACGTGCTGCCGTCGCCGTACGTGATGTGCAGGTTGTCCCCCAGGATCGCCGGCAGCCCGTCGGCGTAGAACCCGGAGCCGTCCAGCGACGTCACCGCCACGCCGTTGACCGTGTAGCCGCCGGACGTCAGGTTCGGGAAGTTGATGAAGACGGAGTCGGGCTCCGCGGCCGCGATGCGGGCGACGGCGTTCGCGCCGGTGCCATTCTGGAAGGTGATCGTTCCACCGATCCGCAGCGGGCTTGCCGCAGAGCCGACATCCGGGCTGCCGAACAGCGTCGCGGTGGCGTTCGCGCCGCTGCCGCCGGACAACGCGAGGTTGCCCCCGATCGAGCCGGTGCAGACGCCACCGCTGCCGCCGAGGAAGGCAGAACCGGCGCCGCCGGTGACGGAGACATCACCGGCGATCGCGAGCTGTGCGCCCTGCGTGCCGCTCAGTCCGGCCGGGGCCGACGCGCCGTTCACCTGGAGGGACGGACCGGTGACGGTGAGCGTGCCGGCACTGCTGGCGACCGTCGCACCGTTCACCTGGATCGCGCCGTTGCTCGTGACGCTGACGTTGCCGGTGCCGATGACGTTCGAGAGGATCGTGACGCCGCTGTTGCCGAGCAGCGTGATGGTGCCCGAGTGGATGATCTCGTCGCTGATCTTCAGGACACCGCGCGGCGCGGACAGCGCGAGGTTCACGGTGTTCGACGCGAAGCTCGGATTGCTGTCGATGACGAGGTCGTTGTCGACGGCGTCGAGCGAGACGACCTGTGCCGTCGGGGCGTTCAGGTCGAAGCGCGAGGTCCGGGTCTCGTCGCCGATGTTGCGCAGGTAGATCCCGCCGGAAGATGCGTTTGCGGTCGTGAAGCTCGACGATTCGGTCTGGAGCACGATCGGCCGGTCGACGGTGCCGATGCTCGATGCGCTCAGGACCACATCGCCGGCGACGCGCACCGACATGCCGGTGGCCATCGAGATCACGCCGGGACCGGCATCGCGGAAGGCCTGCTGGTGGGACGCCAGCGCGTGGTTCGCGTAGGCCTCGAACGACATGCCGCCGTCGTCCATGTTGAGGTTCGTGATGTTCGCGTTGATGACGATGCTGCGGCCGGCCTCGAACCTGAGCGACCCGCCGTCGGTCGTCGTGCCCGTCGCGAGGATTGCCCTGCGGACGATGATGTCGTTCGTCGCCTGCAGCAGCACGCGCGTCCCGTCGTTCAGCAGCGCCGCGATCGTCTCGGGCGTGACGGTCACGTCGGCCCCCGGCGACTGGTCGTACAGGACGTCGGGGGTGGCGCCGAGCGGCAGCGTGTTCTTCAGGACGACGATCCGGCCGGTGCCGTCCGTCGCGAACCGGATGAGCGACGTGTTGTTGCCGGAATCCTGGAGGAAGTTGTTCGACCCCACGGTCTGGAGCCCGGCGTTGCTGCTGTTGCCGATCACGCTGTTCGTTGCGTTGACCTGACCGAAGATGGTCCAGCCGGGGTCCATCAGGGTGACCGAGCCGCGGCCGCCGCCGAACGTCTTCGACGTCACGAGGTAGTGGCCGCCGCTGACCGAGCGCGCCTGGAGGGCCCCGATCGCATCGCCGGCGTTCACGCCGACGAGACTGTTCGTTGCGGCGACGTTGCCGCTGGTCGCGCCGCCGATGAGCTGGCCGGTCGCGGCGTCGATCTTCGTGATGGCGCCCCGACCACCGTTCCAGCTGCCGCTGTAGACGAGGAAGAAGCGGTTGCTGCCGGAACTGTTGACGGTGACGCCGTGGCTCGACAGGCGATCGCCCGTGACGCTGCCGGCCGTCGGGTTCACGCCGACGAGGCTGTTCGCGCCGCTCACGGCGCCGTTGAAGTTCGCGGCGCTCGTCATGTTCGCGAGCAGGCCCTTCGAGTTCATCCAGGTGGCGGCACCGCGTCCGCCGTTCCAGGCCGCCGTGTGGAAGAGGAAGGTCGTGCCGTCCGGGCC
>CAUJJX010000056.1 GCA_963205165.1 Pseudomonadota bacterium | reverse complement strand
CCGCGCGTTCGTCACGGCCGCGGCGATCTTCAGGCGGTTGCGGACGATGCCGGGGTTCAGCAGGAGGGCGGCGGTCTGGGCCTCGCCGAAGGCGGCCACCCGGACCGGGTCGAAATCGGCGAACGCGGCGCGGTAGCCCTCGCGCTTCTTCAGGATCGTCGACCACGACAACCCGGCCTGCGCGCCCTCGAGGATCAGGAACTCGAACAGCCTGCGGTCGTCGTGGACCGGCATGCCCCATTCGTGATCGTGATACGCGAGGTACTGCGCATCGCCACCCTGCGCCCACGCGCAGCGGACGGGCGTCATGCCGCGACCAGCGCGTTCGCGACCTCGACGAGATTGCCGTCGGGGTCGAGGAAGTAGACCGACAGCAACGGCCCCTGCGCGCCGGTGCGTTCGACGGGGCCTTCCAGGATCGCGACGCCTTCGCGGGTCAGGTGCGCGATGACTTCCGCGACGGGCGTCGTCGTGATGAAGCAGATGTCGAGGCAGCCCGGCGCGGGCGCCGCGGCCTTCGGTTCGAATTCGTGGCCGGCCTGATGCAGGTTGATCTTCTGGCGGCCGAAGGCGAGCGCGCGGCGTTCGCCCTCGAAGGTCTGGACGTCCATGTGGAGCACGCGGCGGTAGAACTCGCACGTCGCGTCGACGTTGCGGGCGGTCAGGACGACGTGGTCGATGCGGTCGATGGCGAACATGGGGGTCCTCGGCTTGGGTCGGATCGATGCGGATGCTGCCACGGCAATGCTGCGGATGTGACTGCGAGTGCTCGCCGGGATGCCGGATCGGCGGCGGGCGGTCGTGGCGCCGGATGGTGTCTCCGTATGCGCGCCGCCGGGCGGTGGCGAGACAACAACTGCACGTGGTGGCGGCGCGCAGCCCCGCTCGCCTTTCCGTCGATCCCCGCTGCGCGGGGCCCCTCGACGGGTGGCTCGGGGGCTCAGTCGTGCGACCGCTCGACGTCGCGCGCGAGCCGGATCCCGGAGAACTGCCAGCGGGTCGCGGGCGACAGGTGCCGTCGCGTGGACGTCCGGATGTGCGCCTGCGGGGTCACGCAGGATCCGCCGCGCAGCACGAACTGGTTGACCATGAACCGCGCGCTGTGGGCGCCGAGCGGACCGGCCGCCGGGCGATAGCCGGGGTAGGGCGCGTGCGGGCTGGACGTCCATTCCCAGACGTCGCCGAAGAGTTGCGCCGGACCCCAGTCGGCACGGAGCGCGAGCAGCGGCGTCGGGTGGAACCGGCAGGACTCCGCGAAGTTGCCGCCTTGCCCGGCATCGGTCGCGGCGACTTCCCACTCGAACTCGGTGGGCAGGCGCGCGCCGGCCCAGCGGGCGTACGCGTCGGCCTCGTACCAGCTCAGATGACAGACGGGTTCGTCCGGGTCGACCTCGCGGAGGCCGGACAGCGTGAACTGCAGCCACTTGCGGCCCTGGCGTTCCCAGTAGAGCGGCGCCGTCCACTGCAGGCGGCGGACGTGGTTGATGCCGTCCGCCATCCAGAGTTCGGGGCGGTCGTAGCCGCGGTCGTCCATGAAATCGAGGTACTCGCCGCACGTGACGAGGCGCGAACCGAGTTCGAAGCCGCGGATGAACTGACGGTGCGTCGGCAGTTCGTTGTCGAACGCGAAGCCGTCGCCGGCATGGCCGATCGTGCGGAGCCCCTCGGCGCACGGAAACCACTGGAGCGCACGCGGCCCCGCGACGGCCTGGATGGGCCAGGGCCGGTAGACGGGCTTCAGCGGATTGCCGAACCAGAGATGCTTGAGGTCGGCGAGGAGGCGCTCCTGGTGCTGCTGCTCGTGATGGAGCGCGAGATCGAGTGCATCGAGCAGCGGCTTCGGCTGCGGCCAGCGTGCCGACAGCAGGTCGGCGATCGCGTCGTTCACGTGGCTGCGCCACGTCAGCACCTCGTCGAGCGCCGGCCGGGAGATCAGGCCGCGCTGCTCCCGCGCGATGTGCGGGCCGAGGTCGTCGTGGCGATCGTTGAACAGGAAGCCGAACTGCTCGCGCCACGGCTTGTAGCCACGGGCGTGCGGCAGCAGGACGAACTGCTCGAGGAACCACGTCGTGTGGCCGAGATGCCACTTCACGGGGCTCGTCTTCGGCATCGACTGCAGCGCGCAGTCCTCGGGGGTCAGGCCGGCGATCAAGGATTCCGTTGCGCCGCGGACCGACAGCAGACGGGCGATCCAGTGGCGGGCGGCGGGGTCGGGTGGCGTCGAGCCCGCGGGCCTGAGCGACGGCACGTCGATGGCGAAATCGTCGGTGCCGGACGAGGGGGCGTTCATGGCCGCGGGCGCCCGGGGTGCAGGGCGATGGCATCGACGCGCGCCGCGATGCAGGCATGGCTGGGGCGTTCGACACGGGCATGCGCACGTCTGGCGCGGGCCGGGCAGGCAGGATGCGTCATCGTCTTGGCGGACCGTTGCGGCCCGGGTCTCTCTCGTTGTTTTGTGACGTCGGGTCGAGTTCCGGATCTCGTCGACCCCGGGGAAATGTGCTGGCTCCCGTGCCGCGCGTCAACACCTCGCGGCGTGTGTGCTGCGTCCGGCGGCCGCGGCCCCATCGCGGGACATGAGGAAGGTCTTCTGGATGACGAGGGCGTCCGCGCTCGCCCGGTGGCGGACGCTGCCCAGGGCGCGCTGCACCTCGATGCGGGCGTCGTCCCAGCAGGCCATCTGCGGTTCGGACAGCAGGGCGCGCAACGCCTCGAGCCGGAATCGTTGCGGCATCTCGGCCGCGTCGAACAGCCGCGCGAGCCACGAGGAGTCGTATCCCCAGGCGTCGGAATAGACGGTCCGGCCCTGGAGTTCGCGATTGAGTTCGCGGGCGACGTCTTCCAGCGGGCGACCGCGCGACAGCAGGATCGGCCGCGGGATCCGGTGGACGTCCTCCGCGGCGGGGTCCCAGTGCTGCCAGTCGTCCGCGGGCCGGATCAGGTAGCAGCGCGTCGTGCCGTCGGGGAGCGCCACGCCGACCTCGATCGGGTAGCTGCCCGCCCCGAAGCCCGAGGCCTCCACGTCGATGATGACCGGTGCGGCTTCCGCGTCGCGGGCTGTCATCGTGGAAGCGTCACGCGGTGACTACCCGACCTGCCGGCCGGTGCGGTACGAGAGGAATGCGAGCCACACCGCCAGCGGCGTGGCCATCGCGGCGAGCGCCCATGCCGTCCGGTCGTCGAACCGGAACGCGTGCCACGCGCCGAAGCAGGCCGCGAGCAGGAAGGCGAGGGCCCCGAGCGAATACGCCGTCTTGCGCACCGCGAACCGCCAGGCGCGGCGGCGACGCGCGGCGCGATCGGCGGCGGCGGGGCTGACCTTCTGGAGCAGCGACGCGACGGCGAAGACGGCCACGAGGACGAGCAGGATGCGCAGCAGCATGGCATGGGGGGCGGATTGGACCGGGCGAGTGTGACGGCAGTGGTATGTGCTGTAAATCGCGGCGAGCGCGCCTAAACTCGAGCATCGCCCGAACCCGGAACTACGCCATGGAATCCGCCGCCCGCATTGCCCGAGAACTCGAGACCAAGGTGGTCAAGGCGGCGTGCCCGCACGACTGCCCCGACGGCTGCGGGATGCTCGTCACCGTCGACACGAAGACCGGCCGCGCCGTGAAGGTCCAGGGCGATCCGACGCATCCGGTGACCCGCGGCTATCTCTGCAACAAGGTGAACAACTACCTCGACCTCGTCTACAACGACCGGCGCGTGCTGTATCCGCGTCGCCGCGTCGGGCCGAAAGGGCCGGGCGCGAAGTTCGAGCGCATCACCTGGGACGAGGCCCTGACCGAGACGGCCGCCCGGCTGAAGCAGGTCATCGCGGACTTCGGCGCCGAGGCCGTCCAGCGCTACTCGTATTCCGGCACCCTCGGTGTCATCGGATTCGCGGGCATGGGCGAGCGCTTCTTCAACAGGATGGGCGCATCGCGGCTCGAGTACACGATCTGCACGGCGGCCGGGCGGGCCGCCAGCCTCTCGATGACCGGGCTCGTGAACGAGGCGAACATCGAGGACATCCCGAAGATGGACGTCGTGATCCTCTGGGCCACGAACCTCGTGACCACCGGGATCCACGCGATGCCCTTCATCGAGGAGGCCCGGGCGAACGGCGCGAAGATCATCGCGATCGACCCGCGGGTCACCCGCACGACGGCCTTCGCCGACTGGCACGTCCAGCCGCGTCCCGGGACCGACGCAGCACTCGCGCTGGGCATGCTCAAGGTGATCGTCGACCGCGGGCTCCACGACGAGACCTTCCTCCGCGAACAGACGATCGGCTGGGAGAAGCTGATCGACGAACGACTCGACGACTATCCGCTCGACAAGGTCGAGGCGATCACGGGCGTGCCCGCCGCGGACATCGAGAAGCTCGCGCTGCTCTACGGGTCCACGAAGAAATCGTTCATCCGTCTCAACTGGGGCATCCAGCGCCACGACAACGGCGGGGCGATGACCCGCGCGATCCGCTGCCTGCCGCTTTTCACGGGCGCGATGCGCACCGGCGGCGGGCTCTGCGTCGGGACGGGCAACGAGATGCGCGGCATCGATCCGGTGAAGCTTCAGCGCACGGATCTCCTCGCCGGGCGCACGCCCCGCATCATCAACATGATCCAGATCGGGCGGGCACTGGAAGACAAGACGCTCGCACCGCCCATCAAGGCGCTGTTCGTCTGGAATTCCGACCCGGCCAACTGCGTCCCGGACACCGCGTCGGCCCGCCGCGGGATGGCACGCGACGACCTGTTCACCGTCGTCCACGACACGTTCTTCACCGACACCTGCGACTACGCCGACATCGTGCTGCCGGCCGACACGACGCTGGAGCGCGAGGATCTCGTCGGCGCGTACGGCAACTTCTACTTCGCGCTGAGCCGCAAGGCGATCGAGCCGCTCGGCGAGAGCCTCGACAACAGCGAGCTCTTCCGCCGGCTCGCGAAGCACATGGGCTACGACGAGCCATGCTTCTCGCAGAGCGACGAGTCGATGATCCGCGAGGCGATCGATCCCGCGTTCAATCCGGTCTTCGAGGGCATCACGTACGAGGGCCTGTGCGAGACGGGCTGGGCGCGCGCCAACCTCGAATCGCCGCGGCGCCCGGGTCTGAACAGCGGGCGGTGGCCGACACCGTCCGGGAAGATCGAGATCTTCTGCGAGTCGCTCGTGAAGCAGGGGCTCGATCCGCTGCCCGGTCATGTCCCGGAGCGCGAAGGCCAGGAGAGCACCGAGCGCCGGAAGCGGTTTCCGCTGCAGGTGATCAGCGCCGCGACGCATCACTTCATCGGCGCGAGCTTCCAGCACGTGCCGCGACTCCAGGAAATGATGGCGCGGCAGACCTTCGAGGTGAGTGAGCCCGACGCGGCGGCGCGCGGCATCTCGACCGGCGACCTGTGCCGGCTCTGGAACGATCGCGGCGAATGCTTCGGCCATGCGCTCGTCGTCCCCGGGCTGCTCGCCGGCACGCTCGGCGCGCCGAAGCAGCTCCAGGGCTCGAAGCAGCGCAACGGGTTGAACGTGAATGCCATCGTCAGCCAGGACGAGGCCGACATGGGCCGCGGCCCGGTGTTCTATTCGACGCTCGCGGAGATCGAGAAGGTCGCCGAGTGACCGATCGCGTGTCGACCGGAGACCGCCCGCAGGGCCGCGCCTGAGCCGGCGACATCTGGATTAGGGCCTGTTAACACTAAGGCTGCCAGATGCGTTGCCGGCGCGAACGCTTCGAGCAAGGCGCAAACCGCAGTCGGGTTGGACACCCGGCGAGGATTTGCAACGCGGATCGGGGCGTTCACGCCGGCAACCCGGAGGGAGTGAACCTCTCGGCGCGCATGGCGGCGTTGTCCT
>CAUJJX010000055.1 GCA_963205165.1 Pseudomonadota bacterium | reverse complement strand
GCGGGCGTGGTGGTCGTACACGTACGACAGCGCACCGACGCAGAACGGGGCTTCCTCGCGCTCGACGGATTCCGCGCTCAACAGGCTGCGCAGGATGTCGCGGACGGCCTCGGACCGGTTCTGGTAACCCTTGCGGCGGATGAGTTCGTCGAAGGCCTGGGCGAGGTCTTCGTTCAGCGAAATGGTGAAGCGTTCCACGATTGCGGTGACGGCGCGCGGCCTCGGGATGTCGATGGTTGTCTAGCTTACGACACTCGTTGCATCCAGGGGATTTTCTTCGTATCTTACGAATACGCAAAAAATCTCATCGCGCGTTTCCCGCCGGAACGCACGCGACGAACGACGGGGAGTGCAGTTCATGCAACGCAATCATTCGACGACACCGCTGGTCCGCGGCGTGGCCGCAGCATGCGCTTTCGTCGCGATCGGCGCCCGTGCCCACCAGGACGTCCAGGCCCCGACCGTCAACGTGATCGGCCACTACGAGACCGGTGTCGGGACGTCCGATGCGGCGAGCGAAGGCGGTGTCACGGCGAAGCGCATCGAGACGCGGCCGCTGCTGCGCACCGGCGAGATCATCGAACTCGTTCCCGGGATGATCGTCACGCAGCACAGCGGTGACGGCAAGGCGAACCAGTATTTCCTTCGCGGCTACAACCTCGATCACGGCACCGACTTCGCGCTGTGGGTCGACGGCATGCCCGTCAACATGCCGACGCATGGTCACGGACAGGGCTACGCCGACATCAACTTCATGATCCCGGAACTGGTCTCGAAGATCGGCTTCCGCAAGGGACCGTACTTCGCGGAAGAAGGTGACTTCTCGTCCGCGGGTGTGGCCCGGATCAAGTACTTCGACCGGATGGAGAAGAGCGTCGCGAGCGTCACGATGGGCTCGCACGGCTACAAGCGGGGCGTCTTCGCGAACTCGAACAAGGTGGCGCAGGGCGACCTGCTCTACGCAGTCGAGGCGGCGACGATCGACGGTCCGTGGGACACCCCGCAGGATCTTCGCAAGATGAACGGCGTGCTGCGCTACACGCAGGGCGACGCGCGGTCCGGTTTCAACATCGGGCTGATGGGCTACAACTCCCGCTGGAACGCGACTGACCAGATTCCGCAACGTGCCGTCGATGCGGGCACGCTTGGCCGCTACAGCGCGATCGATCCGACGGACGGCGGCAAGACGGCGCGCTACAGCCTGTCGTTCTCGGGCCGCACGCCGATCGCCGGTGGCGGATTGCAGGCCGACGCGTACGTGATCCGGTACGAATTCGATCTCTGGTCGAACTTCTCGTACTTCCTGTCGAACCCCGTCAACGGCGACCAGTTCCAGCAGACCGACCGGCGCACCGTCTACGGCTTCAATCCGAACTACGCGTTCAGCAGCCACCTGTTCGGCAACGACAGCATCACGACCATCGGCATGACCTCGCGCCACGACGACATCGGCAAGGTCGGGCTCTACAGCAGCCAGGCGCGCAACCTCCTGTCCACGACCCGGCAGGACAGGGTGAGCCAGACGAGCCTCGGCCTGTACGTGCAGAACTCGACGCAGTGGCTGCCGTGGTTCCGGTCGCTCGTCGGCGCGCGCGCCGATCACTATCGCTTCGACGTGAACAGCAGCATCGCCGCGAACTCGGGCACCCGCACCGACAACCTGCTGTCGCCCAAGCTGTCGCTGATCTTCGGGCCGTGGGAACGCACGGAGTTCTTCGTCAACGCCGGCAACGGTTTTCACAGCAACGACGCGCGCGGCACGACGATCCGGGTCGATCCAGTGACCGGCCTGCCGGCCGATCGCGTGAATCCGCTCGTCCGCACGCGCGGCGCCGAACTCGGCATGCGCACGCAGTTCTTCGAGAACGTCGAAAGCTCCATCGCGCTCTGGACCCTGAAGCAGGACTCCGAGCTGCTCTTCGTCGGCGACGCCGGCACGACCGAGGCGAGCCGTCCGAGCAAACGGATGGGCGTCGAGTGGATCACGTACGCGCGCCCGGTCGACTGGATGCTGATCGACGCCGAGCTGGCGTTCACACGCGCGCGATTCGACGACGCAGATCCGACGGGCGTCGGCAGGCACATCCCCGGCGCGATCGATCGCATGGCGACGCTGGGCATCACGATCGACAACCTCGGTCCATGGTTCGGCGCGCTGCAGCTGCGGCATTTCGGCGCGCGTCCGCTCATCGAGGACAACACCGTCCGATCGCAGGGCACGACGATCGCCAACCTGCGCGCCGGCTACGTGATCGACAAGAATCTCCGCGTGCACTTCGACGTGCTGAACCTGCTTGGCAGCCGGCGCGACGACATCACGTACTACTACGCGTCGTGCCTCCGGAGCGAGGTCGGCGTCGCCGCGCAGTGTCCGGCCGGCGGTGGCGGCACGGGCATCGACGACCGGCATTTCCATCCGGTCGAGCCGCGGCAGCTGCGGGTGACATTGGTGGGGCGGTTCTGAGGGGCGGTGCAATGTCCTGCGATATTGCGTAGGTCGAATTAGCGCTGCAAGCGCGTAATCCGACGCCGTTGCCCGCACGATCGTCCGCGTCGGATTCCGCGCTGCGCGCTGATCCGACCTGCGGGACTGCTCACCCCCCGTCATTCCAGCGCAAGCTGGAATCCATTCCGACCGTGGCCGGTGCGACGTCCGCTGCTGGACCCCAGCGTTCGCTGGGGTGACGGAATGAGCAATGCCAGATACCCAGGATCCCGCCGGCACCGTCGCTCGCAGCTGCGACTCGAGCAACGCCCGTCTCGACTCGGATCACGGTATCTGCAGAACCGATCCAACCCGTCCGTCCTGCCGCCCCGCCACCGCCCGCTCCATCCGGTCCAGCGCCTCGTCGAGCACGCTGCGCTGGCACCCGAAATTGAGCCGCAGGAAGCCCGGCGTGCCGAACAGCGCTCCGTCGTGCAGGCCGACGCCTGCGCGTTCGAAGAATCCGACGGCGTCGTCGATGCCGCTCGCGCGGAAGTCGATCCAGGCGAGGTACGTCGCGTCCGGTGAGCCGACGCGCAGCCCGGGCATCGCATTGATCCGCTCGACGACGCGGTCGCGATTGCCGCGCAGGTGGTCGACGAGCGCTCGCCGCCACGGTTCGCAATCGCGGTACGCCGCGAGCGTTGCCTTCAGTCCGATGCCCGGTGCGCCGTGCACGATGCCGCGCATCACGCGATGCATCCGGCGCCGAAGCCCCGCGTTCGGAACGATCGCGAACGCCGTCGCGAGGCCCGGGACGTTGAACGTCTTCGACGCCGCCATCAGCGTGATCGTGCGTTCGGCGATCGATTCGTCGAGCGCCGCGATCGGCACGTGTTCGCGGTCCGGGTCGAGCACGAGGCCGCAGTGGATCTCGTCCGAGCAGATCACGAGATCGTGCGCGGTACAGACGTCGGCGAGCGCGCGCAGCTCTTCGCGCGAGAACGCGCGGCCCACGGGGTTATGCGGATTGCAGAGCAGGAAGAGCCGGCTGCGCGGGGTGATCGCGGCTTCGAGCGCGGACGCCGGGAAGGTCCAGCGTCCGCCGTCCTCGACGAGCGGAACGCGCACGCACCGGCGGTCGGAGTAGACCGGCGACGACAGGAAGGGCGGATACACCGGCACGCCCGTCAGCACGTCGTCGTCCGTTTCGCCGACGGCGCGGCAGGCGACGTTCAGGCCCGTCACGAGGCCGGGCAGCCAGACGAACCACTCGGGCTGCGTCTTCCAGCCATACGCGTCGAGGAACTGCGCCGCGATCGTCTCCGCGAGTTCCGGTCCCGGATCGGAATAGCCGAAGACCCCGTGGTCGACCTCGTCGCGCAACGCGTCGAGCACGGGCTGCGGCGCGCGGAAGTCCATGTCGGCGATCCACATCGGGATCACGTCGCGGCCGGCGTACCGGTCCCACTTGGTGCTCCAGGTGCCGCGGCGCTCGACGGGCGTGTCGAACAGTGTGGCGAGGTCTTCGGTCTTCGTGTGCATGGTGGTCGTCGTCGGGTGCCGGCGCGGCAGAACGGCGGCATGATCGGTAAGTCATCCGCAGGATCGCCGGGAGGATACTAGGGCCGGCCCGCATCGGGAGCCGCGATCTGGAAGAACCTCGGCAGCCGCACCCGCAGCACGCCTGCAACCACCACGCACCACGAGGAGAACGCACCATGACGACCGAGCAGTGGATCCTGAACCTGTTGCTGGGCGGCATCCTGGGGATGCTGGGCCAGGGCCTGCGCGTCGTCGCCGGGCTGAAGAAGATGAACGACCAGGGCGCACGCGAAGGCAGGACCTTCTCGGCGATGTTCCAGACGAGCGCGATGCTCTCCAGCCTGATGATCGGCTTCATCGCCGGGGCCGTCGCGATCGTCGTGTCGATCGACGTCGCGGCCGTCGCGGACAAGATCGACAAGACGACGATCGTCACGCTGATCACGGCCGGCTACGCGGGCACCGACTTCATCGAGGGTTTCATCAAGAAGCACCTGCCCGGCGGCGGTGGCCGCGGTGACGCGCCTCCGGAAGCCCCCGTGGCGGCTGCGCCCGTCGTGACCGAAGAACCTGCCGTGGGGTGACGCGATGAACTTCGAGATGAAGTACCTCGTCACGCCGCGTTACCTGACGAAGCCGTCGAAGCGGCGCTCCGGCCAGCGCATGGACCCGGGCGTGAAGTTCATCGTCGTCCACGACACCGGCAATCCGAACTCGTCGGCATCGGCGAACGTCCGCTACTACGAGAATTCGCGCAACGAGATGAGTGCATCGGCGCATCTCTTCGTCGACGACCGCGAGATCCTGGAGTGCATCCCCGCACTGACCGCGCCGCCCGAGAAGGCGTGGCACGTGCTGTACAGCGTGCAGACCGACAACCAGCTCTTCGGCTACGACGCGAACAACGCGGCCATCGGCGTGGAGTACTGCTACGGCGATCGCATCGACGCCGACGAGGCGTATCGCAAGTACGTCTGGGTGATCGCGTACGCGTGCCACAAGTACGGACTCGACCCGGCGAAGTCGGTCGTGGGTCACTTCTTCCTCGACCCGCGCCGCAAGTCCGACCCCGTGACCGGCCTCGCGCACAGCCGTCGAACGTACGAGCAACTGCTCCGCGACGTCGTCTCGGAGTACCGCGCGTGCCGCAACGAGATCCCCGATCCGGCGGCGGAGTGGGGGCGCGAGAACGTCAGCGGCACCGTCACCGCGACCGTGAAGCTCAACCTCCGGCGCGGCGCACCGAGCACGCGCGCGCCGGTGCATCAGTCCGTGCCGGCGGGCACGAAGCTCGACTACGCGTTCCTGGTGCGCAAGGGCGAGGCCGTCAACGGCAACCGCGTGTGGTACGCGGATGCCGCCGGCAACTACTTCTGGAGCGGCGGCGTCCGGTAGGGAATCCCGACAACGTCGCGGCGACAGGCGTTGTCACCGCGACAGCGTCGGGCAGCATGCGACTCCTCGCGAATTCGGACGCCCGCGAGGAGTCGTGAGCGCAGCGCCGTCAGCGCTTCTTCCCGCCGACCTGCGCCGCCGGTGGACGCGGCGGTTCGAGCGGCGCCGCGAGGTCCTTCAGGATCTCGCGCAGCCGCACGACGCGCATCGCGACCTCCGTCAGCTTCGTGTCGATGCGCAGCTTGTCCGGGCCGGCGAGCCGCCAGCCCTTGCGGGTCTGGATGAGCTGGATGATCCGCGCCGGCTCGATGTCCGGCTGCGGCTTGAACGTCACCAGGATTCCTTCCGGCGACGCATCGAGTCGCGCGATGCCGAGCGGTTCCGCGAGCAGGCGCAGCCGATGCGTTTCCACCATCGCCCGTGCCGGATCCGGCAGGCGGCCGAAGCGGTCGACGATCTCCTCCGCCATCTTCTCGAGCTGGTCCGCGGTCTCGCAGTTCGCGAAGCGCTTGTAGAGCACGAGGCGTTCGTGGACGTCGGGGCAGAAGTCCTCGGGCAGCAGCGCCGGCGCGTGGAGGTTGATCTCGACGGTCGCGTGCAGCGGGCCTTCTAGGTCCGGCTCCTTGCCGGCCTTCAGCGAGCGCACGGCGTGATTGAGCATGTCGATGTAGAGGCTGAAGCCGATCTCCTGCATCTCGCCGCTCTGCGATTCGCCGAGCACCTCGCCCGCCCCGCGGATCTCGAGGTCGTGCATCGCGAGATAGAAGCCCGCACCGAGGTCTTCCATCATCTGGATCGCCTCGAGGCGCTTCTTCGCGAGCGGCGTGATCGCGTCGTCGCCCGGGGTGAGCAGGTACGCGTACGCCTGGTGGTGCGAGCGTCCGACGCGGCCGCGGAGCTGGTGCAGCTGCGCGAGGCCGAAGCGGTCGGCGCGGTTGATGATGATCGTGTTGGCCGTCGGGATGTCGATGCCGGTCTCGATGATCGTCGTGCACAGCAGGACGTTGAAGCGCGCCTGGTAGAAGTCGCGCATCGCGTGCTCCAGCTCGCGCTCCGGCATCTGGCCGTGCGCGACCCGGATGCGTGCCTCCGGCAGCAGCGCCGCGAGCTTCGCCTCCCAGTTGCCGATCGTCTCGACCTCGTTGTGGAGGAAGTACACCTGCCCGCCGCGCTTCAGTTCGCGCAGCACGGCCTCGCGCACGAGTCCGTCGGAGTAGCGCGACGCGAACGTCTTGATCGACAGCCGCTTCTGCGGCGCCGTCGCGATGACCGAGAAGTCGCGCAGGCCTTCGAGCGACATCGCGAGCGTCCGCGGGATCGGCGTCGCCGTGAGCGTGAGCACGTCGACTTCCGCGCGGAGCTGCTTGAGTTGTTCCTTCTGGCGCACGCCGAACCGGTGCTCCTCGTCGATGATGACGAGGCCGAGGTTCTTGAAGCGGAGATCCCTGGAGAGCAGCTTGTGCGTGCCGATGGCGATGTCGACGGAACCCTCCTCGATGCCCTTCAGCGCGATCGCGGTTTCCTTCGCGTTCCGGAAGCGCGACAGCTCCGCGAGCTTCACGGGCCAGTCGGCGAAGCGGTCCGAGAAATTGTGGAAGTGCTGTTCCGCGAGCAGCGTCGTCGGCACGAGCACGGCGACCTGCTTGCCGTCGGCGACCGCGACGAACGCCGCGCGCAGCGCGACCTCGGTCTTGCCGAAGCCGACGTCGCCGCAGATCAGACGGTCCATCGGCTTGCCGGATTGCAGGTCGGCGATGACGGCCTCGATCGCGAGCGCCTGGTCGACCGTCTCGTCGAACGCGAAGCCGGCGCGGAACGCCTCGTAGTCGTGGTGCTGCAGCGAGAACGCGTGACCCTTGCGGGCGGCGCGCTGCGCGTAGAGATGCAGCAGTTCGGCGGCCGTGTCGCGCACCTGTTTCGCGGCGCGCTTGCGGGCCTTCTGCCAGTCGCCGCTGCCGAGCTTGTGGAGGCCGACGGATTCCGGCGACGCGCCTGCG
The DNA here is from genome assembly GCA_963205165.1 of Pseudomonadota bacterium. Classification (GTDB taxonomy): domain Bacteria; phylum Pseudomonadota; class Gammaproteobacteria; order Burkholderiales. Next base: position 3,453 of record CAUJJX010000055.1, on the reverse strand, counting down.
TAGCGGCTGATCGCCTGGAGCTGCGCGACCGGCACGTAGAGCTTGTCGCCGCCGTCGTATTCGAGATGCAGGAACTCCGCGGGGCCGTCGCCGAGGTCCATCGTGACGAGGCCGAGATAGCGTCCGATGCCGTGGCTCTCGTGGACGACCGGGTCGCCGACCTTCACCTCCGACAGGTCGCGGAGGACGTTCTCGGCGGACGTGCGGCGCTCGCGATCCTTGCTGGTGCGCGACTTCGCCGTCGCGGCGTACAGCTCGGTCTCTGTGACGAGCGCGATGCGTTCCGCGGTCAGCGCGAACCCGTTGAACACCGGCGACACGCCGAGCGCGAGCGGGGCGGAACCGGCCTCGAACTCCGCGAAGCTCTCGACGAGTTCCGGCGTGACGCTGTAGTCGCGGAGGAACTCGAGCATCGTCTCGCGGCGGCCGAGGCTTTCCGCGACGAGCAGCACGCGGCCACCGTAGCTCGCGACGAAGTTCTTGAACGACGTCAGCGGATCCGGTGCGCGACGGTCGACGGCGAGCGGCGGCAGCACGGTCGCGGGCGCGTCCGCGGCGGCCGGATTCCCGCGGGTCATCTCGACGCGCGAGAACGGCTTCACTGCGCCGAAGAATTCGTCCTCCCGGAGGTACAGCTCCGCGGGCGGCAGCAGCGGATGCTGCGGATCGCCGCGGAGCAGTTCGTAGCGCGTCTGCGTGTCGGTCCAGAACTGCGTGATCGCCTCGGTCACGCCTTCGTGGAGCACGATGAGTGCATCGTCGGGCAGGTAGTCGGTGAGGCGCGCCGTGCTCTCGAAGAAGAGCGGCAGGTAGTACTCGATGCCGGCCGGGATGCTGCCGGCGCTCATGTCCTTGTAGACGCGACGCTTCGACGGATCGCCCTCGAACACTTCGCGGAAGCGGTTGCGGAAGCGCGTGCGGCCGGCGTCGTCGACGGGGAATTCGCGCGCGGGCAGCAGCCGCACCTCGTTGACCTTGTAGATGCTGCGCTGGGTGTCGACGTCGAACGTGCGGATCGATTCGATCTCGTCGTCGAAGAGGTCGATGCGGTACGGCACCGTCGAGCCCATCGGGAAGAGGTCGATCAGGCCGCCGCGATAGCTGTACTCGCCCGGCGCCACGACCTGCGACACGTGCGTGTAGCCCGCCATCGTGAGTTGTGCGCGGAACGATTCCGGTTCGAGCTTGTTGCCCTGCGTGAAGAAGAACGTGTACGCCGACAGCCAGGCCTGCGGCGGCAACCGCATCAGCGCCGTCGTCACCGGCACGAACACGACGTCGACGCCGTCGTGGCTCATCAGGTGCAGCGTCTCGAGGCGTTCGGAGACGAGATCCTGGTGCGGCGAGAAGTGGTCGTACGGCAGCGTCTCCCAGTCGGGGAGCAGGTGCGCCCGGAGCGTCGGTGCGAACCACCGCAGCTCGGCGAGCAGGCGCTGCGCATCGGCTGCGTTCGCCGTGATCACCGCGACCGGACGTCGTGCGGCGGCGAGCGCGGCCAGCGCGAGTGCATCGGCGGAACCGGGGAGCGGACCCACGGTGTGACGCTGTCCCCGGGGAGGGACGGGCAGCGGAAGCAGCATGGAGCGGGAGCCGTCGGAGGGGGCGCGGATTATAGAGCGCCGACCCGCGGTCGCCGGTGCGCACGGCGGTGGCAGACGGTTCGGTGCGCGGCGCATGCAGCATCCGCCGGGCCGTCACCGATGCCGAATGCGCCGGGCGGACGCGGGCTCGTCGTCGCTGCATCCGGCGCTATCCGCGCGCAGCGGCCGCGAGGCAGAATCCGGCGCTCACAACGACACATCCAAGGAGGAAGACGTCATGACCCAGGATCCCCTGTTCTCGGTGGAAGGCCAGATTGTGCTGGCCGTCGGTGCGAGCCGCGGCATCGGCCGGGCGCTCGCCGAGGGCTTCGTCACGCGTGGTGCGAAGGTCGTGATCGCGGGCCGCGAGCGCGCGACGATCGACGCGACGGCGCGCGAGCTGGCGAAGCACGGCGTGGCCGAGGCCCGGGTCTGCGACGTCTCGAAGGAAGCCGATGTCGCGGCGCTCGTCGAGCGCGTGATCGCCGACCACGGCCGCATCGACACGCTGCTGAACGTCGCGGGGATGAACATCCGCAAGCGCGTCGAGAACTACGCGCTCGACGAGTACGACCGCATCCTGAACACGAATCTCCGCGGGCTCTTCATGATGGCGCAGGCCGTCGGGCGGCAGATGCTCGCGCAGGGCAGCGGGGCGATCGTGAACATCGACTCGCTCAACACGTACGCGCCGCTCACGGGCGTCACGCCGTACGCGATGAGCAAGGGCGGCCTGTCGATGATGACCCGCGGGATGGCGCAGGAGTGGGGGCCGCGCGGCGTCCGCGTGAACTCGATCGCGCCGGGATTCTTCCCGACGGATCTCTCGAAGAAGCTCTGGGCGGAGCCGCGCATGAACGAATGGGCGAAGCAGGTCACGCCGCTCGGCCGCCTCGGCGACACGGAGGAACTCGTCGGGGCCGCGATCTACCTCGCGTCGAAGGCGAGCGCGTACGTGACGGGCCAGATCATCCGTGTCGACGGCGGCGTGAGCGCCGGGCTCAACTGGCCGATTCCGCGGGAGTACGCCCCCGAGCCACCCGTCGTGGGGCCCCGCGCAGCGGGGATCGACGGTCGGGCGAGTGGGGCTGGGCGCCGACACCATGAACAGTGGATGCCTCACCACTGTCCGGAGGCGCCTCCCGAGCCACCCGTCGAGGGGCCCCGCGCAGCGGGGATCGACGGCAAGGCGAGCGGGGCTCGGCGCCGACGCCGCGAGCGATGGATGCCTCGCGACCGGCTGTCACCCCCTCCGTCACCCCAGCGAAAGCTGGGGTCCGGTCGCGGACTTCGCACCCGTTGCGGCCGGACTGGATTCCAGCGTTCGCTGGAATGACGGGGTTTGGTGTAGCCGCCCGGCATTGCATACGTCGCAGTGGGCGCCGGACGGATGAGCGTGATCGGCGTCCGTCGGATGAGCGTGATCGCCGCGTCCGTCGCGCGCCGCCGCCCACCCCGGTCCGGCCTCGCTCTCCCAAGGGCTGCCCTCCTCAGAAGTTCCGTGAATAGCCATTGACAACCCATTGACTCGGCACTAAAAGCGAGTCCTTCGAGGCAAGGCAGTTCGCGGAGGATGTGCGGGCATGGCCAGGATCGCGGTCTTCAACCAGAAGGGCGGCGTCGGCAAGACGACCACCTCGCTCAACCTGTCGGCGGCGCTCGCCCGGCGGGGGCAGCGTCCGTTGTCGATCGACCTCGATCCGCAGGCGCACCTGTCGCACATCTCCGGCACGCCCGCGGGCTCGGCCGACGAAAGCATCCTGTCGTTCTTCGATCGCGCCAGACCGCTCGCGGACCTCATCCGCTTCGGCAACGGCGGCTGGGAGGTCATCCCCGCGCACGTCGAACTTTCCAAGGTCGATTCGCAGTACGG
>CAUJJX010000054.1 GCA_963205165.1 Pseudomonadota bacterium | reverse complement strand
TCGTCGAAGTCGACGAAGTTCTTTCCGGACGGATGCGCGACGATCGGCCACGGATGCGACGGCGACGACGTTTCGACGGGAATCGAAATGTCGAAGGCCGGGACGTCGCGTCCGGCGTGGCGCGCGGCGTCGGTCCCGGCGCGCGTGCCGTCGTCGATCCGCGCTTCGAGTTCGTGCACGCCGTTGACGCGACCGGCGGCGAACATGCCTGCGGGCAGCTGCGCCGGGACGAACTGCTCCGTCGCGGTGTCGTAGCGCATGCGTGCGCCGGACTGATAGAGCAGCGCCGCGGCCGGCGCCCAGCCGACGCTCATCACGAGGCCGTCGCACGCGATGCGTTCGCGGCGCGCAGTGTCGGGCGTGCCGTCCGCATCGACGGGGCACACGACCGCGGCCGCGAGGAGATTGCCGCGCGCTTCGGCTTCGAGCACGCAGTGGCCGGTCAGGATGCGAACGCCGCCCTGCCGGACCGCGTCTGCGGCTGCGGTCGGTTCACCGGCTGCGCGCAGATCGACCATGGCGGCGACGGCGACGCCGTGCGCGAGCAGGTCGAGCACCGCGCGATAGCCGTCTGCGTTGGCCGCGAGAACGACGGCGGTCTGCATCGGCTTCACGGCGTGGCGGTAGATCAGGCGCTGCGCGGCCGACGCGAGCATCACGCCCGGCAGATCGTTGTTGCGGAACACGGCAGGCTGCTCGAACGCCCCGCCCGCGACGACGACGGCGCGCGCGCGGAGCTTCGTCATGCGCGTCGCGTCGACGAGCGGAATCCAGTGATCGGTGTACCAGCCGGCGGCGAGCGTCGCGGCGCGCAGCGACACGTTCGGCAGCGCGCGCAGTTCGGCTTCCATCGCCCGCAGCCGCTCGAGCGATGCGTCGCTGCCGCCCCGCTGGTGCACGAGGCTGCCGCCGAGGTGCGCGTTCTCGTCCACGAGCACGACCGTCGCGCCGGCCCGGCCCGCCGCGAGGGCGGCCGCGAGACCCGAGGGCCCGCCGCCGACGACGAGCACGTCGGCGTGGTCGTAGCGCTTCGGTGTGCGGATGTGCGGCGTGGAGAAGTCGACGCGACCGAGGCCGGTGACGCGGCGGAAGAAGCGTTCCCAGAACGCGGCCAGCGCCTTCGGCCGATGGAATGCCTTGTAGTAGAAGCCGACCGGCAGGAAGCGTCCGAGCCGGTCGAGGATGCGCATCCGGTCGGCCGCGACGCCGCCCGCAGTGTTGACGGCCTCGACCGACATGCCGGGAACGAGCGGTTCGACGTCGGCGCGGACGTTGAGACGCGCGCCCCATTGCATCAGCGCGTTCACGTCGTGGTTCGCCGCGGACAGCACGCCGCGCGGCCGGTGGTACTTGAAGCTGCGACCGAGCACACGCACGTCGGCGGCCCAGAGCGCGCTGGCGATCGTGTCGCCGGCGAGTCCGCGGACGCGGCGTCCTTCGAATGTGAAGACGACCTCGCGCGAACGGTCGATCCACTCGCCGTCGACCGGCGGCAGGCGCGTGCTCATGACCGACCGCCTTCACCCGGCAGCCAGGTGCGGATCACACGGTCGGCGGACACGTCGCGTTCGGCCTGGAACCAGGTACCGCTGGGCACGTGGTACCACCACTCGATCTTCACGCCCGGGATGCCGGACCGGTTGAAGATGTGGTCCGCCCATTCGACGTCGCTGCAGGTCGCCGGATCGGGCATCGCCCGGACCTCGCCGCCGTACGCGAATTCGGACACGGGCCGCACGCCGTTGACGGGGCACTCGAGCAGCTTCATGCGGGGGCCCTCGCCGCGGATCGAAGATCAGTGGCCGACACTGGCAGCCCCCTTCTCGCCCGTGAGTTCGTGGCGCTCGAAGCGGCCGAAGTCGAACGTGCGGATCAGGTCGTGGTTGCGGCCCGTCGCGACGGTGTGCGCCATGGTCTTGCCGCTGACCGGCGTCGCCTTGAATCCCCACGTCCCCCAGCCTGCGTCGAGGAAGAAGCCGGCGACCGGCGTCGTCCCCATGATCGGTGCGAAGTCCGGGGTCATGTCGGCCATGCCGGCCCACTGGCGGTTCACCTTCGCGTGCGACAGGAACGGGAACATGTCGAGCATGTGCGCCGCGAGTCCCTCGGTGAAATCGAGCGTCGAGCGCGTGGACTGCACCTCGTACGGATCGAGCGACGCGCCCATCACCAGTTCGCCGCGCGCCGACTGGCTCACATACACGTGCAGGCTTCCGGACACGAGGATCGGATCGAGCCAGGGCTTCATGGGTTCGGTCACCATGGCCTGCAGCGGATGCACGTGGATCGGCGTGCGCAGCCCGACCATGTTCGTGATGCGCGGCGTGAATCCGGCGACGGCGCAGAGCACCTTGTCGGTCGCGACGAATCCGCGGTTCGTGTGCACGCCGCGCACGCGTCCGCCGGTGACATCGATGCCGGTGACCTCGGTCTGCTGGTGGATCTCGACGCCCCGCCGGTCCGCGCCGCGTCCGTAGCCCCAGGCCACGGCGTCGTGCCGCGCGATGGCACCGGGCGCGTGATAGAGCGCGCCGAGGATCGGCGCGTGGCCGCCGCACGAGAGGTCGATCTGCGGGCAGGCGGCCTTCACCGCATCGGGGCCGACGAGTTCGCTCTCGACACCCATGTGGCGGTTGACCTCCGCCCGCCAGCGCATCGTCCGCAGGGCTGCGTCGGTGTGGGCGAGCGTGAAGTGTCCGCGCGTCGAGTAGAAGAGGTTGAGATCGAAGTCCGATGCAAGGTCCTGCCAGAGCCGCACCGACTCGTCGTAGAACGCCACACCCTCGGGCGTCAGGTAGTTCGACCGGATGATCGTCGTGTTGCGCCCGGTGTTGCCGCCACCGATGTAGCCCTTCTCGAGGACGGCGACGTCGCGCATGCCGTGGTCCCGGGCGAGGTAGTA
>CAUJJX010000053.1 GCA_963205165.1 Pseudomonadota bacterium | reverse complement strand
CATCACCGGATCGTGATGCCTGTCGCGTGGACGCTCGCGGCGTGCGTGATCTTCGCGTTGCGCGGACACGACTTCGAGCTGCTCATGCTCTGCACGACGATGCTCTACGTGCTCGCCGGACTCGGGCTCACCGTGCAGTTCGGCTACGCCGGTGTCGTGAACTTCGCGGCCGCCGCGTTCGTCGGTGTCGGCGCGTACACGGCGGCCGTGATGATGACGAACACGGGCGTGCCCCACCTGCTCGTCGTGCTCGCGAGCGGGGTCGTCGCTGCGATCATCGGATCCGTCCTGCTGCTGCCGTTGCTTCGCACCCGCGGACACTACGCGGCGCTCATCACGATCGCGTTCGGCATCCTGTTCCGCACCTTCCTCGAAGTGAACGACACCCTCGGCGGACCGCAGGGGCTCAAGGTCCCGGCGTTCACGCTGCTCGGCCACGACTTCAACGAAGCCATCGTGTTCGCGGACGAGACCGAGTGGTCGTTCTACACCGGCTACGCGCTGCTGATCCTGGTCGTCCTCGGCGCCGCCTACACGCTCGTGCGCCGGCTCGAACGCTCCTGGATCGGTGTCGGCCTCGATGCCGTCCGCCTCGACGAGACCGCCGCATCCGCGTTCGGCCTGAACGCCGCCGCGTGGAAGATCGCCGCGTTCTCGATCGGCAACTTTCTCGCGGGCGTCGCCGGCGCGCTCTACGCGATGCTCACGGCGTTCATCGCCCCCGCAAACTTCGCGCTCGGCGATTCGCTGATCCTCGTGTCGATCGTGATCCTCGGCGGACTCGGCAATCCGCTGGGGCTCCTGCCGGCCGCGCTCATCGTCGTCGTGCTGCCCGAGAAGCTGCAGGTGATCCAGGAGTACCGCTTCCTGCTGTTCTCCGCGCTCGTCATCGCGATCCTGCTGCTGCGTCCCGGCGGACTCATCCCGCGTCGTGCCCGCCTCTGGTTTCCGGGAGGTCGGCCGTGACCGCGCCGCTGCTTGTCGCGGCCGGGCTGTCCGTGCGCTTCGGCGGCGTGCGCGCGCTCGACGGCTTCGACGTCGAGATCCGCACCGGCGAACTCCTCGGGCTCATCGGACCCAACGGGTCCGGCAAGACGACCTTCTTCAACACCGTCACCGGATTCGTCACCCCGGCCGGCGGCAAGGTCATGTTCGCCGGCGAGGACATCACGGCTCTCGCCGCGCGTCACGTCGCGCGCCGTGGCGTGGCCCGCACGTTCCAGCGGCTGCGACTCCTGACCGAGCTGTCGGTCTTCGACAACCTCATGCTCGGCCAGCATCTCGTGCTCGACCACGGCGTCTGGACCAATCTCTTCGCGCGGTGGCGCCTGCGCGACCAGCTCCGCGCGCAGATCGAAGCCGCCCGCGGCGTGCTCGCGCACTTCAGCGCGACGCTGCCCGACCGCCTGTTCGAACCCGTCGCCGCACTGACGATGATCGACCGCCGCCGCGTCGAGGTCTGTCGTGCGCTGATGCGCGCACCGCGCCTGCTGCTGCTCGACGAACCCTCCGCCGGCATGACCCCCGACGAGACCGCCGAGCTGATGGGCGACCTGCAGAACGTGAAGGCCGCGCGGCCCGACCTCGCCGTGATCCTGATCGAGCACGACATGGGCGTGATCGAGCGCGCGGCCGACCGCTGCGTCGTCCTCGACTACGGACGCAAGATCGCCGAGGGCGACTACGCGACCGTCACCCGCGATCCCGCCGTGCGGCGCGCCTACCTCGGCGAGGAGGCCGACTGATGGGCCTCGGTCTCGAAGTTCGCCATCTCCGCGTCGGCTACGACCGCGCCGACGTGCTCACCGACGTCTCGATCGTCGCGCGCCCCGGCGAGATCACGTGCCTCCTCGGCGCGAACGGCGCCGGCAAGTCCACGCTCGTCCGCGCGATCCTGGGGCTCACGCCGCCACGCGCCGGCGAGATCCTGCTCGACGGCCAGCCGATCACCGGACTCCCGACGCATCGCATCGCGGCCCGCGGGATCGGTGCGATTCCCGAAGGCCGGCGCGTCTTCGCGCGGCTGACCATCGAGGAGAACCTCCGCACCGGTGCGTATCTCGTCCGCGACGCCGCGACGATCGCGCGCCGGTTCGACGAGGTCTACGAACTCTTTCCCCGGCTGCGCGAACGCGCGGGTCAGCTTGCCGGCACGCTGTCCGGCGGCGAGCAGGCGATGCTTTCCATCGGACGCGGCCTCATGGGCTCGCCCGGACTGCTCGTCATCGACGAGCCGTCGCTCGGCCTGTCGCCGCGATTCGTGAAGGAAAACTTCCAGGTGATCCGTCGCGTCCGCGAGGCCGGCACGAGCGTGCTGCTCGTCGAGCAGAACGTCCACCAGACGCTCGACGTCGCGCAGCGCGGCTACGTGCTCTCCGGTGGCACCGTCGTCGCGGAAGGCACGGCCGACGAACTGAAGCGGCATCCGGCCCTGGTCGCGGCGTACTTCGGCGGCGAAGCGCCGTGACGTCGTCGGCGTTCGACGCCGACGCATTCGCCCGATCCACGCGCCGAGTCTGGCCGGACGAGGTTGTCGCCACTGTCCCGTGATTCGCGCGGGTTTCGATTCCCGCCGCACGCCTGCGTGACGCACGTTCACGGCAGCTTCCCGCCGCCGAACCGGCCGCTATACTCGACCCGAACCCTGCCGAGGACGCCATGGCCGCACCGCTCGATCCGATCACGCTGACCCGCGAACTGCTCCACTTCAACACGATCAATCCGCCCGGCGCCGAGGAACCCTGCGCGCGCCACATCGGCGGACTCCTCGAGAAGGCAGGCTTCCGCGTGAAGTACCACGGCTTCGGGACGGGCCGCGCGAACCTCGTCGCGACGATCGGCGGCGACGCCGACATCGCGCCCATCTGTTTCACGGGGCACATCGACATCGTCCCGCTCGGCGCCGCGCCGTGGGTCCACGATCCGTTCGCCGGCGAGACCGACGGCGACCGCCTGTTCGGCCGTGGATCGAGCGACATGAAGTCCGGCGTCGCGGCCTTCGTCTGCGCCGCCATCGAACTCGCGCCGCTGCTCGCACGCACGCCCGGCGTGTCGCTCGTGATCACCGCGGGTGAAGAGACCGGCTGCCAGGGCGCGTACGACCTCGTGTCGAAGCCCGGCGCGATCGGCCGCGCGGGGGCCATCGTCGTCGCCGAACCGACGGGCAACTTCCCGTTCGTCGGTCACCGCGGGGCCTTCTGGCTGCAGGGCATCACGCACGGCGTCACGGCCCACGGCTCGATGCCCGAGAAGGGCGTCAACGCCGTCTACAAGGCCGCGCACGCCGTCACGTGCCTCGAGCATTTCCATTTCCGGAACCAGCCGCATTCGATGATGGGCCAGGGCACGCTCAACGTCGGCACCATCGCCGGCGGCCTCAACATCAACTCCGTCCCGGACGAGGCGCGCATCGGCATCGACATGCGCACCGTCCCCACGCAGCGCCACGGCGACATCCGCGCCGACCTCGCGCAGGCGCTGGGTCCCGAGGTGGAGCTGAAGACGCTGCTCGACGTCGAGTCGGTCTACACCGAGCCGCAGCAGGCGTGGGTGCAGGAGGTCTTCGACGTGATGCAGCCGATCCTCGGCGCGCGGCCCGAGCCCCGGACCGCCACGTACTTCACCGACGCCGCCGTGCTGACGCCCGCGTACGGCAACCCGCCCACGATCATCCTCGGACCCGGCGAGCCGCACATGGCCCACCAGACCGACGAGTACTGCTCGACCGAGCGGACGCGGCAGTCCACCGTCGCCTTCGTCGACCTGATGCGCCGGTGGTGCAAGGTCTAGGGTCCGTGACGCCACGTGCGTTGCCATCCCGCCGACTGACGCTTTCCGGGCAACGCGGGTGAGCGCGGGCTTCCTCGGACGTCCGCTCGCGGAGCGCATCGCCGGCCTGCTCGATCCCGGGTCCGGTGTGCCGCTCGCGTTCCCGCCGGGCACGGTCACTCGCGCCGTCGCCGCCGAAGGCACGATCGACGGACGGCGCCTCCTGATCCTCGCGACCGATCCGGCGCAGGCCTCCGGTGCGATCGGACGCGCCGAGGCGCAGCTCTTCATCCGCGGCATCGCGCACGCGACCGAACGCCAGCTGCCGCTCGTCCTCCTGCTCGATTCCGCCGGTGCGATGCTGACCGAGGGCGTGCCTGTCCTCGGTGCGTTCCGCCGGCTGCAGCGCGCGCTGTCCGAGGCGGCGGCCGCCGGACTCCCGATCGCGGCCGTACCCGGTCGCAACTGTTTCGGCGGATCGAGCTTGCTCACCTTCACCGCCGGCCTGCGCATCTACCCGCGTGGTGCTCGGGTCGGCGTGTCGGGCCTGCGTTCGATCGCAGCCGTGCTGGGCCGCGAACCCGCGACACTCGAACCGCTGTTCGCCGCCGAGAGCCGTGTCCGCCACGATGAGCAGTCCGTGCTCGTTTCCGACGCGGTCGAGGCCGTGCGTGTCACGCTCCGCGCGTGGCTCGTCGAGCGCAGCGAACCGCCCGCGCTTGCCATCGCGCAGCGTCACCTGACCCGCCGTCTTCGCATGTATCGCGGCAATCCGTACAGCCTCGCGATGTCGCCGCCGCCGCCGGAGCTCGAGGCGCGGCTCGATCATCTCTTTCCAGAGGGCTGGGGCGTCATCCACGGTGAAGGCGTGATCCACGGCGACGGCTGGGTCGATGGCCGTGCGACGTGCGTCGCCGGGTTCGTCGCCGGGCGCCCCGTCGATGCGTTCGCGTGCTGGCGACTCGCCGAGGCGCTGCGCGGCTTCGCGCGCGAACCGAAGCACGTGCCCGTCACGCTCCTGCTCGACAGCCCCGGCCAGTCGAGCGCCGTCGAGGACGAGCAGGTGCTGCTCTCCGAGTACATCGCGCACGTCGCACGTGCTGCACACGCGTTGCGCGCGCAGGGCCGCGCCGTCGAACTCTGGTTGATCGGTGAAGCGGGCGGGGCGATCTACGTCGCGCTCGCGGCCGCCGCGACGACCGTCACCGGCTGGCCCGGGTTGCGGCTCCAGACATTGCCGGCCCGCGCCGTCGACGAAGTCATCGGCGCGCGAGCCGACGGCCGGCCGTCGCTGTCGGCGCTTTTCGAATCCCGTGTCATCGACCGCTGGACGCGTTCGCCCGGTTTCGGCGAATGGCCGGCACCCAGTTTCCCGCCCCCATGACCAACGAAAACTTCCTCGCCCTCGTCGAACACCGCGCACCGCGCGATCCCGCCGCCGTCCTGCTCGAACAGGAGGACGGCACCACCGTCAGCTACGGCGAGATGGCCGCACTGTCCTCGCGCATCGCGCATGCGCTCGCGCGTGCCGGCGCGAAACCCGGCGACCGCATCGCGGCGCAGGTCGAGAAGAGTGCCGCGGCCCTCGCGCTGTATCTCGCGTGTCTGCGCGGCGGCTTCGTCTACCTGCCGCTCAACACCGCGTATCAGCCCGCCGAGGTCGCGTACTTCCTCGGTGACGCCGAGCCGGCCGTGTTCGTGTGCCGGCCGGAAAGCCGCGCGGCGCTCGATGCGTGCGCGCGCGAGGCGAAGGTCGGCACGGTGCTGACGCTCGATGCCGCCGGCCACGGCACGCTCGCGGACGCCGCTGCGACGGAATCGTCCGTGCACCCTGTTGCCGATGCGCGCAGCGACGACCTCGCCGTGATCATCTACACGTCCGGCACGACGGGCCGCTCGAAGGGCGCGATGCTCACGCACGGCAACCTCGCGTCGAACGGGCTCGCGCTCGTCGAGGCCTGGGGCTTCACGGCGGACGACGTCCTGCTGCACGCGCTGCCGCTCTTCCACGTGCACGGCCTCTTCGTCGCAAACCACTGCGTGCTGCTGTCGGGCGCGCGGATGATCTTCCACCGCAAGTACGACGCGTCCGTCGCGCTCGCGAACCTCGCGCGCGCGACCGTGATGATGGGCGTCCCGACGTACTACACGCGGCTGCTCGCCGAGCCCGGCTTCACGCGCGAATCGGCGTCGCACGTGCGGTTGTTCATCTCGGGCTCCGCGCCGCTCCTGATCGAGACCTTCCGCGAGTTCGAGTCGAGGATCGGCATGGCGATCCTCGAGCGCTACGGCATGAGCGAGGCCGGGATGATCACCTCGAATCCGCTGCACGGCGAACGTCGCGGCGGCACGGTCGGCGCACCGCTGCCGGGCAACGAAGTGCGCGTCGCCGACGCCGACGATCGCGCACTGCCGACGGGCGAGACCGGCGCGATCCAGATCCGCGGGCCGAACGTGTTCAAGGGTTACTGGCGCATGCCGGAGAAGACCCGCGAGGAATTCACGGCCGACGGCTGGTTCCGGACGGGCGACGTCGGCTGCTTCGATGCCGACGGCTATCTCGCGATCGTCGGGCGCGCGAAGGACCTCATCATCAGCGGCGGCTACAACGTCTACCCGAAGGAGATCGAACTGGAACTCGACACGCTGCCCGGCGTCGTCGAGTCCGCCGTGGTCGGCGTGCCGCATCCGGATTTCGGCGAGGCCGTCGCCGCGGCCGTCGTGCTGTCGCCGGGCGCAACGTTCGACGAGGCCGCCGTCATCGCGCTGCTCAAGACGCGCCTCGCGAACTACAAGGTGCCCAAGCGCGTGCACGTGATCGACGACCTGCCGCGTAACGCGATGGGCAAGGTCCAGAAGGCGGTGCTGCGGGAGCGGTTCTCCCGCTGAACGACCGCTGCGACGGCATGCCCCGAATTGCGCGAACCACGCCGTTGTCGCCGCGCATCACGCCGCCTGTCGCACCATCGGCCGCACCGCCGCGATCGAAGGCTTCGACGAGCGTCCGCGCCACCGGCGTCGTGTAGTTGAAGCTCATCCCCACGGCAGCACGCACGCCAAGTGCAACGGCCGGCAGCAGCATGTCGTCGACTCCGTAGAACACGCGTCGCGCATCGCCGCGCCCGTGGATCACGCGACCGAGATCACCGAGGTCGGTGCTGCATCGCGAGGAGCTGGCCGACCTGTTCCACATCGTCGTGCTGTCGATCCTGCGGCCGTGCGACCCGCCCTCGCTCGCGACGCTCGAAGGTGTGCACCTCGGCGTCACGCCGGACAACAACGCCGACTGGCCGGCCGTGCCCTGCGCCGCGAAGGTCGTGCTCGCCGAGACGTCGCGGGATCTCGCCCACGCCGCCCGCGCAGGCCTGATCCAGAACCATCCGCTCGCGACCATCACGCGCGTCCCCGGATGGTCCGCCGCTGAACGCCGGCAGCGCGATCGCCTCGACCTGACGTCACGGCTCGCGGGTGCGTGCGATGCGAAGTACGGATTCCTGCTCGCGGGTCCGGCAGCCCGGACCGGCGCCGCGCCCGGACGGAGCAGCCGCAAGCGATAGTCGGATGTCGTCCCGGCCCGAGTCTGGGACACTGGCAGCCATTCGATTCGACACCGGCGCGGTGTCGGCACACCTGAACGGGAGCGCAACGATGGATTGGCAGAACGGTCGCCGCAGCGACAACATCGAGGACCGCCGCGGCATGTCGCTGGGGCGGGGCGTCGTCGGCGGCGGTATCGGCACGGTGGTGATCGCCGTGATCGCGATGTTCCTCGGTGTCGATCCGCGCGTTGTGCTGCAGGGCGCCGGCGAACTCGCGCCGCCCGCCGCGGAGCAGCGCGCGCCGGTCCGCAGCGACCCCGCGGAAGAACGCATGAAGGACTTCGTGTCCGTCGTGCTCGCCGACACCGAGGACACCTGGGGCGCGATCTTCGCCGCCGGCAACGCGCGCTACGAAGCGCCGAAGCTCGTACTGTTCACCGACGCCGTGCGGTCGGCGTGCGGCAACGCGCAGTCCGCGATGGGCCCGTTCTACTGCCCCGGCGATCACAAGGTCTACATCGATCTCTCGTTCTATCGCGACCTCACCGAGAAACTCGGCGCGCCCGGCGACTTCGCGCAGGCGTACGTGATCGCGCACGAGATCGGTCATCACGTGCAGAACCTCCTCGGCATCTCGGACAAGGTGCACGCCGCGCGTCAGCGCAGCGACGAGGCGCGCGCGAACGCGCTGTCCGTGCGGCAGGAACTCCAGGCCGACTGCTTCGCCGGCATCTGGGCGCATCACGCGAACCGCTCGCGGCAGATCCTCGAGGCCGGCGACATCGAGGAAGGCCTGACCGCCGCGGCGGCCATCGGCGACGACCGCCTCCAGAAACAGGGGCAGGGTTACGTCGTGCCGGAGAGCTTCACGCACGGTTCGTCGGCGCAGCGCGTGAAGTGGTTCAAGCGTGGCATCGAGTCGGGCAGCGTGAAGAGCTGCGACACGTTCGGCCGAGGGGCGGGGGTCTGACGCTGCCAAGGTTGCGTCGCGAGCCGTGCCGGACCGGTCGATGACCTGCGCGAAGCAGGTGTCGTCGGATCAGTTCGCGTGGGATCGAGAGTAGGAGCAGCTCGGATTAGCGACGCAGTCGCGTAATCCGACGCAGCTGGTTGTGCGGGCGACGGTGTCGGATTACGCGCTGCGCGCTAATCCGGCCTGCGGGACTGCTCACGACCCGTCATTCCAGCGCAGGCTGGAATCCAGTCCGGCGGTGGCCGGTGCGACGTCCGCTGCTGGACCCCAGCGTTCGCTGGAGTGACGGAATGAGCAATGCCCAGTCCCGAGGATCCGGCGGGCAGCGTCGCTCCGCGATGCGACGCTGCCCGCCTTGACTCGGATCACGGTATCTACGCGAACGCCAGCGCGGTTGATTCCGGTCACTGCATCGACCCGGTCCGCTGCGGTGACGCGCCATCGCCGCCGCGAATCAGGTCTCGTGGCGTCCGCGTCGCGCGAGCTCGTCGCGCACGGCGTCACGGTGCGAACGCACGCCCGACAGGTTGGGATTCAGTTCGAGGGCGCGCTCGAAATACGACAGTGCGCGTTCGAGTTCGCCGCGTTTCAGCAGGATCAGCCCGACCCCCGAGAGCGCGCCGAAGTGCGACGGATTCAGCCGCAGCACCTCGCGACAATCGGCGGCCGAGCGGTCCAGATCGCCTGCGAGGTAGAACGCCGTGGCGCGCTTGTTCCAGGCCTCGGCGAAGGCGGGCCAGCGCTCGATGATTCCGGTGAAGACCACGATGCTGTCCGCGAGCCGTTGCGACGCGAGCTGCTCCGCGCCGAGCGCGAGCATGCGGTCGGCCTCGTCGTCGCCGGAATGGCTCCAGAGACTCCATACCGATCGTTCGGCGATCGCGCGGACGATCGGGTCGTCGTCACGCAGCGCTTCGATCAATGGTGCGACGTCGGCCGGTTCGCCGATGTCCGCGAGACGAAGCGCACCGCGGCGACGGATCGCGACGTCGTCGTCCGCCAGTGCCTGCAGCGCGGCGGCGCGATCCATCGTGTCGTCGGACGGGGGACGGGATTCCGCGGCGTCGTCGTCGACCGGCGCGCGCTGCGACTCCGCGTCGTCGTCGGCACCGAACGACTGCGGAACGACACACGGCATTGCGAGCAGCGCCACGGTCGCGATGACCGCGATGCGCAATGCGATCGACGTGCTCGGGAACTGGTGGCGTCCGGGTTTCATCGGCCGATGGTCCGTCGGGCGTCGCGTCGGCGCAACCCGTCCGGAGCGCAGCCGGATCGGCCTGCACCGGAACACCCCGCGCGATGGCATCGGGCAGCTATGCTTCGGGAACTTCGCGGACGCGATGTGCCTCCGACCGCACGATCGCGATCCATCGCGTGTCTTCGGGCTTCATCCATGAACATCCTCGTCCTCGGCAGCGGCGTCATCGGCACCACCACCGCGTGGTTTCTCGCGCGGGCCGGCCACGCCGTCACCGTCGTCGATCGCCAGCCCGGACCCGGCCTCGAGACCAGCTTCGCGAACGGCGGCCAGATCTCCGTGAGCCACGCGGAACCGTGGGCCAATCCGCACGCGCCGGCGAAGATCGTCCGCTGGCTCGGGCGCGAGGATGCCCCGCTGCTGTTCCGCCTCCGGGCCGATGCCGCGCAATGGCGCTGGGGCCTGCACTTCCTGCGCGAATGTCTGCCGGGTCGCACGCGCGAGAACATCCGCCAGCTCGTCACGCTCGGACTGCACAGTCGCGCGACGCTGCGGGCGCTGCGCACGGAGACCGGCATCCGGTACGACCATCTCGAACGCGGGATCCTGCATTTCTACACGGACGAACGCGAACTCGAGGCTGGCATCCGCGCCGCTGCCGTCATGCGCGAACACGGTTGCGACGTGCAGCCGGTCGACACCGACGAATGCCTCGCCATCGAGCCCGCACTGCGTGGCGCGACGGCACGTATCGTCGGCGGCACGTTCACGCCGAGCGACGAATCGGGCAACGCGTACCGGTTCACGCAGGCGCTGGCGGAACGTGCGGCGGCACGCGGCGTGCGCTTCCGGTACGACACGACGATCGAGCGCATCGAGCATGCGGGCGGACGCGTCACCGGCGTGCGCGTGCGCAGCGCGACCGGCGCCGAGAGCCTCGCCGCCGACGCGTATGTCCTCGCGCTCGGGAGCTACAGCCCCCTGCTGCTGCGTCCGCTCGGCATCGAGCTGCCGGTGTATCCGGCGAAGGGTTACTCGATCACGGTGCCGGTGACCGACGCGGATCGCGCGCCGACCGTGAGCCTCACGGACGATGGCTGCAAGCTCGTGTTCTCGCGGCTCGGCGATGAACTTCGCGTCGCCGGGACGGCCGAATTCAACGGCTACGACACGTCGGTCAACGCCGTGCGGTGCGACGCGATCGTCCGGCGGACG
This sequence comes from Pseudomonadota bacterium, assembly GCA_963205165.1. Classification (GTDB taxonomy): domain Bacteria; phylum Pseudomonadota; class Gammaproteobacteria; order Burkholderiales. Next base: position 2,474 of record CAUJJX010000053.1, on the reverse strand, counting down.
GCATCGCTGTTTCCCGGCGCGGCGGACTACGCGAATGCGAGGACGTGGGCCGGGCTGCGGCCCGCGACGCCGAGCAACGTGCCGTTCATCGGTCGCACGCGCTTCGGCAACCTCTTCCTGAACACGGGGCACGGCACGCTCGGCTGGACGCTGTCGTGCGGGTCGGGGCAGGCGATCGCGGAGATCGTGAGCGGCCGCGCGCCGACGGTGGATTTCAGGTTCTGCGACGGACTGTGAAGTTCCGGGTGCGGATGCCGCGTCTGCACCTTGCATCCGCGCGACGGACGATTCCTAGATCAGGGACACCGTCATCTTGATCGCCATGATCGACAGGATCACGGCGAAGACCTTCTTCAGCACCGGCACCGGCAGCGTGTGCGCAACCTTTGCGCCGATGGGCACCGTGATGAAGGTCCCCGCGACGATGCCGATCAGCGCCGGCATGTAGAGATAGCCGATCGACAGCGGCGGGAGGTGATCCTTGTCCCAGCCGCCGACGAGATAGCCGATCGTCCCCGAGATCGCGATCGGCAGGCCGAAGGCCGCGGACGTCGCGACACACTGGCGCATCGGCACGTTGCACATGGTCATGAGCGGCACGCTGACGAAGCCGCCACCGGCACCGACGAGCGCCGACGCGAGGCCCACGACGCCCGCACCGGCCTGGATCCCGAGGGGGCCAGGCAGCTGGCGCGTCGGCTTCGGCTTCCGGTCGATCATCATGTTCACGGCCGAGTACACGACGAACACCGTGAAGAGGATCGCGAGCATCCGGGACTTGAGCGCTTCGGCCAGCGCGCTGCCGGCGAGCGTGCCGAGGACGAGCCCGATCGCGGAATGCCGCACGATGTCCCAGCGGACGGCGCCGTGGCGATGATGCGACTGCACGCTCTTGATCGCCGTGAAGATGATCGTCGCGAGCGAGGTGCCGAGCGCGAGATGCATCACGCGGTCCGCGGGGAAGCCCTGCGCGTTGAACGCCATCACCATCAGGCTCACGAGGATCATCCCGCCGCCGATCCCGAGCAGGCCCGCGAAGAAGCCGGCGAACAGACCCATCACCGGATAGACGAGCCACCAGGCGGAGATCGCGCTCAAAGGATCGACTCGATGAACGCCCACTCTTCGGGCGTGACGGGCGTGATCGAGAGCCGGTTGCCGCGCTGGAGGATGCGCATGTCCGCGAGTTCCGGATGCGTGCGCAGCTCGGCGAGCGGGATGAGCCGGGTCTTCTTCACGAGCTGCACGTCGACATGGATCCAGCGCGGGTTGTCGGGTGTCGACTTCGGATCGTGGTACTTCGTCCCGACGTCGAACTGCGTGTCGTCCGGATACGGCTTGCTCGCGACGCGCGCGAACCCGGCGATGCCCGGTTCCGGGCAGCTCGAGTGATAGAAGAGCACGGGATCCCCCGGCTGCATCAGGTCGCGCATGAAATTGCGCGCCTGGTAGTTGCGCACGCCGTACCAGGGCACGGTCTGCTTCGGCAGCTTCGCGAGGTCGTCGATGCTGACCTCGGAGGGTTCGGACTTCATCAGCCAGTGGCGCATCGGCGCGGCTCCGTCGGGCGGTGGGGGCGGGGGGCCGATTCTAGCGGCGGGGCGTGGTCCGCGGCCGGTCGCGGCGACCCGGGTTGTCGCGCGTGACCGGATATGGGGATGGCGCGACAGCGTGTCCGAAGGTCATTGCTCCACCCTGGCCCCGCGCTCCCGGTTGATCGCCACTGCCGACACCGGCGCGGCCGCATTGCCCCACGCGTTGCGGATGTACGTCACGACGGCCGCGATGTCGGCGTCGCCCAGCGACTGCGCGAACGGCGGCATGCCGAACGGGCGCGGATTGCCGGCGGTGGCAGGCGCGAATCCGCCGGAGAGCACGGCGCGGATCACGTTGGTCGCGACGGGCATCGTGACGGCGCGATTGCCGGCGAGCGCCGGATAGGCGCCATCGTTTCCGTCACCACGCCTGCCGTGGCAGTCGGCGCACTGCTCGGTGTAGAGCTTCGCCCCTCGGAAGAACACGGTGTCCCGCGGATCGACCGGCTTCGGGACCATCCGCGATGCGGCGACCTGCGGCAGCGACTGCACGTATTCGACGATGGCAGCACGGTCGTCCGGCGTCAGGTGCTGCGTGCCGCGGAAGACGACTTCGGCCATCGGACCGCTCACCGAGGCGCCGGGTGCCACACCGGTCGCGAGCAGGTGCGCGGCGTCGTCGGGCGTCCATCCGGCGAGGCCGGCTTCGTGCGGATCGCGCAGCGAAGGCGCGTACCAGCCGGTGCCGGGCATCGTTCCGCCGGCGAGTTCGGTGCCGCGGACGATGCCCCCCAGTGCGTTGCGTTGAGAGTGGCACGCATCGCAGTGCGCGACGCCCTGCACGAGATAAGCGCCGCGATTCCACGAGGCGCTGCGCGAGGTGTCCGGCGCGTAGCTGCCCGGCGTGAAGTACAGCGCGCGCCACGCACCGAGCAGCCA
>CAUJJX010000052.1 GCA_963205165.1 Pseudomonadota bacterium | reverse complement strand
CGAGGCCGCCGAAACACTTGGAATATCGCAGCGCCTGTTCAACGAGCTGAGGCACACCGCTGGATTCCCGAAGCCGGTTCAGCTGAGCCAGCGATGCATCAGATGGGTCCACGAGGACCTTTCCAAATTCGTGGATGACCTGCCCCGAGTGGCGTTGGGACCGGAACCGGAACATCTGCGTCGATCGAGGCGAAGCCGGTAGCGCGCCAGGTAACCGCCGAGTTTTCCAAGCTCGCGCGCGAATTCAGAGCCGCACTTCCGCCGTGAAGTCGACTTTCAATCAAGCGCGCGGCCGCCCCTAGCGCGACATCTCGTCCGTGGGCTTCGTCGCATGCCCGCTCGCAGGCCGCAGCTCGGTCCCTCGCCGTGCATCCGCCGTCAGTTGCTTGCAAACCGCATCGGGCCCCATGTCGACTGTGGGTCCTCCGCGTGCGTTTCCCGCGGCATGGCCGAGCACCAAGGACTACCGGACAGGCATCCGACGATCGCACGTGGAATCACGTACCTGATGTTCGACAGCACGGACCAAGGGACATCACGGATGACCGCACGCCGAGACTACGGCTGGGGGCGATGGATCCGGGCAAGCATTGCCCACCACTACCTTCAGGTCGACAAGGCCTGGTTCGCAAGGAACGTGCGTCCGTTCGTTCCCGTCATGGAATTGTCGAAACAGGCTCGTGCTTTCCGCCGCGAAGATCTTGACAGACGCGCCGCCGAGCTTGAACGCGACCTCCTCGGTCTTGACCCTCTGCAGGACTCTGGCGATCATGAAAGCGGCGACGTGCGGTCCTTTCTCGGGAAAGGAGGTAGTACATGGGCCGCACCAAGACGAGTGGCATCTCGACGGATGCCGAAGGCAACAAGACCGTTGACAAGTGTTTTGCCGGAGAGCGCGTGTACGCGCGACTCGGACAGGTCAGTCATGACGAAGCCGTGCAATGGCTCGCGAGCCGAATCGAGCGGATCCGCCTCGAAAAGCAAGACGGCACGCGTCCTCGAGTCACTTTCCGCGAAGCTGCGGCAAAGTACCTGACGGATTTCCAGGACAGGATCGCCACCATTGATGTGGCGGCCTGGCACATCGAGACACTCGATACCTGGATTGGAGATCGGTACCTCGAGGAAATCCACGACGAGACGCTGCGCCCCTTCAAGGAGCATCGCCTCGGAGTGGATCGCGTCAGTCTGACGACGGTGAACCGTTCGATCGAGATCGTGCGGAGGATTCTCAACCTGGCCGCCCGGTTCTGGAGACATCCGAACGGGATGACCTGGATGCAGACTGCTCCGCTTGTCACGATCGAGCGCAATCGCGAGGCGCGTCGTGCCTATCCGCTGTCGTGGGAAGAGCAGGATCTGCTGTTCGAGCATCTGCCGGAACTGAACAGGGACATGGCCCTGTTCAAGGTCAACACCGGCATGCGCGAGCAGGAGGTCTGTTCGCTCAAGTGGTCGTGGGAAGTGAAGGTGGATGCGCTCAAGACCAGCGTCTTCATCGTCCCGGGGGCGATCGTCAAGAATCGCGAAGACCGGCTTGTGGTCCTGAATGGCGTGGCCAGATCGGTGGTCGAGAAGATGCGGGGAAATCATCCGGAACAGGTGTTCGCCTACCAGCGAGCACGGACCCGGGATCCCGCGAAATACACGAAGCCGCAACGGCCACCACGCCCCCTGGACACCATGAACAACACGGCATGGCAGAACGCTCGCAAAGAGGCTGCACTGGAGTATCGGAAGGTACTGGGGCGCGAGGCCCCGTGGGGCTTTGCCCACGTGCGCATTCATGATCTCAAGCACACGTTCGGGCGGAGGCTCCGCGCGGCTGGCGTGCCGGAGGAGACGCGTGCCGTGCTGCTGGGTCACAAGACCCGGAGCATGCCCACGCACTACTCCGCTGCCGAACTCGCCGAGTTGCTGGACGCCGTCAACCGGATCGACCGATCGCTTGCCACACCAGCGATCACGTTGCTCCGTGCCGTTGCGTGAGATGTTTGCCATGAAGTCACGCAAATCTCACGCAGGCAAGAAAAAAGGACCTAGGTCTTTCGACCTAAGTCCTTGATTTCTTGGCGCGCCCGGCAGGATTCGAACCCACGACCCCCTGGTTCGTAGCCAGGTACTCTATCCAACTGAGCTACGGGCGCTTTGAACTGCAACCTCGTGCTGCTATCGAGGTCAGCGGCTTCTCGCTGCTGTTACTTCGACTTCGCCGCAGCTTTCGTCCGCTGCGGCTTCTCATTCCGAACGTCTTCCGCGTTCTGGCGGAGACGGTGGGATTCGAACCCACGATGCAGGTTTTGCCCGCATACTCCCTTAGCAGGGGAGCACCTTCGGCCTCTCGGTCACGTCTCCGAAGGGCGCGAATAATAGTGCTTCGCACCTCCCCGGTCAAACCGAATTCGCATCGTTCGATGCGAATTCTCGATCAGGCGATCGGCTGGTCCAGATCGAACGCCTTGTGCAGCACCCGTACCGCCAGTTCCATGTACTTCTCGTCGACGACGACCGAGATCTTGATCTCGGACGTGGAGATCATCTGGATGTTGATCCCCTCTTCGGCGAGGCAGCGGAACATCGTGCTGGCGATCCCGACGTGGGAGCGCATGCCCACGCCGACCATCGACACCTTGCAGATCTTGTTGTCGCCGACGATCGCCCGCGCACCGATGTGCGCCTTCACCGAATCGAGGATACCCATCGCACGCGCGAAGTCGCCACGCGGCACGGTGAACGAGAAATCGGTGAGGCCGTCGACGCTCGCGTTCTGGATGATCATGTCGACGTCGATGTTCGCGTCGCCGACCGGCCCCAGGATCGCGTAGGCGATGCCCGGACGATCGGGCACGCCCATCACGGTGACCTTGGCCTCGTCGCGCGCGAACGCGATGCCGGAGATGACTGCCTGTTCCATGTTCTCGTCTTCCTCGAAGGTGATCAGCGTGCCGGACTGCGCCTCTTCGTCGATCGGGATCTCCGGATCGGTGAGGCTGGACAGCACGCGCAACCGCACGCGGTACTTGCCGGCGAATTCGACGGACCGGATCTGCAGCACCTTGGACCCGAGGCTCGCCATCTCGAGCATTTCCTCGAAGGTCACGGTGCGCAGCCGCCGCGCGTCGGGTTCGATCCGCGGATCGGTCGTGTAGACGCCGTCGACGTCGGTGAAGATCTGGCACTCGTCGGCCTTCAGCGCCGCGGCGATCGCGACGCCCGTCGTGTCGGAACCGCCGCGACCCAGCGTCGTGATGTTTCCCAGTTCATCGATGCCCTGGAATCCCGCGACGACCGGGACGATGCCGGCATCGAGATCGGCGCGGAGGCGCGCTTCGTCGATCTCGAGGATGCGCGCCTTGGTGAACGCGCTGTCGGTCACGACCCTGACCTGTGCACCGGTGTACGACCTGGCGGCGACCCCGAGTTCCTTGAGGGCCATGGCCGCGAGACCGATCGTGACCTGCTCGCCCGTGGACGCGATCGCGTCGAGTTCGCGGGGATCCGGCTGCGCCTGGATCTCCTTCGCGAGCGCGATCAGCCGGTTCGTCTCGCCGCTCATCGCGGACACCACGAGGACGACATCGTGGCCATGGCGGCGCCACTTCGCGACGCGCCGCGCCACCGCCTTGATGCGTTCCGGGGAACCCACCGATGTCCCGCCGTACTTCTGAACAATCAACGCCATCGCCGAAGGCTCTGCATGTGCGGAAAAGCCGCGGATTCTACCGAAGGCCCGCGATCCGGGCGAGCCGCGAGCAACGCGTGACCGCGCGCCACCGAGGCCAGCGGCACAGGACCTGCTTCCCGCGGCTGTCGCGGCGCGCAGGCAGCCACCGGATTCCCGGGCGTGATCGGGCAGTCCGGGAATGCGGAAGCCACCTGCGTGTCGCACCCTTTCCCGAACCTGTTGTCCGCCCCGACGAGGCCACCCGGATGAGCGTCTTCCTGCTGGTGCTGATCATCATCGCGCTCGCGCTCGCCGCGTGGACCGTCCTGCTCTACAACGGTCTCGTGCAGCTGAAGCACAACACCTCGAAGGCCTGGTCGAACATCGACGTGCTGCTGAAGCAGCGTCACGACGAACTGCCGAAGCTCGTGGAAACGTGCCGCCAGCACACGCAGTTCGAGCAGGCGACGCTCGAGAAGGTGATCGCCGCGCGCGGCCAGGTGCAGCAGGCGCGCGAGCGCGGGGATGTCGCAGCCGTCGGCCGTGCGGAAACGACGCTGCGTGCAGGTCTCGGCAGCATCTTCGCCGTCGCCGAGGCCTACCCGGAACTCCGGGCAGACGCCTCGTTCGCGCATCTGCTCGATCGCATCTCCGGACTCGAGGACGCCATCGCGGACCGCCGCGAGTTCTACAACGAGTCCGTCAATCTCTACCACGTGCGCCGCGAACAGTTCCCCGACAACGTCGTCGTGAGCATGTTCGATTTCCCGCCGCGCGCGCTGCTCGAATTCGCGGCCGCAGAGAAGGCGGACGTCGACCTCAAGGCCCTCTTCCGTCCGTAGCCGGGATCGCCCCGCCGTGTCGTTGCACCTGCGGAACGTGGGCCGGGACGCGGTCTGCGTCGTCGCATACCTCGCCCTCCTCCAGATCGCCGTCGAATCCGCCGGAACGTCGATCGCGACGTGGTCCGTTCTCGCCATCACCTCGATCGCTCTCTGGGCGACGCTGTCGGCGTACGGCCGCTACCGCATCGGCGTCGATCTGCCGACGTCTCGCATCGGATCCGCGGCGCAGGGCTACGTGGAACTCCGCGGCGTGGCGAAGGCGCATCCCGGACGCGATCTCCGTTCACCCCACGGCCTGACGCGGTGCGTGTGGTTCCGGTACGTCGTCGAGGAACGCACCCGCGACAGCTACCGCGTGGTCCGGTCCGGCGCGAGCCATGACACGTTCGTCCTGCGTGACGACACCGGCGAATGCATCGTCGACCCCGACGGTGCGCGCGTCGACGGTGGACGATTGCGTCGCTGGGACGACGCGCCCTACCGGATCACGGAAGTCACCCTCGTCGACGGCGATCCGCTGTACGCGCTGGGCGAACTGAATTCGGATCACAGCCACGCCGGCCCCGACAGCGTCGGTCGAGACGCTGCCTCGCTGCTCGCGGAATGGAAGCGCGACCGGGCAGCGCTGAACGCGCGCTTCGACGCGAACGGTGACGGCGCGGTCGATCTCGCGGAATGGGAAGTCGCCCGGAGCAGTGCGCAGCGCGAGGCACTCGCGAACCGCACCCGCGAATCGGCGCTGCCACCGCTCCATGTGCTCTCGCGACCCGACGGATCACGCCCGTTCGTGTTGTCCACGCGGGACCCCGACACGGTCGCGCGTCGCTGGCTCGCCTGGACGATCGCGCATGCCGCGGTCGCGATCACCGGCGTCTTCCACGGCGGTCGATTGCTGTTCGGCCTGCACTGAGGCCTGCCAACGCGACGGATGCCAGTGCGAACGCAGCGCTGACCGGCCCTGGCCGCAGGATCCACGCGGCCGACGCAGATCGTCGAGCGCGCGAAGGCCCTCAGCGGAGTGAATTCTCGATGATCCCGCGCGTCGTCGCGTGTCCGGCCTTGCCCGCGATCTCCGCCGCGGCGAGCCCGCGATCGTCGACGAGTCGCGCATCCGCGCCGCGTTCGAGAAGCAGCCGCACCGTCGAATCCTTGCCGTAGCCCGCGGCCCACATCAGCGCCGTGAGATCGTGCTCGAACCGACGGTTAACCTCGACACCCGCATCGAGCAGCAGGCGCACGACGTCGTCGCGCCCAGCCCCGGCCGCATACACCATCGCCGTCTTCTTCAGGCGATCGGTCGCATGGGGATCGGCGCCGGCCGCGAGCAGTCGCGACGCGATCGCGGCGTGTCCTTCGTGGGCTGCGGCCATCAGCGGCGTCGTGCGATCGATCGCGGCGAGATTCACGTTTGCGCCGTGCTCGACGAGGTGCTCGACCATCGCGCCATCGCCACGCCGCGTGAACAGAAGGAGCGCCGTCTCGCCGTTGCGATTGCGCGAATTGATCGCTGCACCGCGGGCGAGCAATGCCCGCGCGCGCTCGGCCTCACCACGCTTCGCGACCGCCAGGAACTGCGCGTTCAGGTTGTAGGCAGTGGCATCGAAATTCTCGCCACCCATGTTCTGCGCGCCAACCGGCGACGCGGCCATCAGGATGGCGCAGAGTGCGGAAGCACCCGCCCGGACGATGGCGTTGGACAACTGCGTTTTGTTCATATTTCCTTTTTTAATCAGGGACGCAAAGACACTTGTACGCTGAAATGTACTTGACCTATAGTCGATCGATCCGTTCATCCGGTTCCCCGCGAGCCGCGAACGGAGCCCCCACGAAGCGCCCGCATCCGACAGGCGCGCGATGCAGTACCCAGAGGATAGGAGGAAGCATGAAGTTCCAGAAGATGACGCGCATTGCTGCAGCCCTGACATTCGCCGGATTCGTCGGCAACGCCCTCGCTGGCGAGATCGAGAACCAGTCCACCAGCAGCGGCAAGCCGATGTCGAAAAGCCTCGTGTCGGTGACGCAGCAACTGCTGAACGCCTCCACGAACGACAAGAACCACTGGCTGCACCCGAATGGCAACTACGCGCAGACGCGTCACGCCCCGGCCACCCAGATCAACGCGGGCAACGTCGGCAAGCTGAAGCCCGCCTTCGTGTTCCAGACGGCCGTGATGGAATCGATGGAGACCGCGCCGCTCGTCGTGAACGGCGTGATGTTCCTGACGACCTCCTACAACCACGTGTACGCGATCGACGCCGTGACGGGTGAGGAGTTCTGGCACTACAAGCACAAGATGGGTCCGGTCTCGACCTATTGCTGCGGTCCGAACAACAAGGGCGTCGCCGCCTACGGCGACCTGCTCTTCATGGGCACGCTCGACGCGAAGCTCGTCGCGCTCGACGCCAAGACCGGCAAGATGGTCTGGGAAACCGAGATCGCCGACCCCGAGAAGGGCTACTCGGAAACGATGGCCCCGACCGTCATCGACGGCAAGGTCCTGATCGGCACCAACGGCGGCGAGTACGGCATCCGCGGCTTCGTGAAGGCGTTCGATGCGAAGACGGGCAACCTCCTCTGGACGTTCAACACGATCCCCGAGAAGGGCCACGAAGGCGTGTGGGCCGAGAAGGACGCCACGGGCCGCAACATGCTCCGCAACATCGCGAAGGAGAAGGAACTCCTCGCGAAGAACGGCAGCGACTTCTACCAGACCCTCGGCGGCGGCGTGTGGATGACGCCCGCGGTCGACACCGACACGCGCACCGTCTACTTCGTCGTCGGCAACCCGTCGCCCGACCTGTACGGTGACATCCGCCCCGGCGACAACCTCTACACCGACTCGATCGTCGCGGTCGACCTCGACACCGGCGCGTACAAGTCGCACTTCCAGTACATCGCGCACGACGTCTGGGACCTCGACGCCGTGTCCCCGCCCATCATCACCACGGCGAAGGGCAAGGACGGCAAGGACACCAAGGTCGTGATCCACGGTGGCAAGACCGGTCACGTGTACGTGCACGACGCGAAGACGCTCGAGCTGATCCGCTTCTCCGAAGCCATGATCCCGCAGGAGAACATGTGGGTCCTGCCGACCCCGGAGGGTGCCCGCATGCTGCCCGGCGCGAACGGTGGCGTGGAGTGGAACCCGCTGGCCGTCAACTCGAAGCTGCGCCTCGCGTACGCCGCGAACCTGCACCAGCCGATGACGTACCACGTCGAAGAAACCCCCTACCCGGGTGGCGACAAGCTGTGGCTCGGCGGTGCGTTCAAGGTGGTCCCCGGCGAGAAGCAGTGGGGTCGCCTCGCCGCCGTGAACATCGACACCGGCAAGATCGCCTGGAAGGCAGACACCGATCAGCCCCTGATGGGCGGCGTGCTGTCCACGGCCGGCGGCGTCGTGTTCACGGGTGAAGGCAACGGCATGTTCAACGCGTACGACGCGAAGAACGGCAAGAAGCTCTGGACGTTCAACTGCGGCGCCGGCGTCAATGCCCCGCCCGTTTCCTACACCGTGGGTGGCAAGCAGTACATCGCCGTCGCGGCCGGTGGCAACACGCAGCTGGACTTCAAGCGCGGCAACAGCGTGTTCGTGTTCGCACTGCCCTGATCGAATGAACTGAAGTCCGGTTCACAGGTCACTGGAAGGCCGCCGCAAGGCGGCCTTTCCATTCGAAGAGAGGTATCTCGATGCTGAAGTTCGCACTCTCCGCTGCTCTCTGTATCGTCGCCGCGTCGAACGCGTTCGCGGGCGCTGAAGAGGGCAAGGCAAAAGCCACGGCCTGTGTCGCGTGCCACGGCCCGGACGGAAACTCGCCGTCGGCCGATTTCCCGTCCCTCGCGGGCCAGACGAGCCGCTACATCTACCTGCAGCTCAAGGACTTCAAGGAGGGCCGCCGCAAGAACGAGATCATGTCGGCCCTCACGACCAACCTGTCGAAACAGGACATGCGCGACCTCGGCGACTGGTTCGCCGCGCAGAAGCAGAAATCCACGGGCTTCAAGGCCGACGGCGCGAAGGTCGCCCGTGGCCAGAAGGTCGCAGCCGACGCCCTCTGCACGATGTGCCATCTCGGCGGCTTCTCCGGCCAGAACGAGGTGCCGCGCGTCGGTGGCCAGCACCAGGCGTACATCTACCGTCAGCTCATGGCCTTCAAGAACAAGGAGCGGACGAACGACGCCGGAAACATGCAGAGCGTGATGCGCTCGATCACCGAGGAAGACGTCGAAGCGCTGTCGCACTACATCGCCAACGTCAACTGACCGCGGGCGTGTCCGCACCGGCATCCGTCGTCCGGACACGCCCCGAACCACCGCGATCCCCTGCGGCATCCGCGAAGCCTCCCCATGCGCACACGATCGATCGCCTGTCTCGGCCCGCTGGGCTTCCACCGCACGGCCTACACGGAATGGGGTGACCCCGACCACCCGCATGTCGTCGTGTGCGTCCACGGGCTCACCCGCAACGGCCGTGACTTCGACACCCTTGCCGGGGCCCTCGCCGAACGCTGCCGCGTGATCTGTCCGGACGTCGTCGGCCGCGGACTCAGCGACTGGCTGCCCGATCCGGCCGGCTACGCGTATCCACAGTACCTCGCCGACATGACGGCGCTGATCGCGCGCTCCGGTGCCGATCGCGTCGACTGGGTAGGGACGTCGATGGGCGGACTCATCGGGATGATGCTGGCCGCGCAGCCCGGTGCGCCCATCGGGCGCCTCGTCGTGAACGATGTCGGCGCCTTCATCCCGCAAGCCTCGCTCGAACGCATCGCGGGCTACGTCGGGAACGACCCTGCGTTCGCGGACGAGTCGGCACTCGAGGCCTATCTGCGCCGCGTCGCTGCGCCGTTCGGCCCTCTCACCGATGACCAGTGGCGCCATCTCGCGCGCCACGGCGGACGCCGCGCGGAAGACGGATCGCTCCGCCTCGCGTACGACCCGGGCATCGCGGCTGCCTTCCGCGGCGGCGTCGCAGACGTCGATCTGTGGGCCGTCTGGGAACGCATCCGCGGCGACGTCCTGATCGTGCGCGGTGCCGAATCGGACCTGCTGCTGCGCGACACCGCAGCCGCGATGACGCATCGCGGTCCGGCCTCCGCGCGGCTCGTCGAGTTTGCCGGCATCGGCCACGCCCCGACCTTCATGGCCTCCGACCAGATCGCAGCCGTCGAAGCGTTCCTGTTCTCCGCGGGCTGACGCGGACGCACGCGTCCACCGTGTCGCCGGGCCAACGGCTGCAGATCGCGCCTCGCCTCCATCGCAACTTTCACGGTGCCAACGCATCTGGCATCCGTGGTCTTAACAGGCTCTAATCCGGCCTCCATTCGAAACCGGAGAGCACCGCCATGAGCCTGCGCGATTTCCAGCGCCCAGATGCCCGACTCGTCGACGAACTGCGCGAGGTCGCGAAGTGCTACAGCGCCTCGTGCGTCTTCGCCGACGTGCAGAAGCGCGGCGGAGTCATGCACAGCGGGATGAAGCCGATCTTCCGCGGCAAGGCCATCGGCCCCGCGCTCACGATCCGGCTGTCCCCCGGCGACCTCCAGGATCCGCTCGCGGCACTCCACGTCGCGAAGCCCGGCGACGTCGTCGTCGTCGATGCCGGCGGCGAGACCGAGACGTCCGTCTTCGGCGGCCTGATGGGCAGCCTCTTCCAGAACCGCGGCGTCGCCGGCGCGATCATCGACGGCGCCTGCCGCGACACCGACGAACTCCGCGACCTCGGCTTCATCGTGTTCTCGCGCGCCGTCACGGCCCGCGGCACGCACACGATGTTCTCCGGCCGCAAGGACGACTACGAACTCAACGTGCCCGTGCAGTGCGGCGGCATCGTCGTATCGCCCGGCGACATCATCGTCGCCGACGAGATCGGCGTGACGGTCATCCCGTCGGCGGATCTCGAGGTCGTCCTCGTCGCCGCGCGCGAGCAGGCCGAGCGCGAGGAAGCCACGCGCCGCCGCATCAGGGAAGGGCGCACCTTCGAGCAGTTGCTCGAGGAATTCGGCCGGATCTGACGCACCGTGATCGCGATCGACTGGGGCACCTCGAGCTTCCGCGCCTGGCGGCTCGACGACGCCGGCCGCGAACTGGACCGGCGGTCGGCGCCACTCGGCATCCTCGCCGTTCCCGACCGCGCGTTCGCCGCGACGCTCGCGACGCAGCTCGCGGACTGGCTCGCCATCGATACCGGCGCCGTGCTGATGAGCGGGATGATCGGCAGCCGGCAGGGATGGACCGAGGCGGCGTACGCACCGACGCCCGCCGGCGCCGACGCGCTCTCGGAGAACCTCGCCCGCGTGACGCTCGCCGACGGTCGCGACGGCTGGATCGTGCCGGGTGTGATCACGCGCGATGCGTCGGGCGTCCACGATGTGATGCGCGGCGAGGAGACCCAGATCCTGGGCGTGCTCGACGCCCTCGGCCCCGGCACGCATCGCCTCTGTCTGCCGGGCACGCACAGCAAGTGGGTGACCGTTCGCGACGACCGCATCGCGTCGTTCGCGACCCACATGACCGGCGAGACCTTCGCGCTGTTCGCACAGCACAGCATCCTCGCGCGCACCATGCCACCCGCTGCCGACGAACTCGACACCGCGGCTTTCGATCTCGGTGTCGCGCGTTCCGGTGACGGCGGCGGACTCCTCCACCATCTCTTCGGCATCCGTGCGCAGGTCCTCGCAGGTGCGCTGGCCGAAGCGCAGACGCGCGACACCCTGTCGGGCCTGCTCATCGGTCACGAATGCCATGCGGCATCGACCGGCGACGCCGTCGTGCATCTCGTCGGCGCCACGGCACTGACCATCCGCTACGAACGCGCACTCGCGCAGCTCGGCTGCAGCGTGCGCGTCCACGATCCGGACGCCGCGCTGGCCGGTCTCACCCGCGTGGCGTCTGCCCGCGGTCTCCTCGGAGCCTCCCCCGCATGAAAGACCTGAACGCCTGGCTGGCGGCCTGCCCGCTCGTCGCCATCCTCCGCGGCGTGAAACCCGACGAGGTCGTCGATGTCGGCGGTGCGCTCTTCGGCGCGGGCATCCGGATCATCGAGGTACCGCTCAATTCGCCCGATCCCTTCGCGAGCATCGCGCTGCTGTCCGGACGCTTTGCCGACAGCGCCCTGATCGGTGCCGGTACCGTGACCGAGGTGGCGCAGGTCGAGCGCATCGCCGATGCCGGTGGCCGGCTCGTCGTCATGCCGCACTCCGACCGCGCCATCGTCGAGGCCGCCAAGGCCCGCGGGCTGATCGCCCTCCCCGGCTTCGCGACGCCGACCGAGGCGTTCGCGATGATCGATGCGGGCGCCGACGGACTGAAGCTCTTCCCTGCCGAGGGCAATCCGCCAGCGGTGCTGCGGGCGATGCGCGCCGTGCTGCCGAAGTCCGTGCCGGTGCTGCCGGTCGGCTCGATCACGCCGGACAACATGGCAGCCTATCGGCAGGCCGGCGCCGCGGGCTTCGGGCTCGGGTCGGCGCTCTACCGCCCCGGTGCCACGCCGGGCGACGTCGGCGACGCCGCGAAGCTGTTCCTCACGCGCTGGCGGGAAATCGCTGCGGCATAGCGCAGTCGCCTGTCGGCCCTCGAGGTCCGCCGTCGACGCCGGACCATCACGGGTTCTACCGCGTGACGGCATCCGGAACCGATTCAGGCCCCGGCATGCACGGGCACAGTATCGGACGGGAAAATGAAAACGGACGCCAGCTGGCGTCCGTCTTCATTTCATGCGACTGCGGCAGATCACCTTCGCGTGATCTGCGCTGACACGACCGATGGCGCGTCAGCCGCCGCGGGTGATCCCGCGGCCCGGCGCCCTGCGATCAGATCCCGCCGACGCACAGGTACTTCATCACGAGGAAGTCGTCGATGCCGTACTTCGAACCTTCGCGGCCCAGGCCCGACTGCTTCACGCCGCCGAACGGTGCGACCTCGTTCGAGATGATCCCGACGTTCACGCCGACGATGCCGGACTCGATGGCCTCGCCCACGCGCCAGACGCGAGCGTTGTCGCGCGAGTAGAAGTACGACGCGAGACCGAACTCGGTGGCGTTCGCCATCGCGATGGCTTCCGCTTCCGTCTCGAACCGGAATATCGGTGCGACCGGCCCGAACGTTTCCTCGTTGGTGACGAGCATGTCCGCCGTGACGTTCGCGAGGATCGTCGGCTCGTAGAACTGTCCGCCGAGCGTGTGACGGCGTCCGCCGGTCACGAGCGTCGCGCCCTTCGCCACGGCGTCGGCCACGTGCTCCTCGACCTTCGCGATGGCGGCTGCATCGATCAGCGGACCCGTCGTCACACCGGCCTCGGCACCATCGCCGACCTTCAGTGACTCGACCTTCGCCGCGAGCTTCTTCACGAACTCGTCGTACACACCGCTCTGCACGATCAGCCGGTTCGCGCACACGCAGGTCTGGCCGGCGTTGCGGTACTTCGATGCCATCGCGCCTTCGACGGCAGCGTCGAGATCGGCATCGTCGAACACGATGAACGGGGCGTTGCCGCCGAGTTCGAGCGAGACCTTCTTGATCGTCGCGGCGCATTGCGCCATCAGCGTGCGGCCCACTTCGGTCGACCCCGTGAACGTCAGCTTGCGCACGAGCGGATTGCCAGTGACCTCGCCACCGATCGCGGCGGCGCTGCCGGTGACGACGCTGAACACGCCGCGCGGCACACCGGCACGCGCAGCCAGCTCGGCGAGCGCGAGCGCGGAATACGGCGTCTGGGTCGCGGGCTTCAGGACCATCGTGCAGCCGGCGGCCAGGGCCGGCCCGGCCTTGCGGGTGATCATCGCGGACGGAAAGTTCCACGGCGTGATGGCTGCGCAGACGCCGATCGGCTGCTTCAGCACCACGATGCGCTTGTCGCTCTGCGGGTGCTGCATCACGTCGCCGTAGATGCGCTTGCCTTCCTCGGCGAACCACTCGAGGAACGAGGCGGCGTAGGCGATCTCGCCGCGCGCTTCGGCGAGCGGCTTGCCCTGCTCGGCGGTCATGATGATCGCGAGGTCATCCTGGTTCGCGAGCATCAGGTCGAACCACCTGCGCAGGACCGCCGCGCGTTCCTTGCCGGTCTTCGCGCGCCACGCGCCCCACGCCCTGTCGGCGGCCTCGATGGCGCGGCGCGTCTCGGCAGCGCCCATCCGCGGAATGGTCCCGAGGACGGCGCCGGTCGCGGGATTCGTGACGGGGATCGTGCTGCCGTCGTCGGCATCGGTCCACGCGCCGTCGACGTAGCACTGCTGGCGGAAGAGCGAGGGATCCTTCAGCGCGAGCGTCTGGCTCGTGAGGGGGGCGTTCATGTGCGTGTCTCCTGGGAGTTCGAGAGCGGCCGGATCAGTACGTGCCCGGGTACGCGCCGCCGTCGATGAGGAAGTTCTGGCCCGTGATGAACGACGCGTGCGCGCTGCAGACGTAGGCGCAGAGCGCACCGAACTCGTCCGGCTTGCCGAAGCGACCGGCGGGGATCGTCTTCATGCGCGCATCGCGGGCCGCGTCGAACGCGACGCCGTTGGTCTTCGCCATCGCCTCGATGCGCGAGAGCATCGTGTCGGTCTCGAACAGGCCGGGCAGGATGTTGTTGATCGTCACGTTGTGCGTCACGGTCTTCCGCGCGATGCCGGCGACGAAACCCGTGAGGCCGCTGCGCGCGCCGTTCGAGAGGCCGAGGATGTCGATCGGAGCCTTCACGGCGCTCGACGTGATGTTGACGATGCGGCCGAAGCGGCGCGCCATCATGCCGTCGACGGTCGCCTTGATGAGTTCGATCGGCGTGAGCATGTTCGCGTCGATTGCGGCGATCCAGGTGTCGCGGTTCCAGTCGCGGAAATCGCCGGCGGGCGGACCACCGGCGTTGTTCACGAGGATGTCCGGCGCCGGGCAGGCAGCGAGTGCGGCCTCGCGGCCTTCCGGCTTCGTGATGTCGGCGACGACCGTATGCACCGTCGCACCGGTGGCCTTGCGGATCTCGTCGGCCGTCGCGTTCAGCGCATCGACGCCGCGTGCCACGATCGTGACCTCGGCGCCTTCGCGGGCGAGTGCCATCGCACAACCCTTGCCGAGTCCCTTGCTGCCTGCACAGACCAGCGCCTTCCTGCCCGCGATGCCGAGATCCATTCGATTTCTCCAGTACTGTCGTTGTGGTTTGGCGAACGCGCCCTCAAGCCGCCCGCGAAAGAGGCCGTTATGCTCGCGCATGCCCAGCGGGTTTGCAATCGACCGGTTGCTATACTCGACCGCCTGTCACCCGGAATGAATCTCGTCTTGTCACGCATGCCGCGCATCGCGCATCGAATGTCCTGTCTCGTCGTGCTCTGCACCCTCGTCGCCGGGTGCGCGTCGACGCGTCCGCGGACGGCGTACGACCCCATCGAGCCGGTGAACCGTGCCGTCTTCAAGTTCAACGACACCGCGGACCGCTACGTCATGCGACCTGTCGCGCGCCTGTACGAGGCCGTACTGCCCCAGTTTGTCCGCACCGGGGTGCGCAACTTCTTCAACAACCTCGACGACGTCGTGGTCGTGGCGAACGATCTGCTGCAGCTGAAGTTCACGAACGCCTCGCGCGACAGCGTGCGTTTCGTCGCCAACACCGTGTTCGGCGGACTCGGTCTCGTGGATGTCGCGAGCATGCGGGGCCTCACGAAGCGTCGCGAGGATTTCGGACAGACCCTCGGCTACTGGGGTGTCGGCAACGGTCCGTTCCTGATGCTGCCCTTCCTCGGACCGAGCACGCTGCGCGACGCGGGCGGCATCATCGCCGACGCCCGCATCGACCCGCAGTGGCAGATCGACGACGTCCCGCTGCGCAACTCGGTCACCGTCACCCGGATCATCGATCTCCGCGCGTCCCTGCTGCCCGCCGACAAGGTGCTCGAGCAGCAACCGGACCGCTATTCGTTCCTGCGCGACGCGTATCTGCAGCGCCGCCGCAACCTGATCTACGACGGCGATCCTCCGAAGGAACTCCTCGACGACGACCTCGAGGATCCGGGCGAGGGTTCCGCGGATTCGCCGGAGCCGGCGAGCGACAAGTCGGAACCGCCTGCGCAGAATGCCGCCGCTGCGGACCCGAAGCCCGACCCCGCCGGACAGCCTGTCGAGAAGCCCGGGACACCACCCGCCGCGGTCGCTGCGCCGCCGGCGAAGTAGTCAGCGGCCCTCGCGACGGGCTGGGTCAACGGTCCGCTGCCCGCCCGCTGCAACGCCACTCACGCCGCCGCGATCCGCCAGCAGCGATGAATCCGGTGGTTGCGGAAGTCCTCGGGAATCGTCGCTTCCGAGATGTCGGTCGCCCGCCATCCGGCCGGTGCGCCGTCGAAGCGGAAATCCCGGAGGTTCGCCGAGAAGTACATCTCGCCATCGGCCGGCAGCAGCGCGGCGGCATCCGCGACGAGTCCCGCGTGATCGCGCTGCACGTCGAATACCCCGGTCATCTTCTTCGAGCTGGAGTACGCCGGCGGATCCATCACGATGAGATCGAACCGGTCGCCGCGGACGCGCGCCGCACGCAGCCATTCGCGCACGTCCGCACGCTCGAACACGTGGCGGTCCGCGGGAAATCGATTCAGTTCCAGGTTGCGTCGCGCCCACGCGAGATACGTGTTCGAGAGATCGACGCTGACCGAGCGCCCTGCTCCGCCCGCGGCGGCATGCGCCGTGATGCTCCCCGTGTAGCAGAAGAGATTGAGCACGCGCTTGCCTGCCGAACGTTCGCGCACGATCGTGCGCAGCGGCCGGTGATCGAGGAAGAGTCCGGTGTCGAGGTAGTCCTCGAGATTCACGAGCAGGCGCACGCCGGACTCGTTCACCTCGGTCATGCGGCCCGTCGCGGTCGGCGCGCGTTCGTGCTGTTCGTGACGACGATCGACCTTGCGGCGCAGCTTCATCACGACGTCGGCCGCGGTGCGCTCGGTCGCGCGCGCGACCGCGGCGATCGCATCCTCCGCCGGGATCACACCCGCCTCGTCGGCGCGCAGATACTGCTGGAGCAGCAGCCGCGGACCGTACACGTCGAGTGCGTAGGGCAGTTCCGGGATATCGCGATCGTAGACGCGGAAGCAGTCCGTACCCTCGCGCTTCGCCCACTTGCGCAGGTGGCGCCAGCGCTTCGCGATGCGATTCTCGAACGCTGCGAGCAGTTCGGCCGGATCAGCCATGGTCACCTCGGGGACGGCGCTGCGTCGTCGTGAGCACGATGCCCGCAGCGATGAACAGGATGCCGAACGCGTGGTGCAGATGCGGCGGTTCGCCGAGCACCAGCGTCGACAGCGCGATGCCGAACACCGGCACGAGATGCACGAAGATCCCGCCGCGCGTCGGACCGACGGCCGCGACGCCGCGGCTGTAGCAGACGAACGCGAGGATCGACGGGACGGTCCCGAAGTACGCGAGCGCCGCGACCGAGCGGACACTCCACACGACGTGTGCACCGGTCGACAGCTCGAACGCGTACCACACGGCGAGCATCGGCCAGCCGAACAGCAGGATCACGCCGAGGAAGTCGAGCATGCCCAGCGTCGGCGGACGGAATTTCAGCAGCACGGTGTAGAGCGCCCAGAGGACCATCGCGGCGAGCAGCCAGAGATCGCCGCGGTTGAACGCGAGCGCCTGCAGCGTCTCGAGGCGCCCTTCCGCGACGATCACGACGACACCGAGCAGCGAGATCAGGATGCCGGCCATCTGCCGCCACGTCGTGCGGGTGCGGAACAGCAGCCACGCCATCGGCGGGATGAACACCGGCACGACCGAGTTGAAGAGCGCTCCGTTCGTCGCGGTCGTCATCGTCAGCGCGATGTAGCACATCGTGTTGAACAGGCAGATGCCGACGAGGCCCAGCAGCGCGAGCACCGGCCACGATGCGGCGATGGTCCGGCGTTCGCGCCAGAGCACCGGCGTCACGAACGGCAGGATCAGGACGAACGAGATGGTCCAGCGCCAGAACGCCATCGCGACCGGCGGGATGTCGCCGCGGAGCCCGCGTCCGACGACCATGTTGATCGCCCAGAACAGGCTCGCGGCGGACAGCAGCAGCCAGGGCGACGCGAGGTGCTGCCCGACGCGCGATCGCGACATCAGGGCCTGTTCACGCTACGGATGCCAGATGCGTTGCCTGCGCGAACGCTCCGAGCAAGGCGCAAACCGCAGCCGGGTTGAACACCCGGCGAGGATTTGTAACGCGGATCGGGGCGTTCACGCAGGCAACCCGTAGGGAACGAACGTCTCGGCGCGCATGGCGGCGTTGTCCTCCTGGCCCGGACGTCCAGTCCGGGCGGCGTCGTCCGCCTTGCCCTGCACGTCGATACGTTCATTCGCACTGGCATCCGTAGTGTGAACAGGCCCTAGTTGAGTCGCGCGGCCGAACGCTGGAGATCGACGATGCGTCCGCGGATGGAGTCCGCGTCGTCGGCATCGGGACTGCGTTCGAGGTAGGCCATGTAGTCGGAGAGCGCCGGCCGGAAGCAGTCGAGGCGATCGTAGATCCGACCGCGATCGCGCAGTTCGGAGTCGTCGTCCGGCAGCACCGACACGAGCCATTCGAGTGCGTCGAGCGCGGGTTCGAACCGCTTCGCCTCGAGGTGCACGGCCTTCAGGTTGCGCAGCATCCGGGCGGCGATGCCACGGGGCGAGGCCGGTTCGAGCATCTCGTCGAGCGCATCGTCCGAGACTTCGCCGATACGCGATTCGCGCAGCCGCGCCTGGAGATCGTCGCGGTCGAGCGTGATGCCGCCACCGTAGGGATCGATGATGACGATGCCGTCCGCCATGTCGCAGCGGACGAGGAAGTGCCCAGGGAATGCGACGCCCTCGAGATCGAGACCGAGCTGGCGGCCGACGTCGATGTACAGGATCGACAGCGTGATCGGGATGCCCCGACGCCGGGCGATCACCTCGTCGAGATGGCTGTTGCGGGGATCCTGGTAGTCGTCCTGCGCGCCCTCGAAACCGAGTTCGTCGAAGAGGTACGCGTTGAGCGCGAGGACCGTCACCTGCTCGTCGTGGTCGTCCGGAAGGCGGCTGCGCACGGCGTCGGCGATCTCGTCGAGCATGGCGCACTGCGCGTCGATGTCGAGGTCGGGTCGCGCGCCGCTCGCGACGAGCAGCGCGACCTCGGCAAGCCGCACCGACGCGGGGTCGGCATCCAAAAGCAGACCCAGGCGGGCCGGAAAGCGCGCAACCATAGCCCCCGCCCGACCTGCGTCAGTTCTTGGTGGCCGTCACCGGCGGACGGAACAGCGCGGCGACCGGCCGCTTGGCGATGTCGCGCGCCGTGCCGGATTCCGCGCGGGGCGCGGCATCGGCCACCGGCTCGGCTGCCGGCGTCTTCGACTCGTACGGCTTCGAGAAGAACGGGTCGTCCTCGCGACGCGGCGGACGCGGGCTGCTGCTGCCCGCGGTACGCGGCGTGCTCGGCCGCTCGGTCGTGGAACGCGATGCGCCGGCACTGCTGCCCGACGAACGCGAAGCACCGCCGGCACTGCGCGACCCACCCGACGACGAGCGTCCGGACGGCCGGGACGAACGATCGGGGGACTCGCCGTCGTGCCGGATCGCGGGCGCATCGACGTCGAAGCCCGAGACCTGGCGCTCCTCGATCTTCGCCTTCAGGAGCTTCTCGATGCGTTCGAGGAGTTCCTGCTCGGGCGGGGCCACGAGCGAGATCGCATCGCCTGTCGCGCCTGCCCGACCCGTGCGGCCGATCCGGTGGACGTAGTCCTCGGGGACGTGCGGAAGCTCGTAGTTGATGACACAGGGCAGATGGTCGATGTCGATGCCGCGCGCCGCGATGTCGGTCGCGACGAGCACGCGGACCTTGCCGTCCTTGAAGGCCTGGAGCGCTTCGGTGCGCTCGGCCTGCGTGCGGTTGCTGTGGATCGCGGTGGAATCGATGCCGTCGCGCACGAGCTGGTGCGCCAGACGGTTCGCACCGAAGCGCGTGCGCACGAACACGAGCACCTGCTTCAGGTCGAGGTCCTTGACGAGCCGCGCGAGCAGGTCGCGCTTGCGGGCGTCCGGGACGCGGTACATCGAATGCGTGACGGTCTCGGTGACGGAGTTGCGGCGCGCCACCTCGACCATGATCGGCTCGCGCATGAAGCCGTCGGCGAGCTTGCGGATCTCTTCGGAGAAGGTCGCGGAGAACAGCAGGCTCTGACGGCGCGCAGGCAGCAGCGCGAGGATGCGCTTGATGTCCGGGATGAAGCCCATGTCGAGCATGCGGTCGGCCTCGTCGAGCACGAGGAATTCGACCTGGTTCAGGAGCACCGTCTTCTGCTGCACGTGATCGAGCAGACGACCCGGTGTGGCGACGAGCACCTCGACGCCGGCCCGGAGATCGGTGATCTGCGGACGGATGTCGACGCCGCCGTAGACGACCGTCGACCGGATCGGCAGATGTCGCGAGTAGGTCCGGACGCTTTCCCAGACCTGGACGGCGAGTTCGCGCGTCGGCGTCAGGATCAGGGCACGGACCGGATGCCGCGCAGGCGACGTGCTGGTGCTCGCGTGCGCCTTCATCCGGTGGAGCAGCGGCAGCGTGAAGCTGGCCGTCTTGCCGGTGCCCGTCTGGGCCGCGCCCATGACGTCCTTGCCGAGCAGTACGTGGGGAATGGCTTTCGCCTGAATGGGGGTTGGCTCGACGTAGCCTTCCTCCGCAATGGCGCGCAGGAGTTCCTCCGCGAGTCCGAGTTCCTTGAACTCCATCCTTGGGGTATCAGCTTCCGAAATGCGGCAAGGCGGGCGCCGGACGGCCGGCCAAGTGCCGACGAATAAAAGAAAATTGCTTGATTTTCCGGCGGACGGGGATGGTACAGGACCGTCCGGGGCCGGACAAAGGACTTTCAGGACGCGGGGGCGACCGGCTCCACGCAATCCCGGTAGGCATGCCACGAGGCGTGCGCGACGAGCGGCACCGTGAAGACCAGTCCGACGTACCACGTCGCGATCCCGAGACCGACCAGCACGACGATCGACGCCCCCCAGACGAGCATCGTCGGGAAGTTCGCCCGGAGCGCCTTGAAGCTCGTGATCATGGCCGTCAGCGTATCCATGCTGTAGCGATCGAGCAGCATCGGCACCGAGACGGCGCTCGTCCCGAAGACGAGCAGCGCGAACCCGGACCCCGCCGCGACGTAGGCGGCCATGAAGACCCACCCCTCGGGCGTGGCCGCGAGCTGCGCCAGCACGCCGCCCTCGCCGGGCAG
>CAUJJX010000051.1 GCA_963205165.1 Pseudomonadota bacterium | reverse complement strand
AGTTCGATGTCGCCGACCGCCGGCACGCCACGCGCGATGGCCGCGGCGATCTCGGGTTCGGCGAGCGGCACGCCGGGGCTCACCGCGAGGAGATCCTGTCGCTCGAAACTCGCGCGACGGAAGGCGCCCGTGTCGATGGCGACATCCGGCATCCCGGCGCGGATGGCGTCGAGGTTCGGCGGCGTCGCGCGCGAATCGGCGATGCGCACGACGGCCCCGTGCGCGCGCAGCCACCGGGCCATCGAGAGGCCCGTGAGGCCGAGGCCGAGGACGAGGACGCGCCTGCCGGAAAGTTCGTTCATCGCAGCTTCAGCGTGGACAGGCCGAACAGCACGAGCAGCATCGTGATGATCCAGAAGCGGACGACGACCTGGTTCTCCTTCCAGCCCTTCAGCTCGTAGTGATGGTGCAGCGGCGCCATCCGGAAGATGCGCTTGCCGGTCAGCTTGAACGACGCGACCTGCAGCATCACCGACAGCGTCTCGACGACGAACACGCCGCCCATGATGAACAGCACGATCTCCTGGCGGACGATGACGGCGACGGTGCCGAGCGCGGCACCGAGCGCGAGCGCGCCGACATCGCCCATGAAGACTTCCGCCGGATACGCGTTGAACCACAGGAAGCCGAGTCCGGCCCCTGCGAGCGCCGCGCAGAACACGGTGAGTTCACCGGCGCCGGGGATGTACGGAAACCCGAGGTACTTCGAGAAGACGGCGTTGCCGGCGACGTACGCGAACACGCCGAGCGCGCTGCCGACCATCACGGTCGGCAGGATCGCGAGGCCGTCGAGACCGTCGGTCAGGTTCACGGCGTTCGACGTGCCGACGATCACGAAGTACGTCAGCACGATGAAGCCGATCACGCCCATCGGATACGCGACCTGCTTGAAGAACGGGACGATGAACTCGGTCTGCGCAGGCAGCGACGACGTGCCGAGGTAGATCGCGGCCGTGAGACCGATCACGGTCTGCCAGAAATACTTCCAGCGCGCGGGCAGGCCCTTCGGATTTCGGAAGACGACCTTCCGGTAGTCGTCGACCCAGCCGACGATGCCGAAGCCGAGCGTGACGGCGAGCACGACCCACACGAGGCGGTTCGTGAG
Source organism: Pseudomonadota bacterium (assembly GCA_963205165.1). GTDB lineage: Bacteria > Pseudomonadota > Gammaproteobacteria > Burkholderiales. The sequence goes on along the minus strand of CAUJJX010000051.1, from coordinate 7,226 downwards.
GTCCGCCCAGAGGAAGGTCGTGAAGCCGATCGCGACGAGGATCAGCGCGCCGCCCATCGTCGGCGTGCCCGCTTTCACGAGGTGCGTCTGCGGACCGTCGTCGCGCACGGACTGTCCGATCTTGTAGGCGGTGAGCTTGCGGATCATCGCGGGTCCCACGACGAACGAGATCAGCAGCGCAGTCATCGTGGCGAACACGGCACGCAGCGTGATGTAGTTCAGCACGCTGAAGGCGCGGACGTCGGCGGCGAGCCAGTTGGCGAGAAACAGCAGCATCAGTGTTCCTTCACCGGTACGGCGCCGTCGGCAAGACGCGCGACGACGCGCTCCATGCGCATGAAGCGCGACCCCTTCACGAGCAGCGTCGTGTCGGGACCGCAGGCTTTCGCGACGGCGGCGACCAGTGTGTCGAGGTCGTTGAAATGGCGGCCGTGCGCACCGAAGGCGCGAACGGCGGCGGCGCTGGCGGTACCGAGCGCGTAGAAGTCGTCGATGCAGCGGGTCGCGGCGAACCGGCCGATGTCCTCGTGCATGGCGGCGGCACCGTCGCCCAGTTCGCCCATGTCGCCCATGACGAACAGGCGACGTCCCGGCTGCGTGGCGAGCCAGTCGATCGCGGCGCGCATCGAGTCGGGGTTGGCGTTGTACGTGTCGTCGATGACGACGCAACCGGACGGGCCGGTGCGGCGCTGCATCCGCCCCTTCGTGCCCTGGTAGGCGGAGAGGCCTGCCGCGATCGTCGCGGGCGGCACGTCGAACGCGTGGGCGACAGCCGCGGCGGCGAGCGCATTGCGAACGTTGTGGATGCCCGGCACGTGGAGTCGCACGACCGTCGATCCGGCGGGCGTCGTCAGCGTCACGAGGCTCGCGTCGGCACCCGGTTCGATCGCCGCGGTGACGTCGGCGCGGCGTTCGAGCCCGAAGCTCACGACGCGGACATCCGGATGCGCATTGCGCCAGAAGTCGGCGTAGTCGTCGTCGGCGTTGATGATCTTCACGCCGTCGGCGGCGAGCCCTTCGAAGATCTCTCCCTTGGCGCGGGCGATGTTGTCGCGCGAACCGACCTCGCCGATGTGCGCGGTGCCGGCGTTGTTGATCACGGCAGCGCGCGGACGCGCGAGCCGCGTCAGGTACGCGATCTCGCCGAGATGGTTCATGCCCATCTCGATGACGGCGAAGCGGTGCTGTGCACGCAGCCTGAGCAGCGTGAGCGGCAGGCCGAGATCGTTGTTCAGGTTGCCTTCGGTCGCGAGGACGGCGTCGTCGCCCGCATGCGCGCGGAGGATCGCCGCGAGCATCTCCTTGACGGTCGTCTTGCCGCTGCTGCCGGTCACGCCCGCGACGACAGGGTCGAGACGGCCGCGCCACCACGCCGCGAGGCTGCCGAGCGCCAGACGCGCATCGGGCACGACGATGAGCGGTGCGCCGGCCGTCGCGACGCGCGACGGGTCGGTGACGATCGCGGCGGCGGCACCTGCCGCGAGTGCACCGTCGACGAAATCGTGACCGTCGACGCGTTCGCCGGGGAGCGCGACGAACAGGTCGCCGGGACGCACGGCGCGGCTGTCGATCGTGACGGCGTGAACTTCCGCGTCGGCACCGAGATGCTTCGCACCGAGGACACGTGCGGCGACGGCAACGTTAAACACGGGCGCCTCCCGTGTGTCGTGCCGCGCCGGATTCGATGAGGCCGCGCGCGACGGCGAGGTCGTCGAACGGGAAACGGCGACCGGCGATCTCCTGGGTGGTCTCGTGGCCCTTGCCCGCGACGAGCACGATGTCGACTGGCGCGGCAAGTTCGAGGGCACGCGCGATGGCCGCGGCACGATCGGGTTCGACCTCGTGGTTCGCGCTCGCGCCGGCGACGATCGCGTCGATGATCGCGCGCGGATCTTCGGACCGCGGGTTGTCGCTCGTCACGACGACGTGGTGCGCGAGCCGCGTCGCGACCTCCCCCATCAGCGGACGCTTGCCCGGATCGCGATCGCCCCCGCAGCCGAACACGCAGATGAGTCGCGCGCCGGGTTCGTGGCCGACGACTTCGGCGAGCGTCTCGAGCACCTTCTCGAGCGCGTCGGGCGTGTGGGCGTAATCGACGACGACGAGCGGACGACCGGGCAGCCGGAGCATGTCGAGACGACCCGCGACGGGCTGCACCTCCGCGAGCGCCGCAACGGATGCGTCGAGCGACATCCCGGCGGCCAGCAGCACGCCGAGCGAACCCAGCAGATTGCTCACGTTGAAGCCGCCGATGACGCGGCTCTCGAGCTCGGCCGTGCCCCACGGGGTCGTGATCGTGAAAGCGAGTCCGTGCGTGCCGAGCGCGACGTCGTGCGCCGCGATGTCGCCGCGACCGATGCCGTAGCCGATGACCTGCGCGGGCGTGCGACGGGCGCGCTCGACGAGGTCGCGACCGAATGCGTCGTCGACGTTGATGACGGCGTGCGCGAGCCCGGGCCGGTCGAACAGGCGGGCCTTCGCCGCACCGTACGTCGCCATGTCGCCGTGGTAGTCGAGATGGTCGCGCGTGAGATTCGTGAAGAGCGCTGCGTCGAAGGGCACGCCCGCGGCGCGGTCCTGGTCGAGCGCGTGCGACGAGACTTCCATCGCGACGGCCGTCGCGCCGCCGTCGTGCAGCGCGCGCAGTTCGCGTTGCAGCGACACGGCGTCGGGCGTCGTGTGCGTGGCCATCTTCAGCTGGCCGGGAAATCCGTTGCCGAGCGTGCCGATGACGGCGGCGCGGCGTCCGCCACGCGTGAGCGCCTGGGCGATCCAGTGCGAGCACGACGTCTTGCCGTTCGTGCCGGTCACGCCGGCCATCCAGAGGGCTGCGCCGGGATTGCCGTAGACGTGCGCCGCGATGTGGCCGGCGACGGCGCGGAGCCCGGAGACCGCGACGTTCGGCACGGCGAGATGCGACGGCCAGCGGAATCCGTCGGCTTCCCAGACGACGGCCGCAGCGCCACGTTCGACGGCCTGCTCGATGTACTGGCGACCATCCGAGCGGTCACCCGGCAGCGCGATGAACAGCGCGCCCGGCACGACGGCGCGGGAATCCTGGGTGGCCTCGCGAAGCGGCACGCCGAGCGACGCGACGAGCGCGGCGGGATCGATGCGCTGCGGGCTCATACGTCCTCCGGCACGCCTTCGATCTCCTCGAAGGTGCTGGACCGCGGGATCGGCAGATCGGGCGGCACGGCGAGCATGCGCAGCGCGCCGGTGAGCACGGCGGAGACGACCGGCGCCGCGACCTGGCCGCCGAAGTGTCGCTTGGGATCGGGTTCGTCGACCATCACGGCGACGATCAGCCGCGGATTGCTGACGGGCGCGAAACCGACGAACGACGCGACATAGCGATGCGCCGAGTAGCCGCCGTTCTCGACCTTGTGGGCCGTGCCCGTCTTGCCGCCGACGCTGTAGCCGACGACCTGCGCCAGCGGTGCAGTGCCGCCCTTCTGCGTCACGAGCTGGAGCATGTCGCGCATCTGCTGCGACGTGCGCGCCGAGATCACGGGCACGCCGACGACGGGCTCGGTGCGCTTCACGAGCGAGACCGGGAGCACTTCGCCATCGGAACAGAAGATCGTGTAGGCGCGGGCCAGCTGCATCAGGCTCACGGACACACCGTGACCGAAGCTCATCGTGGCCTGGTCGAGGTTGGTCCAGCGGTCGTGGCTGCGCAGCCGGCCGCCGGTTTCGCCGGGGAATCCGAGGCGCGGCACCGTGCCGAACCCGGACGCGGACAGGACACTCCACATTTCCTTCGGTGCGAGGCGCTCGGCGATGTGAGCGGTGCCGACGTTCGAGGAATGCTGGATCACCTGCGCGACGTTGAGGTTCTCGGCCGCCGGATGGGCATCGCGGATCGTGTGGTTCCGGACCCGGATCGCGCCGCTGGCCGTCGGCATCACCGAGGTCGGCTTGATGCGGTCGAGATCGAGCGCCGCCGCGACGGTGAACGGCTTCATCGTGGAGCCGGGCTCGAACAGGTCGACGACGGCGCGGTTGCGGGCCTTCTGCGTGTCGTACTGGCCGCGGCTGTTCGGGTTGTACGTGGGGACATTCGCGAGCGCGAGGACCTCGCCGGTCTGCACGTCGAGCACGACGATGCTCGCGGCCTTCGCCTTGTTCAGCGTGACGGCGTTCTTCAGTTCGCGATAAGCGAGGTACTGCAGCTTGAGATCGATCGAGAGCGCGAGGTCGCGGCCCTGCTGTGGCGCCCGGACGGATTCGACGTCCTCGATGACGCGTCCCTTGCGGTCCTTGATGACGCGGCGGCTGCCCGGCTTGCCGGCGAGCCAGCTCTGGTACGCGAGCTCCACGCCCTCGGTACCGATGTCGTCGAGGTCGGTGTAACCGAGGATGTGCGACGTGACATCGCCGGCCGGGTAGTAGCGGCGGTACTCGCGCTGGATGAACACGCCGGGCACGGCGAGCTGGCGCACCTTCTCGGCCTGCTCGGGCGGAAGCTGGCGCTTGAGCCAGGCGAAGTCGCGGTCGTGCGCGTCGATCTTCCGGCCCAGTTCGGCCTCGCCGATGCCGAGCAGCTTCGCGAGCGCCTTGCGCTGCGCGGGCGCGACCTCGGCCGTCGTCGACGGGCTGATCCAGACGGATTCGACGGGCGTCGAGACCGCGAGCGGCTCGCCGTGGCGGTCGGTGATCATGCCGCGGTGGGCGGACATCTGGAGCGTGCGTCCGTAGCGGGATTCACCCTCGGCCTGGAGGAAGTCGCGCTGCAGTCCCTGCAGGTAGAGCGCGCGCACCGCGAGCCCGATGAAGCCCGCGACGATCAGCATCAGGACGAAGCGCGTCCGCCAGACCGGCAGGCGCAGCGACAGCAGCGGGTTGCGGGCGATGTTCACGGACGGACGGACTCCGCCGGCGGTTCGATCATCTGGATGCGTTCGGTCGGCGGAACCTGCATGCCCAGCTTCGACGCGGCGACGGTCTCGATGCGCGTGTGCATCGCCCACGTGCTCTGTTCGAGCTGGAGCTGCGTCCATTCCTCGTCGAGCTGGCGGGCGCCGCGCTGCTCCTGCTCGAGTTCGACGAACAGCGTGCGAGCGCGGTGCTGGCCCGTGACGGTGCCGAGGGCACAACCCACGAGCACGACGAGCAGGACGAGGTTGAGGCGGATCATCGTCGCTCCGCGATCCGCATGATGGCGCTGCGCGCCCGGGGGTTCGCGGCGATCTCTTCCGGGGTTGCGCGGACAGGCTTGCCGACGAGGCGCATGTCGGGTTCGGGTATGTCGGCGGCGCGGATCGGCAGGCGCGCGGGCAGCACCGGGGGCGTGGCGCGTTCTCGCAGGAAGCGCTTCACGATCCGGTCCTCCAGTGAATGAAATGCGATCACCACGATCCGCCCCCCGGGCCCCAGCCGCGAACAGGTCGCGGCCAGTGCTATCTCCAGTTCCTCAAGCTCCTGATTGATGTGAATCCGTAGAGCCTGAAAGGTGCGCGTCGCCGGGTCCTGGCCAGGCTCGCGCGTACGGACAACGGTTGCCACGAGCGCGGCAAGCTGCCGCGTCGTGACGACAGGGTCTCCGGTCCGAGCCGCAACAAGCGCTCTTGCAATCTGTTTAGCAAACCGTTCTTCGCCATAGCGCCAGATGACCTCCCCAATGTCCTTCTCCGATGCGCGCGCCAGCCATTCGGCTGCCGACTCGCCGCTCGACGGATCCATCCGCATGTCGAGCGGGCCATCTCGGCGAAAACTGAATCCACGCGCCGCGTCGTCGATCTGCGGCGATGAAACACCCACGTCGAGCAGCACGCCGTCCACCTGCGCGATGCCCGCGTCGTCCAGCACCTGCTCGATCCGGCTCGCACGTTCGTGCGCGTAGCTGAACCGGGAATCCGTCCACGAGGCCGCCACAGCGATCGCCTCGGGATCGCGATCGATCGCGATCAGCCGGCCCGTCGGTCCGAGCCGGTCGAGAATCCGGCGGCTGTGACCACCGCGTCCGAACGTCGCATCGACGTACACGCCATCGGGCCGGACCGCCAAGGCATCCACTGCCTCCGCACCCAGCACGGAGACATGCGCCAGCGCCTTGTCGCCCTCCGCCCCGGAATCCGCCCCGATCACAGGGCGAAGTTCTCGAGTCCGGGCGGCGGCTTGCCGTCACCCTCCGCGAGCTTGGCCATCTCGGCCTCCCACCGGTCGACGCTCCAGACCTCGAAGTGGGTGCCCTGACCGACCATCATCACTTGCCGGTCGATGCCGGCGAACTTGCGCAATTCGGGCGAAATGAGGATGCGGCCGCTGCCGTCCACCTCGGTCTCTTCCGCGAAACCGATCATCAGACGCTTCCAGCGGGCCGTCTGCGGATCGAACGCACCGACCCGCAGCAGCTCGTCGCGAATGGGCGGCCACGCGGGTTCGGGGTACATGAGGAGGCAGTAGTGGGGGTGGCCAGTTAGTACCAGCTTACCGGCAGCGGGCGTCAGGAGGCCGTCACGATGCCGCGTGGGGACGGTGAGCCGACCCTTCGCATCGAGACTGAGCTGAGCTGCACCCTGGAACACCGTGATCGACCCCGTTTCGGCTCGGAATAAACAGAAAAACCCACTTTCACCAACTTTTTCCCACTCTATTGCAAAGAATTGGCAGGGTCAAGCCGGAACGACGGGTTTCCCTTGGCAGGACAAAGACTTATGAGCACTGCCTAGAGTCGACGAGAGGAAATGCAAAATACGGAATCGATTGAATGTAAAACGACCGCAACTTAAGACTTCACCTTAAGTTCGCAAGCACGTGACAACGACATGTTGCGTCGCAGCACACATGCGAAAGACATGAAGAAGAGGCGGCAAGACCGTGCCGCGGACGTCGGGTTTTCCCACCGGAGTCACCGATCGGCCCGAGGGAAAGCCGGCGGACCCGGCCAGCGCGGACCGGCCGGGCGGCATCGGCGACCGAGCGACCCACCGCCGGACGATCCGACCGTCGCGAACGTGCATGCCGATGCGCCCGCCGGAGCGGTCCGAGGCGCCACCTCGCCGGACGCAGGCATGCGTCGACGGCGCTGCGGACGGCCCGACGATTTCGGGCCGTAGCGACGGAAGGCACAGAAGGGAGAAGAGTTGGCGAAGCCGGTCTGTAAGCCGGGTTCTGTACGACGCTCGCGCGCCGCGACAGTCATTCCTCTGGGACCGCGGTTACCCGCGGCCTCAAGCAACCTACCCGGGAGCGACGCGGGCCACGTCATAGCTCCCCTATTT
>CAUJJX010000050.1 GCA_963205165.1 Pseudomonadota bacterium | reverse complement strand
GATGCCTTCCTGCGCGAGTGCCGGGACGATGTCGTCGTTGAAGACGGCGTACTGCTGCGTGATCAGCTCGTGGACCTGCCGCGAGACCTCCTGCAACACCTCGAGCGGCGCCTTGCCGTCGGGGCCGGGCCGGTTCGCGCCGAGCTGGATCTGCGCCTTCAGGCCCGCGACCCGGATCTCGAAGAACTCGTCGATGTTGCTGCCGGCGATGCACAGGAAGCGCAGCCGTTCGAGCAGCGGCATCGCGTGGTCCTGGGCCTGGGCGAGCACGCGACGATTGAATTCGAGCTGGCCCAGCTCGCGATTGAGCAGCAGGCGCGGCTCGCCGTCGGTGGCGGTCGCGTGCTGTGACTTCGTGTCTTTCGCCACGAGGCTCTCGGTCGTCGAGGGGGCCAGCGCTTCGCGGCCTGCCGGCTGCGGCGCGTCGTTCAAGCCTGACCCTTCGGGACGAAGCCGGCGGCGACGTCGCCGCCATCGCCGAAGAAGTGGCGCTCCATCTGCGCCGCGAGGTACTGCCGCGCCTTCGCATCGGCGAGGCGCAGGCGGTGCTCGTTGATCAGCATCTTCTGCTGCTCGAGCCAGCCCTGCCACGCTTCCTTCGAGACGGACTCGAACAGGCGCTGGCCCAGCGGGCCGGGGTAGGGCGGGAAGTCGAGGCCTTCGGCCTCGCGCTGCAGCTTGATGCAATTCACCATGCGGGCCATGAATGATCCTTTCGGACTACGGGGGCGACGCGCGTCGCGCGGGGCCGCCCATTATCGAAGAAGGTCGGTGCAGCGTAAACCGCGAGCCCGACCCGGATTTCGCGTTCGGTCAATGTTCAGAGGGGTTTCACGAGCACCTTGGACCGGCGCTGGAAGTTGTAGAACTCCCGCCGCGCCGCCGGCAGTTCCGCCACCGGGACCTCGGTGAATCCCTGTTCGACGAACCAGTGCGCCGTGCGCGTCGTGAGCACGAACAGCCGGCCGAGCTTCGCCTTCCGGGCCGCCATCTCGACGGCCTGGATCAGGCGTTCGCCGGCGCCACCGTTGCGATAGTCGGGATGCACCGCGACGCACGCCAGTTCGCCGGCCTTCTCGCTGGCGAACGGGTACAGCGCCGCGCAGCCGACGATGAGGTCGTCGTGCTGCAGCACCGTGAACCGGTCGATCTCGATCTCGAGCAGTTCGCGCGAACGCTTCACGAGCGTGCCATCGGCTTCCAGCGGCTCGATCAGCTTCACGATCCCGGCGACGTCGTCGACGGTGGCCTGGCGGACCTGTTCGAGGGGGTCCTGGGTGACCATCGTCCCGACGCCCGTGTGCGTGAACAGCTCCAGCAGCAGCGCGCCGTCGACGTGCCGCGACACGAGGTGCACGCGCTTCACGCCGCCGCGGACCGCACGCGTCGCGAACGGCAGGTAGATCCCGCTGTCGCCCTTGATCGCGCGCTTGCCGCCCATCAGTTGCTCGGCCTCCGAGACCGTGAGTTCGTGACGCATCTCGCGGCCGGTCGCGACGCCGGGCTCGTCCATCAGGAAGAGCAGCTTGTCGGCCTTCAGCGCGATCGCGGCGCTCGCGGCGACGTCTTCCAGCGTGAGGTTGAAGATCTCGCCGGTCGGCGAGAAGCCGAGCGGGGACAGCAGCACGAGGTCGCCGTCCTCGATGCAGCGGAAGATGGCGTCGGCGTGGATCTTCCGGACCTCGCCCGTGAACTGCATGTCGATGCCCTCGACGACCCCGACGGGCCGGGCAACGACGAAGTTGCCGCTCGCGACCCGGATCGTCGCGTTGGCCATCGGCGTGTTGGGCAGGCCGACGGACAGCAGCGCCTCGATCTCGGTGCGCAGACGGCCGCTGGCCTCCTTCGCGTCGACGAGCGCGGCCTCGTCCGTGACGCGCATGTCGTGCACGTACCGGATGTCGGCCTTGCGGGCCTTCAGCCGCGCCTCGATCTGCGGCCGCGCGCCGTGGACGAGCACGAGCCGCACGCCGAGCGCGGCGAGCAGGTTGAGGTCGTGCGTGAGCCCGACGAACTTGCCGTCGGCCACGACCTCGCCGCCGAACGCGACGACGAACGTCTTGCCGCGGAAGGCGTGGATGTACGGCGCCGCCGCGCGAAACCACGGGACGAAATGTTCGAGGGTCCTGGCGTCCATCGGCCGCGGTCTCCGGGGGGGGTTACTTCGGCGCCATGCGGATGGCGCCGTCGAGGCGGATCGTCTCGCCGTTCAGCATCTCGTTGTCGACGATGTGCGCGACGAGCTTCGCGAATTCGGCGGGGCGGCCGAGGCGCGAGGGGAACGGCACCTGCGCCGCGAGCGACTGCTGCGCTTCCGGCGGGAGGCCGGCCATCATCGGCGTCTCGAAGAGGCCCGGGGCGATCGTGACGACGCGGATGCCGCTGCGGGCGAACTCGCGCGCGATCGGCAGCGTCATCCCGACGACGCCGGCCTTCGAGGCTGCGTAGGCGGGCTGTCCGATCTGGCCGTCGAAGGCCGCGACCGAGGCCGTGTTGACGATCACGCCGCGTTCGCCGGCAGCGTTGGGCGCGCCCTTCATCATCGCGTCGGCCGCGAGCCGGATCATGTTGAAGGTGCCGATCAGGTTGATGCCGACGATCTTCGCGAATTTCTCCAGCGGCAGCGGACCGTCCTTGCCGAGCACCTTGCCGGGGACGCCGACGCCGGCGCAGTTCACGAGGCCGTGGAGGCCGCCGAACGCGCTGACGGCCGTGTCGACCGCGCGCTTGCCGTGTTCCTCGGATGTCACGTCGCATTCGACGAACCGGACGGCGTCACCGAGCTTCGCGGCCAGCGCTTCGCCCGTGGCGCGGTTCACGTCGGCGATGACGGCCTTGCCGCCGCCCGCCACGATGAGTTCCACCGTTGCCTGCCCGAGTCCGGAGCCGCCGCCGGTGACGACGAAAACGCTGTTCCTGATGTCCATGCCTGATCCTCGTGATGTCGATGTGTCGATGCTGTCCGGCGCAGGGCCGTGCCCCCGGAGTTTACGGTCCCGCAGGGCCGAGCGGACACCGCGGCCGGCGCGCGATGGTCCCGCCGCGGCAAACCCGGGATAATCCCCGGCTTTCCAGCGCCACATCCCCCTTCCGCCATGGATCTTCCGAAGAGTTTCGAGCCGGCCGACATCGAGCGCCGGTGGTACCCGTTCTGGGAATCGAAGGGCTGGTTCGCCGCCACGTACGACACGTCCCGCCCGGCCTTCTGCGTCCAGCTGCCACCGCCCAACGTGACGGGCACGCTGCACATGGGCCACGCGTTCAACCAGACCATCATGGACGCCCTGACCCGCTATCACCGGATGCGCGGCTTCAACACGCTGTGGCTGCCGGGCACCGACCACGCGGGCATCGCGACGCAGATCGTCGTCGAGCGCCAGCTCGAGGCGCAGGGCGAATCCCGCCGCGATCTCGGCCGGGCGGCGTTCAACGAGAAGGTCTGGACGTGGAAGGAGCAGTCGGGCTCGACGATCACGCGGCAGATGCGCCGCCTGGGCGATTCGTGCGACTGGGAGCGCGAGTACTTCACGATGGACTCGAAGCTCTCGAAGGTCGTGACCGAGACCTTCGTCCGCCTCTTCGAACAGGGCCTGATCTACCGCGGCAAGCGCCTCGTCAACTGGGACCCCGTCCTGCAGAGCGCCGTGTCGGACCTCGAGGTCGAAAGCGAGGAGGAGGACGGTCGCATCTGGGAGATTCTCTACCCGTTCGCGGACGGCCCCGTCGGTGAGCTGAAGGGCCTGACCGTCGCGACGACGCGTCCCGAGACGCTGCTCGGCGACACGGCCGTCGCCGTGAACCCCGAGGACGAACGTTATCGCGACCTCGTCGGAAAGCAGCTCGTGCTGCCGCTGTGCGGCCGGACGATCCCCGTGATCGCCGACGACTACGTCGACCGCGAATTCGGCACTGGCTGCGTGAAGATCACGCCGGCCCACGACTTCAACGACTACGCCGTCGGCCAGCGCCACGATCTCCCGCAGATCAACGTGCTCACGCTCGACGCGAAGATCAACGAGAACGGTCCCGGGACCTACCGCGGCCTCGACCGCTACGACGCCCGCAAGCGCATCGTCGCCGACCTCGACGCGCAGGGGCTGCTCGTCGCGGCCAAGCCGCACAAGATGATGGTGCCCCGCTGCGCCCGCACCGGCGCCGCCGTCGAGCCCATGCTCACCGACCAGTGGTTCGTCGCGATGTCGAAGCCGGCGCCCGCCGACGCCGTGAATCCCGGCAAGTCGATCGCCGAAGTCGCGCTCGATGTCGTCGCGCGCGGCGACGTGAAGTTCGTTCCCGAGAACTGGGTCAACACGTACAACCAGTGGCTCACCAACATCCAGGACTGGTGCATCTCGCGGCAGCTCTGGTGGGGCCACCAGATCCCGGCGTGGTACGACGCCGAGGGCCGCGTCTACGTCGCGCGCACCGAGGAGGAAGCCCGCGCGCAGGCCGGCGGTGCCGCCGTCACGCGCGACGAGGACGTCCTCGACACGTGGTTCTCGTCGGCGCTCGTCTGCCACTCGACGCTCGGCTGGCCCGATCCGCAGGGCGACGACACGCCCGCGTTCGATCTCTACCTGCCGTCGACCGTGCTCGTCACGGGCTTCGACATCATCTTCTTCTGGGTCGCCCGGATGATCATGATGACGGCGCACTTCACGGGCCGCGTGCCGTTCCGCGACGTCTACATCCACGGCCTCATCCGCGACGCGGAAGGCAAGAAGATGTCGAAGTCCGAAGGCAACACGCTGGACCCCGTCGACCTCATCGACGGCATCGCACTCGATCAGCTGCTGGTCAAGCGCACGACCGGCCTGCGCAAGCCGGAAGACGCGCCGCGCATCGAGGCGAAGACCCGCAGGGAGTTCCCGGACGGCATCCCCGCGTTCGGCGCCGACGCGCTGCGCTTCACGATGGCCGCGTACGCGACGCTCGGTCGCAACATCAACTTCGACCTGAAGCGCTGCGAGGGCTATCGCAATTTCTGCAACAAGCTCTGGAACGCGACGCGGTTCGTCCTCATGAACACCGACGGCAAGGACTGCGGCCAGGATGAATCGCTGCCCGTCACGCTGTCGCCGGTGGACCGCTGGATCGTGAGCCTGCTCCAGCGCGCGGAGGCCGACGTCGCGAAGGGCTTCGCCGAATACCGCCTCGACAACGTCGCGGGCGCCGTCTACCGATTCGTGTGGGACGAGTACTGCGACTGGTATCTCGAACTCGCGAAGGTGCAGCTCCAGAACGGCGACGAGGCCGAGCAGCGCGGCACGCGTCGCACGCTCGTCCGGGTGCTCGAGGCGACGTTGCGGCTCGCGCATCCGGTGATCCCGTTCATCACCGAAGAACTCTGGCAGACCGTCGCGCCACTCGCCGGCAAGTCCGGCGAGAGCATCAGCGTCGCGCCGTATCCGCAGAGCGAGGCTTCGAAGATCGACGCGGCCGCGGAAGCGCACGTCACGCAGCTGAAGGCGCTGATCGACGCCTGCCGCAATCTCCGCGGCGAGATGAGCATCGCGCCGTCCGAACGCATCCCGCTGATCGCGGCGGGCGATGCGTCGATGATCGAACCGCACTTCCCCTACCTGCGCGCGCTCGCCCGCCTGTCCGAGGCGCGCCTCGAAGCGACGCTGCCCGACGCGGATGCGCCGGTGTCGGTCGTCGGTGAAGTGCGGCTGATGCTGCACGTCGAGATCGACGTCGCGGCCGAACGCGAACGCCTCGGCAAGGAAGTCGCGCGGCTCGAAGGCGAGATCGTGAAAGCGCACGGCAAGCTCGGGAACGAGTCGTTCGTCGCGCGCGCGCCGGCGAAGGTCGTCGAGCAGGAACGCGAACGGCTCGCGGGCTTCGAGGCGACGCTGGCGCGGCTGCGTCCGCAGCTGGAGAAGCTGAAGGGCTGAGGATCGGGTGACCCGGGCGCGCGGACGTTCGTCGGTGCGCCTGCCCTCTCCCCCGGCCCCTCTCCCGCGGGGCGGGCGAGGGGAGTGTTGCCTGCGGTTGC
>CAUJJX010000049.1 GCA_963205165.1 Pseudomonadota bacterium | reverse complement strand
AGCAACGGACTTCGCACCGGCCACCGCCGGACTGGATTCCAGCTTGCGCTGGAATGACGGGGGTGAGCGGTTCCATAGCTCGGAATGGCGGCGAAGGTGCGCAATCCGACACCGGTGCCCGCACAACCGTCCGCGTCGGATGACGCGCTTTCAGCGCTCATCCGATCGACGCAACAGCGTGCGCGCCGCCCCGCCCGACTGCGCCATAATCCGCCGCCATCCGCGTGAACCGTTGCACGCCCGCGACGTCAGACCGGCAGCACCCATTCGCGCCCAGAAGAACACGACGAGGACATCGACACCATGCGTTTCCTGACCCGCCTCCTGCGGACCACCCTGTGCGCCGGCCTGATCGCCGGCAGTGCCCTCCCAGCCCGCGCCGAGTCGCTGTCGATCGGCCACCCGAGCCTCACGTTCTACGAGGTGACCGCGAATGTCGTGCAGTTCATGTTCGAGCGCATGGGCTGGAGCGTCACGCTGCAGTCCGGCAGCCATTCGAAGATCTTCCCGAAGCTCGGCGATGGCCAGGTCGACCTCTTCGTCGCCGCGTGGCTCCCCGACGCGCACGCCGTCTACTGGAACGAATACAAGGACAACCTCGTCGAGGTCACGACGCTCTACGAAGATGCCCGGCTCTTCTGGGCCGTGCCCGCGTACGTGCCCGCGTCGGACGTGAAGTCGGTCGCCGATCTCGCGAAGCCCGAGGTCGCCACGAAGATGACGAAGACGATCCGCGGCACGCTGCCCGACTCCGGCCTGATGATCGGTTCGAAGAAGATCTTCGATCACTACGGCCTCGCCGCCGCGGGCTACGAACTGGTGCCCGGCCCCGCGACGGACTGGCTCGCGAACTTCGACGCCCGCGTCGCCGCGAAGGACTGGTTCGTGATGCCGCTGTGGCAGCCGCAGTACCTCAACAAGGCCCACAAGCTGCGCATCCTCGACGAACCGAAGCAGTTCCTCGGCGGCCCGAACCGCGCCGTGCTCGTCGCGAGCAAGGGTTTCTGGGAACGCCTCGACAAGCGCCAGCGCGCGCTGATCTCGCGCATCGAACTGTCGCAGCGCGCCGTCACCGAGATGGACTACTGGGTCAACGTCGACAAGATGAGCCCGCGCGACGCGGCCCGCCGCTGGCTCGGCATGAATCCGAACACCGTGACGTTCTGGATCCAGGGGCCCGACGAGGACTGACACCGGCGCAGGCCGGTTCGTGACGCACAGGCCGGTTGCCGCGGATGCAGGCGCAGCGATCCGCGGCACGCGATGCCCGCAATCCCAGCGCCGTGTCGCACGCTCCGCGCATGCCCACGCGACCGCGCGGCGCACCGCCCCCGATCTCCACCTTTCACCCGGAGCACCGCGATGCCCGAAACACGTGAAGCGCTGATCCATCGCCTCGAACAGTCCGCGCGGCACGTGCGGCGCGGCATCTGGCGCGCACTGCGTGCCGGCGGCAGCGGCCACGCCGGCGGATCGTCGTCCGCGGCGGACATCCTCGCGGCGCTGTACTTCCACCGGATGCGCGTGCGCCCCGCCCAACCCGGCTGGCCCGACCGCGATCGCTTCGTCCTGTCGAAGGGCCACGCGAACGCCGCGCTCGGCGCCGTCCTCGCGCACGCCGACTTCATCGACGCGTCGGTGCTCGACCGGTTCTACGGATTCGAGTCGCCGTTCGGCATGCACCCGAGCCTCGAACTGCCGGGCGTCGAGATGTGCACCGGCGGACTCGGCCACGGACTCTCGATCGCGATGGGCATGGCGCTCGGCGCGCGCATCCGCAAGCAGGACTTCCACACGTTCGTGATGGTCGGCGACGGCGAGCTGCACGAGGGCTCCAACTGGGAAGCCGCGATGGCCGCCGCGCACTACGGCCTCGGCAATCTCACGCTGATCGTCGACAGCAACCGCATCGCGCAGAGCGCACCGATCGACCAGCTCGTGCGCGTCGAACCGCTCGCCGACAAGTGGCGCGCCTTCGGCTGGGCAGTGCGCGAGATCGACGGTCACGACATGGGCGCGATCGTCGATGCGCTCGACGCCGTGCCGTACGAATCCGGCCGGCCGTCGGCGCTGATCGCGCACACCGTCAAGGGCAAGGGCGTGAGCTTCGCGGAAGACACGTACCTGTGGCACAGCAACAACGTGACCGACGACGTCTACGAACGCGCGCTCGCCGAACTGGGGGAACCATGAACGACACCACCACGCCGGCCGACTGGAAGGCGAAGGCCGCGAACCAGACCCGCCTCGCGTTCGGGCAGGCGCTCCTCGAACTCGGTGCGCGCGAGCCCGGCACCGTCGTGCTCTCGGCCGACACGCAGGACCTGCTCGGCATCCGGCCGTACATCGAGCGCTTCCGCGAACGCTTCGTCGAGCTGGGCATCGCCGAGCAGAACGCCATCGGCGTCGCGTCGGGGCTCGCGACGACGGGGCTGCGTCCGTACGTCTGCGCGTACGCGCCGTTCATCACGGCCCGCAGCATGGAACAGGTGCGCAACGACGTCGCGTACGCGAACCAGCGCGTCGTGATCGGCGCGGCCGCGAGCGGCGTCTCGCTCGGCGTCGCGGGCGGCACGCACCACGCGCTCGAAGACCTCGCGCTGATGCGCAGCTTCCCGAACATGACCGTGATCGTCCCGGCGGACGTCGACGAGGCGTATGCCGCGACGCTCGCGACGCTCGACATCGACGGCCCCGTCTACATCCGCCTCGGCGGACGCGTCGAGGAACCCTCCGTGGGTGATCCAGCGCGGCCGTTCCGCGTCGGCAAGGCGGCGACACTGCGCCCCGGCAACGACCTCGCGATCATCGCGTGCGGCGCGATGGTGCACATGGCGCTGGTCGCGTCCGACGCGCTGAAAGCCGAGGGCATCGCGGCCCGCGTGATCGACATGCACACGATCAAGCCGCTCGACCGCGACGCGATCCTGACGGCCGCCGCCGAGACGCGCGGCATCGTGACGGCGGAAGAACATCACCTGACGGGCGGACTCGGCGGCGCCGTCGCCGAACTGCTCGCCCTCGAACACCCCACCCGGATGCGCATGGTCGGCATGCCCGACGAATTCGCCGTCGTCGGTCCCACGCCGAAGGTGCGCGCGAAATACGGCATGAGCGCGGACGGCATCGCCGCCGCGTGCCGCGAACTGCTGGGAGTCACCC
>CAUJJX010000048.1 GCA_963205165.1 Pseudomonadota bacterium | reverse complement strand
CCGCGGCTGCTTCCCCAGGATTTCTCGGCCGGCCTCGCCGACCAGAAGTACTGGCTGCCCATCGTCGCGACCATCGTGATGGCGCTCGGCCTCGAGCTGTTCTACCGCCGCACGCTCTACGGCAAGCTCTTCGTCGCGATGTCGGAAGACGCCTTCGCCGCGCGCGCCCGCGGCATCGAGACCGACAAGCTGCGCTCGTTCTCTTACGCGCTCGCCGGCGCGCTCGGTGCGCTCGCGGGCTTCGCGGCCGGGCAGCTCACGTTCGCGTTCTTCGCCGTCGGGCTCTCGCTCACGCTGAACGGCTTCATCGCGCTGGCCGTCGGCGGACTCGGCAGCAACGTCGGCGCGCTCGTCGGCGGTGCGGCGCTGGGTCTGCTCAACGCGATCTCCGCGAACCTCATCGGCGGCGAATACCAGAACACGGTGTCCGTCGGACTGCTGATGCTCGTGCTGCTGCTCAAGCCCGCCGGCCTGTTCGGTGCGCGCCAGGTGCGTCCGGTATGAGCGGCATGCGACGCGTGCGTTTCCACACCGGCTGGGCCGTGCCGCTCGCGCTGCTCGCGTCGCTCCCGTGGTGGGCCGGCGACCAGTACCAGCTCCACCTCGCCGCGCTGATCGCCGCGTACTGGATCCTGGTGGCGGGTCTCAATCTCGTCGTCGGATTCACCGGCCAGCTCTCGATCGGCCACGTGGGCCTCCTCGCGATCGGCGCGTACGCCTTCGCGATCATCGCGGGTCGCCACGAACTGTCGCCGTGGATCGCCCTCGCATCGGCCGGCGGCATCGGTGGCGTCTGCGGATTGCTGCTCGGACTGCCGTCGCTGCGGCTGCCCGGTTTCTATTTCGCGATGGCGACGATGGCGTTCGCGCTCATCGTGTCGGAGCTGATCCTCGCGCTGGGCGACCTCACCGGCGGCGGCGTCGGCCTGTCGGTGCCGGGCTTCCCCGAGCCGTTCGACACACCGCAGGGCTACTACCTCCTGCTGCTCGGCATCGCGGTCGTCATCACGTGGTGCGCCTGGAACATCGCGCGACATCCGTGGGGACGCGCGCTCGTCGCGATCCGCGACAACCCCGTCGCTGCAGAGTCCGTCGGCGTGCCGGTGTTCCGGATGAAGCTGGTCGTGTTCGTCGCGAGCGGCGTGACGGCCGGTGTCGCCGGTGCGCTGTTCGCCTCGCTGCAGAGCTACATCACACCCGACACGTTCGTGTTCGAACTGGGCCTGTTCTTCTTCGTCTGCATCATCATCGGCGGCCGTGGCAGCATCGCCGGACCGCTCGTCGGCACCGCGATCCTGACGGCGCTGCCCGAACTCGTCGCGCCGCTCGCGAAGCTCGGCACGCTGTTCTACGGACTGCTGCTGCTCGCCGTCGTGCTGCTCGTGCCGGAAGGCATCGGCCGCCTGTTCGAGATCGTCCTCGAGCGCCTGCGTCCGCGGCGCGAGGCGAGCCCCGTCCTCGAACCCCACGCCGGACGCCTCGCGTCCGCGATCCGTCGCCAGCGGGACGAAGCATGAAGGCATCCCTCGCCGCGGATGCCGTCACGAAGCGGTTCGGCGGCCTCACGGCCCTCGACGACGTGTCGCTCGAACTGCGGCCCGGCGAGGTGCACGGCCTCATCGGACCCAACGGCAGCGGCAAGACGACGCTGCTCAACATGCTCTGCGGCTACTACCCCGTCGACGGTGGCGCCGTGAAATTCGGTGACGAGGATCTCTCGCGCGAATCGGTGCAGCGCCGGGCCGACGCCGGCATCGCCCGCACCTTCCAGAAGCCGCGGCTGCTGCCCACGCAGACGGTCCTGGAGAACGCCATGCTCGGCGGCTGGCGCGACGGACGCGCGGGCTTCTTCGCTTCGGCATTCGCGCTGCCGTCCGCACGTGCCGAGCAGCGCGCGTTGCGCGAACGTGCACGCGAACTCCTCGACGGCCTCGGCCTCGGCTACGCGCTCGAACGCCGCGCGAACCTGCTCGACCACGCGGAGAGCCGCTTCCTCGAGATCGGTCGCGCGCTCGTGCTGCGGCCGCGTTTCATCCTGCTCGACGAACCCGCCGGCGGACTCACCGGTGCGGAAATCGAACGCCTCGGCATCGTGATCTCGACGCTGCGCGACGCCGGCATCGGCGTGCTGCTGGTCGAGCACCACACCGAGTTCGTGTTCGGCATCAGCGACCGTGTCACGACGCTGAACCTCGGCAAGATGATCTGCCACGGCGCGCCGGCCGAGGTGCGCCACGACCCCGAGGTGATCCGTGTCTACCTCGGTGCCTGACATGAACACAGCCTCCCGCACGCCGCTGCTCGAAGTCCGCGATCTCGTCGTCGGCTACGGCAAGGCGGCCGTCGTGCACGGTGCGTCGTTCGACGTGCGCGCCGGCGAATTCGTCACGCTGCTCGGGCGCAACGGCGCCGGCAAGAGCACGACGCTCCACGCGATCTCCAGCCTCATCCCGAAGCGCGGCGGCAGCGTCCGGTTCGACGGTGCAGATCTCACGGGCGCCTCGGCGCGCGAAGTCGTGCGCGCCGGCGTGATCCAGGTGCTCGAAGGGCACCGCGTCTTCCACGCGCTGACCGTCGAGGACAACCTGCTCGTCGGCACGTACGTGCGCGCGTCGCGCGGCGATCGCTCGAAGCTCGATCGCATCTACGACCTGGTCCCCGAGATGGCCGCGAAGCGCCACGAACCCGCGGCGCGGTTGTCGGGCGGACAGCAGCAGATCCTCGCGGTCGCGCAGGGCGTGATCGGCGAGCCGAAGCTGCTGATCCTCGACGAGCCCTCGGGCGGCCTCGCGCCGATCGTGATCGACCGCATCCTCCAGGTCGCCGCGGACCTCTGCCGCGACGGCATGGCGATCCTGCTGGTCGAGCAGATCGTCGAGAAGGCGTTGCGGCACGCGCACCGCTGCTACCTGATGGACACCGGCCGGATCGTCGGCGAAGGCCCCGCGAACGAGATGCTCGGCAGCAAGGCGCTGCACGACGCGTATCTGGGGAAGTCGGCGGGCTGACGTCCGCGCGGCGTTCGACGTCGCGTCGATCCGGAGGCAGTCGCGCGCGGCGCACGCCGTCGGTCGTTCATCCCGAGATCGCGTCATCATCGCCGCTGTTCATCTGCTCCGGCCGGGGGTCCGCCATGACGTTCCACACCTTCATCGAATCACCGCTCGGGCAGATGCTGCTCATGTCCGACGGGGAGCACGTCACCGGCCTGCATTTCCAGTCGGACAAGTACATGCCCCCGGTCGGCGTCGACTGGATCCGCGACGACCGGCATGCGCTTCTCGTCGAGGCTGCGGCGCAGGTCGGGCGCTACTTCGCGGGCGGACTCACACGCTTCGACCTGCCGATCGCGCCGTCCGGCACGGCCTTCCAGCAGCTCGTCTGGAATGCGCTCTGCGCGATCCCGCACGGTACGACCGAGAGCTACGGCCAGCTCGCGCGGCGCATCGGTCAGCCGACGGCGTCCCGTGCCGTCGGGGCCGCGAACAGCCGCAACCCCATCTCGATCATCGTGCCGTGCCATCGCGTGATCGGTGCGGACGGCAGCCTGACCGGCTACGCCGGCGGGATGCATCGCAAGCAGGCGCTGCTCGCGCTGGAACGCTGCGGGACGGGTCAGTTGTTCTGACGGTTTCCGGATGTCGGGGATGCAGGCGTGATCGCGTCGCGGACCGGATCGCGACATGACTTGCCGGCACGGCCCGCACCGGCATCCCGGCCGTGGCTCGAGCATCGGCGCCGCGCGGGAACGTGAATAGTTCCTAAGCCGGTCGGCCTATGTCGCGCAGCATGTGCCCCGCGGACCATGCGACTTCCGCGCGTCGATCCGATCGGCCGCGCGCGGCGGAATCCCGCGGGTCGCTGTCCGGGGCACCCGGGATCGTTCCGTCCGATCGGTGGAGGTGACCATCATGTCGATACTCGTGATCGTGAATGCCGGCCTGTTCGGCGAGGCGCTCGGACAACTCGTCCGGGAACTCGACGTTGCGCGCGACGTGCGCGTGCAGGAGGGCTTCGGCGACGGGTACGCCACGGCGTTCGCGGCACCGCGTCCGGTGCTCGTCGTCGTCGAGGCGGACGCGCTCGGTCCGCAGCCGGAGGCCGCACTCGAAGCAGTCCGGCGGAATGCAGCGTCGGCGCCGATCGTCGTCGTCGGCAGCGCGGCCGAGGCGGCGCAGGTGCCGGGCGCATGCAGGCAGATCGCGCGGACCGCCGGCAGCGAGGAGATCGCGGCGACGCTGGAATCGTTGCTGCACGACGCGTCGACCGCGGGACGCGATGCCGGGCCGATGACGGGGCGCGACGCGGCGGCGGGTCCCGGGGCGCACGACGCCGGGTCCTTCCGCGGTGATGCCGTCCCGACCTTCGAACGCCTCGGACTGACGGCGGCCGAGACGCGCGTGCTCGCGTTCGTCGCGCAGGGCCTGAGCAATCCGGAGATCGCCTTGGCGCTCGGCAAGGCGGAGGGCACGGTGCGCGCGCAGGTCGCGGCGATCCTGCACAAGCTGAAGGTCCGCAACCGCATCGAGGCCGTCGTGCTCGCGTCGCGCATCGTCGCGGTCGTGAACGCGCAGATCGGCCGCGCGGAAGGCGCGACGCTCGATCTCGCGGGGCTGTTGCCGCACCTCACGCATCACCGCTACCGGCGCGGCACCGTGCTCTTCCGGAAGGGCGATGTCGGCGACACGCTCTACCTGATCCAGCGCGGCGCGGTGAGCCTGCCGGAACTCGGCGTCGTCCTCGGCACGCACGACACGCTCGGCGAGATCGGACTCTTCACGCCGGACCATCGCCGCACGTGCAGCGCCGTCTGCGGGACCGATGTCGCGCTGTTCCAGCTCGACGCGGACCAGGTGAAGCGCGCGTACTTCCTGAACCCCGCGTTCGCGATGCACATCGTCGGCAAGCTCGCGGCGCGGCTGTCGGCCGACAAGGTGCGGGAGGGGGGCCTCTAGCGGCGCCGGTCGGACCAGGCACGTAGGTCGGATCAGGGCCTGTTAACACTACGGATGCCAGTGCGAATGAACGTATCGACGTGCAGGGCAAGACGGACGACGCCGCCCGGACTGGACGTCCGGGCCAGGAGGACAACGCCGCCATGCGCGTCGATACGTCCATTCCCTCCGGGTTGCCGGCGTGAACGCCCCGATCCGCGTTGCACGCGAAGCTCGCACGCTCGCGCGCCGGGTGCGCGACCCGGCTGGCGCCTTGCTCGAAGCGTTCGCGCAGGCAACGCATCTGGCATCCGTAGTGTTAACAGGCCCTAATCCGACCTACGCGAACTCCGAGCCGGTTGATTCCGATCAGGGTATGTCCACGGACCGGGCGACGAACGTTGCAGCCCGCGACCGTTGCCGGGGTGAAGCGACACCTACCCCCCGCCCAGCACCCTGATCGCCAGCCCCGCCGCCGCCGCGCGGTTCTCCGCCGACAGCTTCACGAGGATCCGCTCCATGTGCTTGTCGACGGTGCGCGGACTCGTCCCGAGGATCTCGCCGATGTCGCGGCTCGACTTCGCGCGCGCCACCCAGAACAGCACCTCGGCTTCGCGCTCGGTGAGCTGGAAGCGCTCGGCGAGCCGCGCGCGCTGCGCCGCCTCGTCGTTCTCTTCCACGCCGACGAGCAGTTGCTGCGCGCCGGCGCGTCCGATGGGGGTGAGCCGATAGCGCGGCGCGGCCGGCGGCCACGCGAGTGCGTTGCCTTCCGTCGCGGCGCCCGCGGACGCGAGCCACTGCATCACCGCAGCGGGCAACGCCGGCGCGGTACCAGCCGCATCCGGGAGCGTCGCGACGAATCCGTCCGCGCGCGGCGTGTGCCATTCGATGCGGCCGTCCGTGTCGACCGCGATCAATGCGCGGCCCGCGGCATCGAGCGCGGCGCGGGCGCTCGACATGCGGCGCGCGTTCGCGAGGTGCGTGCGGATGCGCGCGATGAGTGCGTCGGGGTCGATGGGCTTCGTCACGTAGTCGACGCCGCCCGCATCGAAGCCCTTCACGACGTTCTCGGTGTCGGCGAGCCCGGTCATGAAGATGATCGGCGTGGCCTCGGTGCCGGGCATGCGGCGCAGCGCGACGCACGTCTCGAAGCCGTCCATGCCGGGCATCACGGCGTCGAGCAGGATCACGTCCGGGCTGACGAGCGCGACCCGCTGGAGCGCCGACGCGCCGTCGGTCGCGACGAGCACCGTCATCCCGGCATCCTCCAGCGCATCGGTCACGAGCGAGAGCGTCTCGGGCGTGTCGTCGACGACGAGCACGACGTCGCGTCGCAGGGCGTCAGGCGATCCGTTCACGCAATTCCTCCACGACCTGCATGTAGCGCTTCAGCTGGAACTCGGCGACGAGCGGACGCAGCCTCGCCACCGCCGCGCGTTCTTCCGGCGCGCCGTCGCCCAGCTCGTCGAGCTTGCGCTGGATGCCGCGCACGTACCCGATCGCGCCGAGCGACAGCAGCGATTCCGCGGCGTCGCCGGAGAGCCGGGCGATGGCCATCGGGATCTGTGGTGCGGGCGCCTCGACGGGCTCGTCGTCGTGCAGCCATTGCAGCCGCAGGCAGTTCGAGATGCATTCGAGTAGCAGGTCGAAGTCGACGGGCTTCACGACGAAGCCGTCGTGCAGCGATCCGCTCGGGGCCTCGCGCCGGTTCTCGAATGCGTTGGCCGACACCATCACGATCGGCGTGTGTTCGTGGGCGCCTGCGCGCAGCCGCGCCGCGAGGGTCCAGCCGTCCATGCCGGGCATCGAGACGTCCAGCAGGAACAGGTGGATCGAATGTTCGGCCACGAGCCGGAGGCACGCGTCGCCGCTGTCGGCGAGCAGCACGCGGAAGCCGAGCGGCGCGAGCAGCGCGGCCATGAACTCGCGATGCGCCGTCTCGTCGTCGGTCACCACGATCGTGCGCTGCGGCCCGGCGTAGCCGCGCACGGTGCGCCGTGGTCCGGGCAGCGCCTGCGGATGCGCGACCGGCGACAGCATCAGCTTCACCCGGAACGTGCTGCCGACGCCGGGCGTGCTCTCGACCGTGAGGCTGCCGCCCATGATCTCCGAGAGCAGCTTGCTGATCGTGAGCCCCAGGCCGGTACCGGGCGCCGCGTTGCCGTGATCGGAGCGTCCGCGCTCGAACGGTTCGAAGACGCGCTGGAGGTCTTCCGCGGGGATGCCGATGCCGGTGTCGGCGACCGTGAATTCGACGAGCTGCCGCTGGTACGCGACGCGGAACTCGACGCGGCCGCGTTCCGTGAACTTGATCGCGTTCGAGAGCAGGTTGATGAGGATCTGCCGCAGCCGCTTCTCGTCGCCGTTCACGACCTCGGGCAGCGGTTCGCGCGGGAGGTAGACGAATTCGAGGCCGCGCGCGTCGGCCTGCAGCCGGAACATCGTCTCGAGCTGGTCGAGGAAATCGCGCAGCCGGATCTCGCCGCGATGCAGGTAGAGCTTGCCGGCCTCGATGCGCGCGATGTCGAGCAGTCCGTCGATGAGGCCGGCGAGATGCTCGCCGCTGCGGCGGATCGTGCCGAGCGTGCCGCGCTGCTTCGTCGACAGCGCCTCGTCGCGCTGGAGCAGCTGCGCGTATCCGAGGATCGTGTTGAGCGGCGTCCGCAGCTCGTGGCTGATGCCCGTCACGTAGCGGCTCTTCGCGAGGTTCGCGGATTCCGCGGCCTCCTTCGCGCGCTGGAGTTTCAGGTCGGTGCGCTTGTGCGCACGGATCTCGCGCATGAGCAGTCGCGTCTGCTTCGCGGATTCGCTCTCGGCGGCGCGGCGGCTCTCCTGGGCGAGCACGAAGAGCCACGCCGCGACGCCGGCGATCAGCATCAGGACGACGAAGACCTGCCACAGCGCATCGGTCACGAGCGCGATGTCGGCGCCGGCCTTCATCGTCACCTGGAAGTGGACGAGCGCGAAGATCGACGCATTGAGCAGGGCGAGGATGGACAGCACGCCGACGTAGTGACCGAGCCGCGAATCGAGGCGTCGCGCGAGCGGCAGCGGCAGCACCGCCTGGAGCGCGGCACTCAGCTGGCGCGACAGTCGGGCGTGCGGCTTGCACGCATCGCCGCAGCGCGCATCGAGCGAGCAGCAGAGCGAGCAGATCGGGCCGGCGTAGACGGGGCAGCCGGTCATGTCCTCCGGCTCGAAGGCGTTCTCGCAGATCACGCAGCGGACCGTCGCCTGTCCGTCGGACACGTCGCGCGGCTTGCGGGCGATGTAGTAGCGGCCACCGGTCGCGAACGCGATGGACGGCGCCGTGACGAACGCCGCGGCGAACGTGACGAAGGGCGAGAGCGCTTCCGCCGTCGCGCCGAGCGCGCCGGTGAAGCACGCGACCCCGAGGAGCGAGGCGACGACCATCGCGCCGACGCCGACGGGGTTGATGTCGTAGAGATGCGCGCGCTTGAACTCGATGTAGCCGGGCGAGAGACCGAGCGGCTTGTTCACGACGAGATCGGCGACGAGTGCACCGACCCACGCGATCGCGAGCGTCGAGTACAGCGCGAGCACCTGCTCCAGCGCGTGGAAGACGCCCAGCTCCATGAGCAGCAGCGAGATCAGCACGTTGAACACGAGCCACACGACGCGGCCCGGGTGGATGTGCGTGAGCCGCGCGAAGAAGTTCGACCACGCGATCGACCCGGCGTACGCGTTCGTGACGTTGATCTTCAGCTGCGACACGACGACGAACAGCGCCGTCATCGCGAGCACGGTCGCCGGCGACGACAGCACGTGGCCGAAGGCGACGAGGTACATCTGCGTCGGCTCGCCCGCGTGTTCGGGGCTGACCTCGTGGCGCATCGCGAGGTACGCGAGGAAGGATCCGGCGAGCAGCTTGAGGACGCCGAGGATGATCCAGCCGGGGCCGGCGGAGAGCAGCGCGGCCCACCAGCGGGCGCGTCCGGTCTCGCGCTGCGGCGGCAGGAAGCGGAGGAAGTCGACCTGCTCGCCGATCTGCGCGATCAGCGAGAACACGACGGCGGACGCGGCGCCGAAGAGCGCGAGGTCGAAGCCGCCTTCGCCCTGCCGGCCGGCGACGGTCGTCCAGTCGGTGAAGGCTTCCGGGTTCTTCGCGGCGATGAAGACGAACGGCGTGAGGTGCAGCACGACCCAGAGCGGCTGCGTCCACATCTGGAACTGGCTGATGAACGTGATGCCGTGCGTGACGAGCGGGATCACGACGAGCGAGCTGACGATGTAGCCGAGCCACAGCGGGATGCCCAGCGCCATCTCGAGCGCGAGCGCCATGATCGCGGCCTCGATCGCGAAGAAGATGAACGTGAACGACGCGTAGATCAGCGAGGTGACCGTGGACCCGATGTAGCCGAAGCCTGCGCCGCGGGTGAGCAGGTCCATGTCGATGCCGTACTTCGCGGCGTAGTAGCTGATCGGCAGGCCCGTGAGGAAGATCACGAGGCCGACCACGAGGATCGCCCACGTCGAGTTCACGAATCCGTAGTTGAGCGCGATGGCGCCGCCGATCGCCTCGAGCGCGAGGAACGAGATCGCGCCGAGCGCGGTGTTCGCGACGCGGAACGACGACCAGCGCCGCGCGGACTTCGCGGTGAAGCGCAGCGAGTAATCCTCGAGGGTCTCGTTGGCGACCCACTGGTTGTACTCGCGACGGATGCGGACGATGCGTTGTCGGGCGGCCATGTTGGTGCGTGGTCTTCTCGTGCCGCACCGTGGCGGGGCATTCGATGGGGGAAATGCGCGTTTCGCGCGCGATGGCGGGGGAGATCGCAAGTTGCGATCCACGCGCGCGACGACATTCGCGCGCGGGATATCCGAAGGATTCGCAGGTCGGATCAGCGCCGCAGGCGCGCAAGCCGACGCGGACGGTTGTGCGGGCGATGGCGTCGGACTACGCGGCTGCGCGCCAATCCGACGCGAATGCTCAGACCCGTCATTCCAGCGCAAGCTGGAATCCAGTCCGGCGGTGGCGGGTGCGATGTCCGCTGCTGGACCCCAGCGTTCGCTGGGGTGACGG
The DNA here is from genome assembly GCA_963205165.1 of Pseudomonadota bacterium. Lineage (GTDB taxonomy): Bacteria > Pseudomonadota > Gammaproteobacteria > Burkholderiales. Next base: position 8,147 of record CAUJJX010000048.1, on the reverse strand, counting down.
AATGAGCAATGCCCAGTCCCGAGGATCCCGCGGGCAGCGTCGCTCCGCGATGCGACGCTGCCCGCCTTGACTCGGATCACGGCATCTACGCTTCTTTGCCTGACGCCTGACGCCTGACGCCTGACGCCTGACGCCTGACGCCTGACGTTTCAGGCTTCGTACGTGAATGTACGTATTTCCGCACCGCAGCACCGTCCCTAATCTGGGCTCGTGTTTCGCGGCGTGCAGGCCACATGCCGCATCTCTCGAACCTCGAACCAGGAGATGCAGATGTCCACCAATGACGATCGCAAGGGTCTTCAGTCGCTGTCCCGCCGCCAGTTCAGCATGGGCCTCGCAGCCCTGCCGCTCATCGGCATGCCGGGGCTCTCGATGGCGGCGAAGTATCCGACCGCGCAGGTCAACACCACGAAGCTGGCCGTCACCGACACGGAAGTGATCGTCGGCCAGCTGCACTCGGCCACGGGCACCATGGCCATCAGCGAGACGGGCTCGATCCAGGCCGAACGTCTCGCCATCGAGCAGATCAACGCGATGGGCGGCGTGCTCGGTCGCCAGATCAAGATCATCCAGGAGGACGGCGCCAGCGACTGGCCGACCTTCGCCGAGAAGTCGAAGAAGCTGCTCGTGAACGACCGCGTCGCCGCCGTGTTCGGCTGCTGGACGTCGGCGTCGCGCAAGGCCGTGCTGCCGATCTTCGAGAAGGAGAACGGGATGCTGTACTACCCGACCTTCTACGAAGGCCTCGAGCAGTCGAAGAACGTGATCTACACGGGCCAGGAAGCCACGCAGCAGATCATCTACGGCCTCGACTGGGTCGCGAAGGAGAAGAAGGCCAAGACCTTCTTCCTCATCGGTTCCGACTACATCTGGCCGCGCACGTCGAACAAGATCGCGCGCAAGCACATCGAGAATTTCCAGAAGGGCAAGGTCGTCGGCGAGGAGTACTACCCGCTCGGCCACACGAACTTCAACTCGCTCATCAACAAGATCAAGATCGCCAAGCCGGACTGCGTCTACGCGATCGTGGTGGGCGGATCGAACGTCGCCTTCTACAAGCAGCTGAAGGCCGCCGGCATCACCGCCGACAAGCAGCTGATCCTCACGATCTCGGTGACCGAGGACGAACTCCTCGGGATCGGTGGCGAGAACTGCAACGGGTTCTACGCCTGCATGAAGTACTTCCAGAGCCTCGATAACCCGAACAACAAGAAGTTCGTGGAGGCGTTCAAGGCGAAGTACGGCGCGAAGGAGGTCATCGGCGACGTCACGCAGGCGGCCTACCTCGGACCGTGGATCTGGAAGGCCACCGTCGAGAAGGCCGGCAGCTTCGACATCGACAAGATCGCCGCCGCGTCGGCGGGCATCGAGCTGAAGACGGCGCCCGAGGGCTACGTGAAGGTCCACGAGAACCACCACCTCTGGAGCAAGGCGCGCATCGGCCAGATCCAGACGGACGGTCAGTTCAAGTTGATCGCCGAGTCGCCCAACCTCATCGAACCGAACCCCTTCCCCAAGGGCTACCAGTAACCGCCGTGACGAGTACGTGACGCGCCTTCGCCACGCGGCCCCCATCCCCCGGGCCGCGGCGGCGGAGAGTGCGGGTCACGTGCGCGGGACCGGTCCGCGCGCGATGCGTGTGCCGGGTTCCCGTGCCGATCGAATCGAACGAAAGGAACCGCCGCCATGACCGCATCCGAACTCTGGAACATCGTCCTGATGCAGGGCTTCGCCGGGCTCTCCCTGTTCAGCGTGCTGCTGCTCATGGGCCTGGGCCTCGCCATCATCTTCGGCCAGATGGGCGTCATCAACATGGCGCACGGCGAGTTCATGACCATCGGTGCCTACACCATCTTCCTGATCTCCAGCCTGGTCGAGACGTACGCGCCGGGCCTCATGCCTTACTACTTCCTCATCGCGATCGGCGTGGCCTTCGTGCTCGCGTTCGGCGCCGGCTGGCTCGCCGAATGGGCGCTGATCCGGCATCTCTACAAGCGACCGCTCGACACGCTGCTGGCCACGTGGGGCCTGTCGCTCGGCATGCAGCAGACCTTCCGTTCGATCTTCGGTGCCAAGGAAGTGAGCCCGACACTGCCCGAGTGGCTGATGGGTTCGTGGTCGCCGGCCGAGGGCCTCGACATCCCGATCAACGGCATGTTCGTGATGGCGCTCACGCTGCTCGTGACGGGCGGCGTCTTCCTGATGCTGTACCGGTCGCGGTGGGGTCTGCGGGTTCGCGCGACGGTGGCGAACCGCACGATGGCGAACGCGATCGGCATCAACACCCGCAAGACGGACCGCATGACCTTCGCGATCGGCTGCGGCATCGCGGGCGTCGCCGGCGCGGCGTTCACGACGATCGGTTCCACCGGCCCCACGAGCGGATCGCTCTACATCGTCGACGCATTCCTGGTGGTGACCTTCGGTGGTGCGGCGAGTCTCTTCGGCACCGTGGCCTCGGCCTTCGGCATCGCCCAGGCGCAGTCGATCACGGAGTTCTTCCTGAACGGCTCGATGGCCAAGGTGATCACGCTGCTCGCCATCGTCACGATCCTGATGATCCGTCCGCAGGGGCTCTTCGCCCTCAAGGTGCGGCGCTGATCCGAACCGATTTCACACGATCCCGATCGACCGCACTGGAGACCACCATGACCAAGCTTCGACACTGGCTCGGCACCTCCGACCTCGCAGGCATCGCGCTCCTCGCGCTCCTCGTGTTCGTGGTGATGCCGCTCTCGACGGACATCTTCCGTCTCAACCTGATCGGCAAGTACCTCACGTACGCGTTCGTCGCGGTGGGCCTCGTGATGCTGTGGGGTTACGGCGGCATCCTGAGCCTCGGGCAGGGCGTGTTCTTCGGACTCGGCGGCTACTGCATGGCGATGTTCCTGAAGCTCGAGGCGTCCGACCCGATCAGCACGAAGATCCAGTCGACGCCGGGCATCCCCGACTTCATGGACTGGAACCAGATCACGGCGCTGCCGACGTGGTGGGAGCCCTTCCGCCACCTGCCGTTCGCGATCCTGGCGCTGCTCGTGATCCCGACACTGCTCGCCTTCATCGTGGGCTTCGCGATGTTCAAGCGGCGCGTGGGCGGCGTGTACTTCGCGATCATCACGCAGGCCGTCGCGCTGATCCTGACGGTGCTGATCATCGGGCAGCAGGGTTACACCGGCGGCGTCAACGGCATGACCGACCTGAAGACGATGCTCGGCTGGGACATCCGCACCGACTCCGCCCGATACATCCTGTACTTCGTCAACGCGATCCTGCTGTTCGCCGCGATCTTCGCGTGCCGTGCGATCCAGAAGTCGAAGCTCGGCACGCTGATGCTCGCGATGCGCGACAAGGAAGACCGCGTGCGGTTCTCCGGCTACGACGTCGCGAACTTCAAGGTCTTCGTGTTCTGCCTCGCGGCGATGCTCTGCGGGATCGGCGGCGCGATGTTCTCGCTGCAGGTCGGTTTCATGTCGCCCTCGTTCGTCGGGATCGTGCCGTCGATCGAGATGGTGATCTTCGCGGCGGTCGGCGGACGCATGTCGCTCGTCGGCGCGGTCTTCGGGACGCTGCTCGTCAACTTCGGCAAGACGTACTTCTCCGAGAGCTTCCCGCAGCTCTGGCTGTTCCTGATGGCCGCGCTCTTCATCGGCGTCGTGATGGCCTTCCCGAACGGGCTCGCCGGACTCTTCGAGGACTACGTGAAGCCATGGCTGCTGCGCACCCGTGCGAAGCAGCCCGACGTACCGCCCGCGGAACCGGTCGTGGAAGAAACGACCAGGTCCGTCGCCAGCCGCACCGGCGACTCCGTCGAACCGCTCCCCGCGCCGACCGCCGGTCGCCTGGGTCCGGCCGTCGCCTGATCGCACCCCTCCAGGAGCCACGCACATGAGCAATACCGACTACGTCCTGGCGGTGGAAGACCTCACCGTCTCGTTCGACGGCTTCAAGGCCATCGACAACCTGACCCTCTACGTCGACCGCGGCGAACTGCGCGTGATCATCGGCCCCAACGGCGCAGGCAAGACGACGCTGCTCGACCTGATCTGCGGCCGCACGAAGGCGAGCGGCGGCAGCATCAAGTTCAAGAACGAGGAGATGACCGATCTCGCCGAGCACGCGATCGTGCGGGCCGGCATCGGCCGCAAGTTCCAGACGCCGTCGATCTACGAAAACCTGAGCGTGTGGAAGAACCTCGAGGTGTCGTTCCCCCGCGGCCGCGGTGTCTTCGGCGCGCTCGCGTTCCGCTGCACCGACGACGTGAAGGACCGCATCCAGGAAGTCGCCACCGAGATCGGTCTCGCCGGCCAGCTCGAACTGGAAGCGGGCCTGCTCTCGCACGGACAGAAGCAGTGGCTCGAGATCGGGATGCTGCTCATGCAGGACCCCGAGCTGCTGATGCTCGACGAACCCATCGCCGGCATGAGCGTGCGCGAGCGCGAGCTGACGGCCGAGCTGCTGGGCCGCATCTGCCAGAACCGCTCGATGATCGTGATCGAGCACGACATGGATTTCGTCAAGCGCATCGCCCACAAGGTCACGGTCATGCACCAGGGAAAGATCCTCGCGGAAGGCGCGATGGAGAAGGTGCAGGCCGACCCCCGCGTCATCGATGTGTATCTGGGTCACTGAGGAGCCGACGCCATGCTGAACGTATCCGATCTGGTCGTGAGCTACGGACAGAGCCAGGCCATCCACGGCGTCTCGTTCGAGGCGCGGAAGAACGAGACCGTCGCGGTCATGGGCCGCAACGGGATGGGCAAGACGACGCTGTTCAAGGCGCTGATGGGCGTGCTGCCGACGAAGTCCGGGCAGGTGCAGATCGACGGTGCCGACATCTCGAAGGAGGAGTCGTACCGCCGCGTCGCGAAGGGTGTCGCGTACGTGCCGCAGGGCCGGATGATCTTCCCGACGCTGACGGTGCAGGAGAACCTCGAGACCGGTCTCGAGAACGCGAAGGTGAAGGAGATTCCCGAGGACATCTACGCGATGTTTCCGGTGCTCTTCGACATGCGCAAGCGCAAGGGCGGCAACCTGTCCGGTGGCCAGCAACAGCAGCTTGCGATCGGCCGCGCCCTCGTCACGAACCCGAAGGTGCTGCTGCTCGACGAGCCCACCGAGGGCATCCAGCCGTCGATCATCAAGGACATCGCGAAGGCGCTGAACGACATCCGCAAGCTGCGCGAGATCACGATCGTCGTGTCGGAGCAGGTGTTGTCGTTCGCGCTCGAGGTGGCCGACCGGATGTTCGTGATCGAGGGCGGACGCTTCGTCCACGAGGCCGCCCGCGCCGACATCGACCCCGCCCGCATCAAGCAGTACCTCTCGGTCTAGGGCCCGCAGGCACCGACCGCATTCATCCGTCGCGAGACGTCCCGTTCCCATCGACACACGCACACACCAAGGAGAGAGCGCCATGCCGGAAACACTCATCAAGGTCGACCTGAACAGCTCGCCCTACGACAACGAGAACATCCACAACCGCTGGCATCCGGACATCCCGATGGCCTGCTGGGTGAACCCCGGTGACGACTTCGTCCTCGAGACGTACGACTGGACCGGCGGCTACATCAAGAACAACGACAGCGCGGACGACGTGCGCGACATCGACCTGTCGACGGTGCACTTCCTGTCGGGCCCGGTCGGCGTCAAGGGTGCGCAGCCCGGTGACCTGCTCGTCGTCGAACTGCTCGACATCGGCGCGAAGCAGGACAGCCTGTGGGGCTTCAACGGCTTCTTCTCGAAGAAGAACGGCGGCGGCTTCCTGACGGAGCACTTCCCGTTCGCGCAGAAGTCCATCTGGGACATCAGCGGCATGTTCACGCACTCGCGCCACGTGCCGGGCGTGAAGTTCGCGGGCCTCATCCACCCCGGGCTGATCGGCTGCCTGCCCGATCCGAAGCTGCTCGAGACGTGGAACACGCGCGAGGTCGATTTCATCGCGACGCAGCCGGACCGCGTGCCGCCGCTGGCGAATGCGCCGTTCGCATCGACGGCCCACGCCGGCAAGGCGAAGGGCGATCTGAAGACGAAGATCCAGTCCGAGGGTGCGCGCACCGTTCCGCCGCGCGAACACGGCGGCAACTGCGACATCAAGGATCTCTCGCGCGGTTCGAAGATCTTCTTCCCGGTGTACGTCGATGGCGGCGGCCTCTCGGTCGGCGACCTCCACTTCAGCCAGGGCGACGGCGAGATCACGTTCTGCGGCGCCATCGAGATGGCGGGCTGGGTCCACATGAAGGTCACGCTCATCAAGGGTGGCGTCGCGAAGTACGGGATCAGGAACCCGATCTTCAAGCCGAGCCCGATCACGCCCTCGTACAACGACTACCTGATCTTCGAAGGCATCTCGGTCGACGAGTACGGCAAGCAGCACTACCTCGACGTGCACGTCGCGTATCGGCAGGCATGTCTCAACGCGATCGAGTACCTCACGAAATTCGGCTACACGAAGGCGCAGGCGTACTCGATCCTGGGGACGGCGCCGGTGCAGGGTCACATCAGCGGCGTCGTCGACATCCCGAATGCGTGCGCAACGCTGTGGCTGCCGACGCAGATCTTCGACTTCGACATCAACCCGAGCGACGCAGGCCCCGTGAAACACATCAAGGGCGGCATCGATCTCCCGCTGTCGCCGGACAAGTAAGGAGCGCGCCATGCCCGTCTACGAGTACGCGTGTCCCGGCTGCGGGACCGAGTTCACGGCCCTGCGTCCGATGGCCGATTCGAAACTGCCGCACGCGTGTCCCGAGTGCGGCAGCGCGGCCGATCGCGCGATGCTGACGGCACCGGCCTATGCCGGCATGCCGTCCGCGATGCGCATCGCCCACGCCACCAACGAGCGGGCACGGCACGAACCGAAGTCGTCGTCGAAGCTGGGTCACGTGCACGGCCCCGGATGCGGATGCGGGAAACCGTCGAAGGCCACGCACGTGGCGGCCGACGGCGGGAAGAGCTTCCCGACGAAGCGTCCGTGGATGATCAGTCACTGAGCGTTCGTCACCCGCTGCAGGTCGAAACGCCGAGGGGCCGCGCGATGCATTGCGCGGCCCCTCGGCGTTCGTGCGTGTTGCGCCCCACCGCCCGGTGGGCTCGTGGAGCCTTCGGTCGGCGGCGGCGTCGTGTCGTCCGGTCAGTCCGCGGACAACGCGCCGCGGATCCGCTGGAGCAGCGTGTCGTAGTCCTCCAGCGCCTCGAACTGCGGGAACAGCTGCTTCACGTTGTCGGGCGCGTGGAACAGGAAACCGGCGTCGGCCTCGATCAGCATCGTCGTGTCGTTGAACGAGTCGCCCGCGGCGATCACGCGGTAGTTCAGCTTCTTGAACGCGGCGACCGCTTCGCGCTTCTGCTCCGGCAGGCGCAGCTTGTAGTCGACGATGCGATCGTCCTCGACGACGAGCCGGTGACACAGCAGCGTCGGCATGCCGAGGTGACGCATCAGCGGCGCGGCGAACTGCTCGAAGGTGTCCGACAGGATCACGAGCTGCGTGAACGAGCGGATCTCGTCGAGGAAGGCGCGGGCGCCGGGCAGGGCGCCGAGCGAGCTGATCACCTCCTGGATCTGCGACAGCGTGATGCCGTGCCGGTCGAGGATGTCGAGCCGGTAGCGCATCAGCTTGTCGTAGTCGGGCTCATCCCGCGTCGTGCGGCGCAGCTCCGGGATGCCGGTCTTCTCGGCGACGGCGATCCAGATTTCGGGAGTCAGGACTCCCTCCATGTCCAGCGTAACGATGGTCTGCTTCACGATGAGCGGCGGGTCGGATTGGAAAACGGCGCGAGTCTAGCCGGTAATGCCGGGACGGTGAGCGGTGGCGGTCGAGCGGGTTCGCTTGCTGGTGACCTTGGGACGGGGGACGGATGCCGTGATCCGGGCCCGGGGCCTGCGCTGTTCGCACGCATCGCGGAACGACGCGGCCAGCCGGATCCCGGGGGCCTGGCATTGCGCATCCTGTGTCCCCGGCGAACGCCGGGGTCCGGCAGCGGACAGCGCGACTGCCACCGCCGGACCCGTGCGAGCTTCGCTCAGAAGCTGAACAGCACCACCGCCAGCGCCGCGCCGAGCGCCGGGATGATCACCGTCATCGCGGCGACGCCCGGATACGCGGCCGCGTAGGACTCCCGGCAGATCGAGCGGATGGTCGTCACGACGT
>CAUJJX010000047.1 GCA_963205165.1 Pseudomonadota bacterium | reverse complement strand
GACGCGTACGTGCAGGTGCTGTTCCGTGGCGCGGGCCGGCCGGATCACGTGGCGTCGCCGGGGCTCACCATCCACATGCCCGACACGCCCGCGCTGCGCGGCACGCCGTGGCGATTCCGCGGGGCGAATCTCTGCGCGTGGGAGTCCGCGCTGCAACCGCCGCTTAGCGCGCACGAGATCGCGATCGATCCGGCGCGCGGACGCATCGTCGTCGGCGTCTCCGATCTCGCGAACGAAGCGCAGCCGGTCCGCGACGGCCTGCTCGCATCGGTCGCGTACGGCGCCGCCGGCGCGATCGGTGCGCATCCGGTGCCGCGGTCTGCGCTGCGCGTGCCGGTGGGCGCGATCCGCATCCGCATCGACGGCCACACGCAGAACCCCGCGACGGCGTTGCGCGACGCACTCGCCGACATCGCGACCCGACCCGGCCCGGTGTTCATCGAGATCGCCGACAGCCTCACGCATGACCTCGACCTCGCCGCGGTGCCCGGCATCGGCGACGAGGGCGGACGCCGCGTGCTGCGCCTCGCGCACGATCTCGTGATCCGTGCGGCCGACGGCGAGCGTCCGGTGATCCGGCTCGCGCGTCCGCTGGCGTTCCGCGTCGACGACGTGACCGGGCCGGGCGCGGACGCCGTGATGGCGACGCTCGGCGTCCGGCTCGAAGGCCTCCATCTCGCACGCGCTGCTGGCTTCGCCGGCGACGCGCTGATCGAACGCGCCGCCGTCAATCGGTTGTTCATCGACGGCTGCACGCTGGACCCCGGCGGTGCGCTGGGCCTCGATGGCGTGCGCGCACCGTCGCTCGCGTCGATGCGCCTCGACGGCGATCACGGATTCACGCTGCCAGCGGAGATCGCGGCGTTCGACCAGATCCCGTCGGTCCATCTGCGCCATTCGATCTGCGGCGCGCTGCGCATCGACAGCACCTATCTGCTCACGCTGGAGAACACGATCGTCGATGCCGGCGCCGGCGTGGCCGTGCACCTCGCCCCGCTCGCGGTCGGGCCGGCGACGGGGGACCCCGCGACGGCGTGGGGCCCGGTGCTGACCGTCGTCCGCGGGATGACCTGCTTCGGCCGCATGCGCGTCTGGAGCGCGACGGGCGAGGGCGGGCTCTGGGTGCACCGGCTCGAAGTGCACGACACGCTCGCCGGCTGTCTCCGGGCAAGCCGTTTCTCCGGCGCGGGTGATCGACTGCCGCGTCACCAGGGTTGTGTCTTCGGCGAAGCCGCGCTGCTCCGGTTCGTCGACGAAGCCTTCGGGCGGCCCGGCTACGCACAACTCCAGCGCGATTGCGGTCGCGCCATTCTCGAACAGGGACCCGGCGGCGACGAGATGGGCGCCTGGGGATTCCTGCTCACCACGCACAAGTGGAAGAACATCAGCATCCGCTGCCGGGAGTTCATGCCGCTCGGCGTGCGGCCGGTGCTGATCACCGTCACCTGAGGATCACGACCATGAAGGGCGACTTTTCCAGATGGGGTTTCGATCCGGCCGGCAACGACACGCGGGTCCTGCACCAGCAGGGCCGCGTGCTGCTCGACGCCGACTGGAACGCCGCGGGCGACATCGAGGTGCGCTGGCGCGAGACGATGGCCCGCGACACGATCGGGTCCGGTGTGTTCGCGGTGCCCGCGAGCGTCTTCGCGAGCTTCCGGGTCACGAGCGCGAAGGTCGACGGTGACCACGTCGCGATCACGCTCGAACCCGGACGCGGCTGGGCGGACGGCGTCCATGTCGTCGCGCCGTCGAACGTCGCGAACCTGCCGGCGTCGTGGCTGCCGGTGCCGGTGAACGCCGCCGGGATCTCCGTCGCCGACGTCAAGGAAGGCGCGCGCGACGCCGTGCTGCTGGAGGTCTGGGAGGAATCCGTCAGCGCCTTCGAGGAACCGGCGGAACTGCTCGAACCCGCGCTCGGCGGCGTCGACACGACGGAACGCGCCCGCGCCTGCATGGCGCTGCGGCTCGTGCGGCTCGACGACGACGAAGGCTGCGCGGAAGCCGCGGCCCGCGCCCGGGACGATCTCTCGAAGCGCGGTCGATTGACGGTCACGCCGCAGCCCGCGCTCGTGATCGCCGGCGACTGCCCCGTCGAAGCCGGCGGCGGCTACACCGGTCTCGAACACGCGCTCTACCGCATCGAGATCGGCGAACCGAAGGCCGGCCGCGCGCGCTTCAAGTGGTCGCGGTTCAACGGCGGACTCGTCGGCCGCGGCCGCCAGGTCTCGCCGAACCACATCCGCATCGAGGCGAACCGGCAGGCGATCGAAGCCTGCGGTCTTCCCGGCTTCTATCTCGAGGCGTATCGCCGCGACGCCTTCGGCACGTGGCAGGCCGTGTTCGGTGCGTCGGCCGTGCCGAGCCAGCAGGACGAACTCGTGCTCACGCCCGACTACGGGACATGGCCCGGCGCGAGCGCGTCCGACAGCGTGTTCTTCCGGCTGTGGGACGGCATCGCGGAGGTCAAGGCCTTCCCCGACGGCCCCGCTGACCCGGCCGAGCTCGAGGACGGCATCCGCCTCGCGTTCGATGCCGCGGCGGCGGATCTCTCGAACTATCGCACCGGGGATTACTGGACCTTCCCCGTACGCGCGGCCGGCGTCGGCAACGATCCGTCGAAGTGGCCGGACCACTCGCCGCCCGAAGGGGTCGTCCGGCATCGCGTCGCGCTCGGTATCGTCGAATGGCGCAAGGACGCCACGGCGACCCGCGCTGGCGGGGACATCGACGATTGCCGTCGCGTCTTCCGTCCGCTCACGCGGCAGGGCACGTGCTGCACGTATGTCGTCGGTGACGGCCAGTCGACGCACGGTGATTTCGATTCGATCCAGGAAGCCGTCGACGCGCTGCCGAAGGCCGGCGGACAGATCTGCCTGCTGCCCGGCCTGCACACGGGCGGCGTCGTCATCGACCGGCGGCGCGACGTCACGATCCACGGCTGCGGCGTGCGCACGAAGATCGTGCCGCCCGCCGACCGCGCGGACGATCCGCTGTTCCTCGTGACGGATTCCCGCGGCGTGCTGCTCGTCTCGATGGACATGGCCACGCTCGCCGGCACCGCCATCGTGATCCGCGGCAGCAAGGCGGGCGGTGCGTCGCACGTCGAGGTGCGCGACAACCGCATCCTCGCGGGCGAGGTCGGCGTGCGCGTCGACAACGGCGCGGCCATCGGCATCCGCGACAACCGCATCCGCATGCTCGATCGCGACGGCGCGGGCGTCGGCATCTACCTGCAGGCGGACGACAGCGTCGTCGAGCGCAACGAGCTGACGGTGCTGCCCGCGCTGCGCACGCCCGATCTCGACATCACGGAAGACAGCGGCGGCAACGTGCGTCCGACCGACGACTGCGCGCGCTTCGGCAAGGTGTACCGGCAGCGCAGCCGCGTGCGGGTCTTCCTCGAACGCGTCTGGGACGGCGTGGTGCTCGTCGAGGAGAAGGCGCCGTATCGCGCGCTGTCCGGCATCCAGGTCGCGGCGGGTTCCGAGCGCGTGCGCGTCGCGGACAACACGATCACGGGCGGCGCCGGCGACGGCATCGCACTCGGCAGCCTGCTCGTCGTGACGGTGCCGCCAGCCGACGACGCCGAAGCGTTCTTCGTGACGATCACGTCCGAGACGGTCGCGGGCGTCGTGGCCTACCCGGATGGCACCGAGGCGGCGGGCGTGCAGCTCGCGTTCACGAACGTCGAGACGGGCGAGGAGCTTCACGCCGTCACGTCGACGAACGGCGGATTTGTAGCAACGGGGCCGAAGGGACGCTACGAAGTCACGGTGGTCACGCCCGGCATCGCGATCGGCGCGATGAAGCTGCAGCAGTACGCGAACTTCAGCCTCTACCTGATCGAACTGAAGGAGGCCGAGAGCAATCTCGACGAACTCTTCGCGTTCCTCTACGACGTCCGGATCGAGCGCAACCGCATCGCCGGCATGGGGCTCAGCGGCATCGGCATCGCGCCCCTGCCGGCGGAGATCCTCGAACTGATCGCGGCCCGCAAGGGCGTGCAGTTGTCGCCGCTGATCCTGTTCCTCGTGGTCTACGGGAATCCGGTCATCGGCCTCGCCATCGCGGACAACCGGATCACGGGCTGCCTGCGCAATCCGTTCGAGGGGATGCTGCGCGACGTCTCGCAGCTGCGCGGCGTCGGTGGCGTCTCGCTCGGTCTCGTCGAGGACGTCTCGATCACCGGCAACCAGATCGAGGGCAACGGCACGAGCCACGTGGATCCGGTGTGCGGCGTGTTCGTCGCGATCGCCGAGGAACTGTCGATCGAGGGCAATCGCATCGCCGGCAACGGACCGCTCGTCGCGTCGTCGGACGCCACGAAGCTCCAGCCCGGGATGCGCGGCGGCGTCGTCGTCGGGCTCGCGTCCGCGACGAGCGTGGCCGGTGCCTTCACGAGCGGCGCGGCGGCGCTCACGGCCAGCCAGCGGCCGGCGGCACGCATCCATCACAACGTCGTCGACCAGCCGGCCGGGCAGGCGCTGACGCTCCTGGCCTTCGGCCCGGTGGCAGTCACCGACAACAGCCTGTCGAGCGAACTCTCGGGGCCGCGCGCCGTCGACCGCGTCGCCGGCACGGTCCTGCTCTTCAATCTCGGCGGCGTCCAGTCGCTCGGCGGCGGGACCGATCTCGCGACCGACACGGCGTCGATCACGGAGGCGACGACGCTCTCGGTGCGCCGCCGCGCGTACGCGGAGTTCGAGCGCGAGGAGTTCGTCTATCGCGTGATGCCCGGCGGCTACACGCGGTTCGACGGCAACCAGGTGCGCACGGGTGCGTGGAACACGAGCCGGAGCTGCCAGTTCATCGTGTCGCTCGACGACCTGTCGTACCAGGGCAACCAGGCGATGAGCTACCGGACGGGCGCGCTGTTCGCGAACGCGTATCTCGGTGGCGCGACGGTGCGGGCCTGCGGCAACCGGCTCGCGGAACGCGGCGAGGCGACGCAGATGTCGCTCTACAGCCTCGCGGTCCGGATGAACGACACGAGCCTGAACCAGGGCGACCACTGCATCGTCTCGACCGACATGAACGCGGCGATGCCGGAAGTGCACGTGGGCAACCAGGTGCTGAATCCGGGCGCGCTGTGCCGCAGTCTGAACATGATTTCCGACCTGATGTTCAAGGCGAAGGGGTAGACGATGGCCAACTCGAACCAGGATGCCGACAGCGCGAAGGAAGAATTCGCGAAGCTGTTCGACCTGATCCAGCAGCAGCGCGTGGATTCCATCGATCGCGTGCGCGACGTGAGCCTCTCGACGCGCGCGCTGTTCCAGGCCGAGGCCGCGCGCCTGACGCGCAAGGTCGGCGCCGACGATGCGCGGGTGCGGCGGTTCACGGCCCGCGCGACGCAGGGACTCGATCTCATCGGGGCGCTCGAATCCGAGGCGCAGATCGCGCGGGTGCGCTCGCCGATCGTCGACCGCGCCGACGCGCTGATCCAGGGCCGCATCCTCGATGCGCGCGGCGCGGGCGTCGCGGGGGCCGACGTCCGGGTCGTCGACGCGAACGGCAAGGACGCGGGGCTCGGCGTCGTGAAGACCGACGCGGCGGGCTACTACGCGATCACGGTCCCGGCGGCTGTCGTGGAGAAGCTGCCGGCCGGCCAGTCGCTTCGCCTCGAAGTGGCGGGCGATCAGGGCAGGGTGATCCCGGAGGCCGGTGGCGTGTTCGCGCTCGCCGCGGGCGACCGCAAGCTGCGCGAGGTGAAACTCTCGACGACCGAGCTGAAGCGCGTGCGGGTCGTCGTCGATCCGCGGCTCGGCGACGGCTTGAAGATCGACCCCGGCATCGTGAAGCCGGGTGTCGTCGTGACGCCGGCCGAGCCGGTGAAGCCGGTGGTGCCGGTCACGCCCGTCGTGCCGGTGCGGCCGGGTGATCCGGGTGTCGTCGTGCCGAGGGCGGTGGCGCCGGCGGCTGCGAAGTCGGCGAAGGCCGCGCGCACCGGCGCCGCGTCGAAGGCGGCGGAGGAGGCAAGTCCGTCGACCAGTGCCGGGCCAGCAGCAGCGCGGAAACCTGCGACGGCAGCGGCGAAACCGGCGGTGGCCGCGGCGAAGCCAACGGCCCCCACCGCGAAACCGGCGACGGCCTCTGCCAAACCGAAGCGCCCGGCTGCGAAGAAGAAGCCCGGTTCCTGATCGACATCCGACGGAGGCTGCCGTGATCCACGCTCCCCAGACCACCCGGCGCCGCGAGCCCGACGGTGCCCGGATGACGCCGGTGCCATCCGGGCCTGTCGCTCGTCGCACCGCGGGTCCCGAGGCGTCGCACGGATGCGCGTGCGGCGGCGGCTGTCCGCGTTGCGCGCCCGCGCCCACGCGGCTGCCGATGGGGCGCCCAGGCGACCCGCTTGAACGCGAAGCCGATCGGGTGACGGCCGGCGTCCTCGCGGATCTCGGCATGCGACCGGCGCGTCCGGCGTCGCGTCCGGCGGCGGTGCCGGGCGGTGCCACGCAGAACGTCGAGGATGTCCTCGCGCGGCCCGGCCAGCCGCTCGATGCGGCGACGCGCGTACTCCTCGAACCGCGGTTCGGCGCCGACTTCTCGGGCGTCCGTGTCCATGCGGACGAAGCTGCGGGCCGGTCGGCAGCGTCGCTGCGCGCCCGCGCCTACACCGTCGGATCGCACGTCGTGTTCGGGGCCGGCGAGTACGCCCCGGAGACGCCGGTCGGCCGCACGCTGCTCGCGCACGAACTGACGCACACGATCCAGCAGGGTGGTTCGGCACCGGTGCACGGGATGCCGGGCGCCGTTCGCACGAGCCGCACCGGCGGGCGCCGCGTGCAGGGCGGATTCTGGGACGACGTCTGGTCGGGCATCCAGACCGTCGGCCGCGCGATCGGCAGCGCCTTCGGATGGGTCGGCGATCGCATCGTCGACGCCGCGAACTGGGCCGCCGACCTGCTGCGCGAACTGCCGGCGCGACTCCTGCGGCTCGGGCAGACGCTGCTCGACGGGTTCGTGGGCGTCCTGACGTTCATCCCGGACGCGATCCGTGCGCTCGCATCGGGCGGGTTGTCCGGTCTCGGGGACTTCCTCTGGAACCGCGCGCTCAGCGCCGGCGGCTGGCTGCTCACGCTGGTGTCGCGGGTGTTCGACGTGCTGTCCGGCCCGGAGGCGATCGAGTTCATCACGCACCTCGTGACGCGCGCGACGCCGCTCACCGGCCCGGAGATCGCCGCCGCGCAGTCGGTGCTGGGCCCGAGCGCCATCCGCTGGGACCGCGTTCGAGTCGCCGAGAGTGGCATCCTGAGCATCGTGTTCTCGTTAAACCAGGGGCGGGCCTTCGCGACCTTCCACACGATCAACCTGCCGAGCACCGGCGCCCACGGACGCAGCAATCTCGCGATCGTCGTGCACGAGCTGACGCACGTGTACCAGTACGAACGGACGGGTTCGCAGTACCTCGGGCAGGCGATCCACGCGCAGGCCACGATCGGCTACGGCTACGGCGGGGCCGCCGGGCTGCGCCGCGACCGGGCCGCGGGTCGGCACTACCGCGACTACAACCGCGAGCAGCAGGCGCAGATCGCGCAGGACTACTACGAGCTGCTGCAGACGCACGGCGACACGTCGGACTACGACGCCTTCATCGCGGAACTGCGGGCGGGCGAACTCTAGG